>NZ_JBIURV010000016.1:0-198984 GCF_044741025.1 Streptomyces sp. NPDC088246
CACGGCGTCGGGGGTCTCCAGCGCGCGGCGTATGACCAGTTCGTGGATCGCGCCGACCGGGAGTTCTCCGCCGTCACCCGCCCACGACTCCACCAACTGCCGCTCGGCAGGAGCCATGAGCGGCAGTCGGCTCACCGGAAGGTCGGGAGTGGCGAGGATCTGACCGAGCAGGATCTGCCAGTGGTCCACCAGGGTGCGGATGGTGTCGGCGTCGAACAGGTCCGTCGCGTACTCGACCTGGAGACGGAGCCCGTCCGGCTGCCGGTACACCGACCAGGTGAGGTCGAACTTCGCGGTCCCCGTGGCCACCATGGAACGCTCGACGCTCAGCCCCTCACCGAAGGGCTCCAGCGGCTCCTCCTCATGGAAGGCGAAAAGCGTCTGCACGATCGGGTTGTGACTCAGCGACCGTTCGGGGTGCAGCTGTTTCACGGCGAGATCGAACGGGGCCCTGCTCCGGGAGAGTGCGCTCAGCAGCGACGCGCGGGAGCGCGCCACGAGCTCCCGGAAGCCGGGGTCGTCCCCCAGGTCCACCCGGAGGACGAGCGTGTCGACGAAGAAGCCGACCAGATCGTTGAGCTTGGCGTTGTCCCGGCCCGCCACCGGCGAACCGACGACGACATCGCTGCTCCCCGAGTGGCGCGCGGCGAGCACCTGGAAGGCAGCGAGCATCACCGTGTACAGACTGACGTTCTCCTCGGCGGCGAACGCCTCCAGTGCCGCCGAGGACACTCCGTTGAGCGGGAAGTCCGTCGTCTCGCCCCGATAGCTCATCTCAGCCGGACGGGGGCGGTCCGTGCCGAGGTCCAGCACGGCCGGAGCATCGGCCAGCGCGTCCGTCCAGGCCGCCAGGGCCTTCTCCGTACGAGCACCGCGCAGCGTCTCGCGCTGCCACAATGCGTAGTCGGCGTACTGGACCGGCAGTGGACCGGCCGACCCGCCACCGGCACGGTACGCCTCGTTCAGCCGGCGCTGGAACACATCGAGCGACCAGCCGTCGCAGGCGATGTGGTGGAAGGTCAGCTGCAACCAGTGCTCGTCCTCGGACAGCCGGTACAGCGACGCACGCAGCATCGGATCCCGGGCCAGGTCGAACGGCCTGCGGGCATCCGTCTCGACGGCCTCCCGTGCGCTGCGGACGCGGTCGGCGGGTGCGAGTCCTGTGAGGTCGACGAGCGGGCAGTCCGTCTCACGGGTGTCCAGCAACTGCTGGCGCGGCTCTCCGTTCC
Organism: Streptomyces sp. NPDC088246; assembly: GCF_044741025.1. NCBI lineage: Bacteria > Bacillati > Actinomycetota > Actinomycetes > Kitasatosporales > Streptomycetaceae > Streptomyces > Streptomyces sp. NPDC088246. The sequence goes on from NZ_JBIURV010000016.1 coordinate 1,230, forward strand.
CGTCCGCCTCGAAGACGGTGTACAGGGCGTCATGACCGGCCGCGGTCGTAGTGACGGCGGCCGTCAGCCGGGCGGCGTCCAAGGGGCCGGTGAAGCGAAGAACGACCGGAATGTTGTAGACGGCGTTGTCCCCGAGCCAGCGGTCGAGGAACCAGAGCCGCTGCTGGCCGAAAGAGAGCGGTCCGCGCTCATCCGGCCTGGCGCAGAGCCGGCCGGCCGAAGACGGTCTCGTTCCGCCTCCCGTACGTGCGTCTTCCACCGCGTTCTCGTCGGTCGTGGGGATGCCGTCCATGATGACGCCCTTCTCACCGGTCCACTAAAGGTCCAATAAAAACGAAACGCGGCCGCGGTTTTTGAAGAGCACACAGAGCAGTGCGTACGTGCATCGCCGAAGAGAACCTGTGAACGCTGCGAAGAACTGCGGGGTTATTTGCATGGGACATGGCGGAGCGCTGTCACATTAGAGAGACGCATCAGGGCCGGTCAACCCTTGTGAGCGACGCCTGACCTGCATCTTTTAACGATCGGGAGGGTTTTGGATCACATCGTTAGCGTAAATTTAGGGAAGTGATAGAGCTAAATAAGCACACCTTCGCCTTGTATATGAACGGCAGATTGAATCGCGTCCCGGCGCGGCCTTCTCCCCGGAGCCCGTCGAGGCTCGCGGGGGGATTGTGCGTGACCCCCGGAGAGGATGTCATCAAGACAGCTGTGACGGGATGCGCGCCGCTAACGGGCGGGTAAGAGGGAATCGGTGCCCACGGCCGAACCGCCGTGCTGCCACCCGAGGGGGAATCACTTCCGGGCCAGCACCGTCGAACTGCTCGCCAGGCGACAGGAAATGGTCCATAGGCCGATTTCGGCTGCCTGCCGGCCCGCCGCCTCCACCTGGGCGCGCTCCTGCTGGTACCAGGCGAACGGGTCCGCCAGCAGACGGTCGATCAGGCTCCGCGGCATCGCATGGCAGCGGATGGGCTCATCCGGTACGGGCGGGTCCCCGTACCCGCTGCGGCGCTGCGCTTCTCCGGTGAGATACGCCAAGGTGTCGAGAACGCGCCGCAGCGCCGCCCGCTGCTCCTCCGGCGGCTCCTCCGCCGCCAGGCGCTCCAGGGCGAAGGCCCGTACGAACGCGGGGAAGCGGTACCGGACGGCTCTGGAGAGCTGGTCCACCACCGCGTCGAGCAGATAGGACTCGGTGAGCTCGTCCAGCAGGTCCTGGGCGCGGTGCGGTTCGCATTCGAGCAGGGGGGCGCCGACCCAGGGGGCGAAATCGGGTATCTCCAACTGAGCGAGGCGGCGCAGGGCCCGCCGGGCCTCCGGACTGAGCGCCTCGTAAGCCGGGGTCATGCACGTACGCACCGCCTGCTCCACGTGGCGCAGCTCGTCCGGGCGGCGGGCCATGTCGGCGCATCCGTCCACCGCCTCGGCCTGGGCGACGGCGTCCGCCACGGCCCGGTGCGGCCGGGCGGCCAGGCGTGCGGCGGCCGCGCGCAGCACGAGCGGCAGATCGTCGCAGGCACGGCAGAGCTTCTCGACGGCCAGCGGTTCGGCGGCGACCCGCCGCCGTCCGATGATCTTCATCAGCATTTCCACGGAGCTTTCCCGCCGGAACCGGGAGAGCTCGATGCGGGTGTCCGCGGGCAGCCCGGTGAAGCGCCGCCACGAGGTGATCAGCACCTGCGATCCGGACGACCCGGGGAGCAGCGGGGCGACCTGGCACTCGGATGCCGCGCCATCCAGCACGACAAGGACCCGGCGCTCCGCCAGCAGGTCACGGTACATCTCGGCGCGCTCTTCGACGCCGGCCGGGACGGCTTCGTCGGTCACCCCGAGCGCGCGCAGGAAGCGCCGGAGCACCTCTGCGGCGCTCGTCGGGTGGCCCGGGGCGCCGGACAGTTTCGCGAAGAGCTGCCCGTCGGGGTAGTCCGGAGCGAGCCGATGGGCGACATGTACGGCCAAGGTCGTCTTGCCGGAGCCACCCCGTCCGGTGATCACGGTGACGGGGACGACAGTTCGGGGGGCGTCAGCGGCACGGGTGGGGGCGGCCAGAATGCGCTGGATCGCTCGCGCGCGGCCGGTGAAGTCGGCGATGTCGGCGGGCAGCAGCCGCGGAATCTTGTGCGCCGGAATGGCCGGAACCGCAGGAAGGGCCGCGACCGCCGGGCCGCTGCCGGGGCCGTTCGGCTGGGCGGCGGGCGCCGTCACCTTGATGAAGGGCTGGATCCGGGGCGGCGTGCCCCACTCCTCTTCCCCTGCCAGGATCATGCGGTGCAGTCGCTGCAGTTCCGCGCCGGGCTCGATGCCGAGCCTCTCGACGAGGGCCGCCCGCGCCTGGCGGTAGGCGTCCAGGGCCTCGGCCTGCCGTCCCGCGCGGTGGAGCGCGGTCATCAGGAGCACCCGCAGGCGTTCCCGGAGTGGGTGGGCGGCGACCAGAGCGCCGAGTTCACTCACGGCGCGGTGGTGATTGCCGAGCCGTAGTTCGAGTTCAAGACACTGTTCCTGTACGGCGAGGCGCCGCTCGTCGAGCTGGACGGCGTTCGCCCGTACCGGCTTGCTGCTGATATCGGTCAGGGCGTGACCCTGCCACAGCCCTAACGCGGCCCGTAACTCCTTTACCGCCTGCTGGGGTTGATGGGCGGCAGCGGCTCTTCCGCCTGCGGCTACCCGTTCCTCGAAGGCGTGGAGGTCGAGTTGCCCCTCGGTCATCCGTAAGAGATAACCGGGCGAGCGGGTCACGATGGGGCTGGGGTGGGGCCCCGCGGGGAGCATGCGCCGCAGCGCGCAGATGCCGATCTGTACCTGGGTGCGGCTCGTCGCCGGCGGCTTCCGCTCCCATATGGCCTCCACCAGGCGGTCATTGGAGACGACACGTCCCGATTCGAGGAGCAGCATCGCCAGAACCGTGCGCTGGCGCTGCCCGCTGACGTCTATGTGCCTGCCGTCGTCCAGGACTTCGAGCGGCCCCAGAATCCTGAACTGCATGGGGCCCCCTTCGCGGCGATGACGGCTCATAGAGGGTGATGGCGAACGGCCTGACGCACAGGCCCGCCGACCTCCACCGTACCTGGCGTGTTCGAATAATGGTGCAGGGTGTACGAAAAGCGGATACAGGATGTGCATTCGAATGATTGCATGATCGAAAGGGGCCAGTCAACGACTCACTGCCCTGGCCGCGTCCGTCAACTTCTTTTCTCTTCAGACGCGTTATGAGGTACCGCTATCCGTAAGTTCCGGAAAAAGAACGTCTGAAATTCCATGTTTGAAGCGCGAGCACCCCGGCTTTCTCCACGTGTGATTCGCCGGGGATGCTCTCGTCGGCGACAGGCGATATGTCCGATGCCTGCCGAGTCCGCGACTCCGGGAAGCCGCCCCCGTGCGTCGTTCGGAAACCTGCCTCGGCACCTTGATATGCGGCTGGTGGGCCGGCGGTGGCCTCGGCACCTGCTCAGTCGCCGCTGCTGTGGTCGAGCACCATTCGGCGGAACCGATGCAGTGAATCGCGGCGGACCGCGTGCGGGGGAGTCGGGGCGTGCGGGCGACGGCGGGCCATGTCGGCCATCGTCGTAGTGGATGGTCGGTGGCGTCAGCCTCCGCCGTCCTCCGTGCCACGGCCGCCACGACATCGCGTCGTGGACAACGCAGGGCCGAGCCCAGAGCTGCCCCCACTGTTGGATGCCACGACAGTCCTCAGGGGTCCTCGGGCTGCGGGGCGATCGGCAGACACACCTGGAAGCGGGTGTCGCCGGGCTGCGAAGAGACCCGGATGTCCCCATGGTGCTTGTTGACGACGATGCGGTAGGAGATGTCCAGTCCCAGCCCGGTGCCCTCACCGACCGGCTTGGTTGTGAAGAACGGCTCGAAGATCCGCGGTCTGATCTCAGCCGGAATGCCCGTGCCCGTGTCGGCCACCTCCACGAGCAGCCGTGCGTCCTCCCGCCACGTCCGAATCGTCAGCGTGCCCCCGTCAGGCATGGCATCGACGGCGTTGACGATCAGATTGGTCCATACCTGGTTGAGCTCGGCTCCGAAAGCCGGAATCGGCGGCAGGCCATGGGCGTACTCCTTGACCACCTGGACACCGGTGGGGATCTTCGCCTGCAGCATGGTCAGCGTGGCGTCGAGCAATGTGTGCACATCCACGGTCTGCTGCGGTGCCCGGTCCAGCTGCGCGTACTGCTTGGCGGCGCCGACCAACCCGGAGATGCGGGTCACGGCATCTTCGATCTCGCCCATCAGAAGTTCCGCATCGATGGTGTACGCCAGCCAGCGCACCGTGGGGCCGAGGTTGTCCTCACCGATGGTGTCGGCTGCCGAGGTCAGCCACGGCACGCCGATGTCCGCGGCGACCAGTGTCGGTGCCAGTTCCCATGCTTCCGTCACCCCGCGCTCATCGAGCCAGTCGCCGACGGCATCCTCGGCATCGGCAGCAGCCAGCGCGGGCAGACCGGAAGTCGTTGCGGCCTGTTGCACCGCATCATCCTGCAGCTCTACGAGACGGTGCAGGTCGGTGCCGTCCAGCCGACCGTCAGCGATCAAGGCGAGTTTGTGGCGCATGCCGGTCACTCGCTCCCGCAGAGCCGCAGTGGCCCGCACAGCGGCTGCCGCAGGATTGTTCAGCTCGTGGGTCAGGCCTGCCGACAGCGAGGCCAGGGCCAGCAGCCGTTCCCGCTCACTCACGATCGCGTTGGCCGCCCGCGTACCGAAGAAGAGTCCCTCCAGCAGGTGCAGTGCCATCGGGAACCACGTGCGTACCGCGTGGGCGAAATCAGCGGCGGGCAGCACGAAGAACTCGGCATCGGTGACAGCCCGCAGTGTGTGGGGATACCGCTGCTCGACACGGTCCCCGAGGTACGCACGGGTTGCCCCGCTGTACACACCGCGTTGATCGGTGCGGTTGACTTCCACATCGTCGCCGTGCAGCACACGGCTGAGCGCGATGGCACCGCTGAGCAGGACGAAGAAGCACGTGGCCGGTTCGCCCTCCCCGTACACCACACTTCCGGCAGGCCGCTGCTCAGCACGGCCGCGCGCCGCCAGCCAATTGAGCTGCTCGTCGCTGAGCTTCTCGAACAGGAACAGCGTCCGCAACTGCTCCGGTGACAGATGTACTGACGTGGTCACTGTGCCTCCAGATAGCGATGCACCAAGGAGACGGCCATGGCTCCCTCGCCGACGGCCGACGCGACTCGTTTGACCGAGGAGGAACGCACATCTCCGGCGGCGAAGACACCAGGCACGCTCGACTCCAGGTGGTACGGATCTCTCGGCAGCCGCCAGCCCGCCGGACGCTGCCCTCCGGCCACCAGGTCCGGGCCGGTCAGCACGAATCCGCGTTCATCACGGGAGACCACTCCCTCCAGCCACTGGGTATGCGGCTCGGCCCCGATGAAGATGAACAGCCAGGACGCAGCAACGGTGCGCACGACGCCGGACCGGCCCTCGCGAAGGGTCAGCCGCTGCAGGTGTCCCTCGCCCTCACCGCCGAGGACTTCGGTCCACGCGTGGATCTCGATGTTGTCGACGCCGTTGATCTGGTCGATGAGATAGCTGGACATCGAACGGGTCAGATCACCGTGACGGATGAGTACGTGGACGCGCCGCGCGTAGCGCGAGAAATAGACCGCTGCCTGACCCGCGGAGTTGGCTCCGCCGACGATGTACACATCCTCCCCGGAGCAGCTGGGGGCCTCGGTGACGGCGGACCCGTAGAAGACGCCCGCACCCGTGAATTCCTGCAGCCCGGTGGCGGCCAGCCGCCGGTAGGCCACCCCGGTGGCCAGGACCACGGTGTGGGCGGCGATGGAGCCCTCCGGCCCCAGGTGCAGCACCCGGCCCGATCCAGCTGCCTCCAGCGCGACGGCCCGTTGCGCACTCAGAATCTCCGCCCCGAACTTCAGCGCCTGACGGCGAGCACGTTCGGTCAGCTGGGAACCGGAGACGCCGTCGGGAAAGCCCAGGTAGTTCTCGATACGGCTGCTCTGTCCGGCCTGTCCGCCGGTCGCCTGCTGTTCCACCAGGACCGTACGCAGACCCTCCGAAGCCCCATAGACGGCAGCTCCCAGACCGGCCGGCCCGCCACCGACCACCACCAGGTCGTAGAAATCCGAGGCCGGAACTGTGCTGAGGCCTACCTTCGCAGCGAGTTCCCGCTCGGTGGGGGAGACCAGGGGCTCGCCGTCCGGGGTGATGACCAGCGGTACGTCGGCCGCCGACATTCCTGCGGCGGCCAGCAGACGTTGCCCTTCCGGCTCGTCGGACAGCAGCCACCGGTAGGGCACGAGGTTGCGGGTGAGGAAGTCACGGACAGCGAAGGACGGCGCGGACCAGCGGTGCCCGACCACGCGGGTCTCCGTGATCCCCGGATCGGGCGTGGCCTGCCACAGGTCCAGCAGTGTGTCGATCACCGGGTAAAGGTGCTGTTCCGGCGGGCTCCAGGGTTTGACGAGATAGTGGTCGAGGTCCACGACGTTGATGGCATCGATCGCCGCTTCCGTGTCGGCGTAGGCGGTCAGCAGTACGCGACGGGCGAGCGGGAAGAGATCCATGGCCGCCTCGAGGAACTCGATGCCGTTCATGTGCGGCATGCGGTAGTCGGCCAGCATGAGCGCGAGCTGATCGCCACGCAGCTTGATCTCGCGCAGTGCGTCCAGGGCATCGCGGCCGGAGAGGGCGCGCACGATGCGGTAGCGGTCGCCGTACCGGCGCCGGATGTCGCGGGCGACCGCACGGGAGACCGCCGGGTCGTCGTCGACAGTCAGAATTGTCGGGTTCGCCATGGTTCCATCATTCCCGCAAAGATGCGGAAACGACGGGTGAAGATCCGATGGGGGCTCCGGCAGCACGGAGAGCAGCGGGACCGGACCGACGGCCCGCATCCGGACTACGACGGCGGCTTCCTCGAGTAGTCGACTGCGGCGAGGTCGTCGCTGTCGTGGCCGGCTGCGACGGTCGCTTCCAGGCGGTCTCGGACGGCCTGGAGCAGAGGGCTGGGGGCGGCGGCTGCCGCGGCCAGTTCGATGTCCTTCAGGGCGAGTCGCACCGCGAATCCGGGCGCGTACGAGGCGTCGTCCATGACACCAACCTTCTGCAACTCGTACGGCATGGCGAGCGGGCCCGCCTCAAGCACCTGGACGAACGTCGTGTGGTCGACGCCGAGTGCGTCGCACAGCGCGAGTACGTCGCTCATGGCGACTGTCGAGGCAGCCATCCAGGCGTTGACCACGAGCTTGACGGCGCTGCCCTCGACCCCAGTCCCGACGTGGAGCACGGACGAGCCGAGATCGTCGAGCAGGGGACGCGCCCGCGCGAGGACGCCATCGGAGCCGGCTACCAACCAGACAAGCTTGCCCTGCCGAGCCGGAGCGGTGCTTCCCGAGACCGGTGCGTCGAGGTAAGCAACACCGTGATCACGAGCCAGACCGGCCAGCGCGGCGGCGTGCCGCGGCCCTACCGTGCTCGCCTGCACCCAGACGGCATCGTTGTCGAGCCGACCGATGGCATCCGACATGACCTCCGCGACCGCATCGCCGTCACGGAGCACAGTGATGACGACGGACGCGCCGGAGACCGCGTCGCCCACCGCCCTGACTGCCGTGACCCCGGCAGCGTGCTCCGCGACCGCACGGGCCTTGTCCTCCGTACGGTTCCAGAGCCGTACCTCGTGGCCGGTGTCTCCGAGACGCATCGCCATCGCGGCGCCGAGTGCGCCTGCTCCGAGAACAGCGACGATGGAAGCGTGAGACATGGAAGACCCCTTTTCCGTTTCCCCTTGTCCATGTTCCGCCGACAACCCGAGTCTTTCCCGGCAAGGAAACCTCCGGTGGTGCGTCGCGGGCTCAGCTCACCGCCACGCCGTAGGGGCTGGCGCCGACGGTGACAGTCGCGACGACCTTGTGTGAATTCGGGTCGATGACCTTGAGGGTGCCCGCTCCCTGGTTCGTGACGTAGATCGCCTCGTCGGTGACCTTCAGGTTGAACGGGTCGGTGCCGGGAGGGCCGAGGGCGATGGTCGCCGAGACACGGTGGCTGCCGGTGTCGATCACGGATACGTTGCCCGGGCCGAGATCGGCGGAGTAGGCGAAGTGGCCGTCGGGCCCGATGGCCACGTCAAAGGGGCCCTCGCCCACGGACACGGTGGTCACCTTGCCGGTACGGGTTCCGATGGCATGGACGTGCGCTGCCACCTCGTCGGCGACGTAGGCCGACTTGCCGTCCGGGGTGATGGCGACGCCCACCGGGGAGCGCCCTGCGGGGAGGGTCCGGTCGACGCGCCGCGTGCGGGTGTCGATGACCGACAGGCTGCCGGACCCGGAATTCGCCACGTAGGCCGAACCACCGTCAGGACTGAACGCCACGTTCACCGGAGACTTGCCGACCGGGATGGTCGCAGCCACCCGGTTGGTTCGGGTATCGATCAGCGAGACGGTGTTCGAACCGCCGTTGGTGACGCAGAGGGAGCTGCCATCGGGGCTGAGGCCGACACCGGTGGGGCTCTTTCCGACCGGCACGGCCGCGACGATTTTGTTGTTCCGGGTGTCGAGGACCGAGACCCGGGCCGAGCCGCTGTTGGCGATGTACACGTGCTTGCCGTCCTTGGCGACCGCGACGCCTTCGGGCGCCACGCCGGCCGGCACGGTTGTGACGACCTTGTAGGTACGGGCATCGATCACCGAGAGCGTGTCGTCCTGCTGGTTCGTGACATACACGCGGCCACTGGCACCGGCGTGGGCTGTCGCGGCCGGCACGGCGGAGTCCTTGCGGACCGAGGCGGCGGGCGTGCAGGAGATCAACAGGATCCCGATGCCCACCGCGAGTGCCGGCCGGAGCGTCCTGCCGGGGCGCCGGCGGCCGCCGCCGGCTCGGGTCCGCAGGGCAGAGAACATCTCGCCTCCTGTGCGCATTGCGATGGTTCGGTCCGGGGCCGGGCGGGTCGGCGTCTCGCCGACGCCGGCCGGGGGCAGGGAAGGATCAGGTCAGGAGCCCGCGGGCGTAGTAGTCCTTCTCGTCCCGAACTCCGGGAAGCGCGAAGAAGTAACCCCCGCCCCGGGGGCTGATGTACGGCACCAGTGTTTCGTCTTCCAGCCGGGTCTGCATGGCGATGTAGGTGTTCAGCTCTTGCTGGAAGCAGACGAACGCATGCCCCATGTCGAGTTCCGGTGGGTTGGGGCTCCGGTCGTAGTCGTAACTGCGACGCAGGATGGTGCTGGTCGCCGCGGTCTGCGGAGTCTGGGGATTGGCGAGGCGGATGTGAGAATTCAGCGGGGTGATCAGACCCTGCGGGTCGTTGGTGTAGATGGGGTCGAGGAGATCCGTGACGTTCTCATCCACGGCGTACATGGGGGCGCCACTGGCCTTGCGGCGGCCGAAGATCCGCTCTTGTTGAGCAATGGGCACCTTCTGCCATGCCTCGATGAAGAAATGCACGATACGCACCACGTGGTACGTGCCGCCCGCGGCCCAGTCCGGTTCGGCGCCCTTCGGCTGGACCCAGACCACCTGATTCATCTGGGCGTCGTCGGTCACGGTCGGGTTGGAGATGCCGTCCTTGAAGCCGAACCAGTCACGCCGGACACCGACGGGACGCTCCGGATTACGCTGGCCGTCAATACGCCAGCGCAGCTTCATCGCGGACTTGGTGTGGGTCAGGATGTCGAGCAGCGCGTGCACCGTCGTGTCGCGGTGATCAGCGCAGATCTGGATCAGCAGGTCACCCTGGCTCAGCGCGGGGTCCAGGTCGTCGTGACGGAAGGGCGTCATGGTAACGAGCTGGACCGGCTTGCGCGTGTCCAATCCGTAGCGGTCGTCGAAGAGAGACGCGCCCACTCCGACTGTGAGGGTGAGACCATCCGCCACGAACGTGGGTCCCATGATGCCGTTGTCCGACGGCGTTGCGGTCGGGGGCACCTGCGGTGGCCTGCCGCCCGCCGTGAGGAAGCGGGCCCGCGCGGTCAGCGTGCGGAACAGGCCGGTGAGCTCCGCGCGGTTGGAAGCGGTCACGTCGAACGAGACGAAAATCGCGTCCTGTTGGGGCGCAGTGGCGATGCCTGCCTGGTGATGGCCGTGAAAGGGAATCGTACGGGATCTCGGTTGCGCCTTGATTTCGGCCATCGTGTCGGCGAACGCCTCACCGCTGCCCAGGGCTGCTACGCCCGCTGCTCCGGCCAGGCCCGCGGCGGCGCCGTGAAGGAACGACCGCCGGGCAAACGCGCTCGCCGGGCACCCTTCGCCGCTCCACCCGTTCTCCAGGGACGCGGATGTCTCGTCAGTCATGGTTTCCCTCAGGCAAGGAGCGAGGTGGCAAGCCGTACGGCGTTGCCGCCATCGGATCCGTCAACTGGCCCCAGCTCAAATGGCGCGCGACCACATGCGGCAGCCCAACCGCCGTCTGGATTGCCGCCAGTTACATAACTTTTCCGCAAAACGTAATATATTGGACGCTCAGGCTCGCGCCACTTGGAGAGAGGCGCTTGGTCGGCCTCTCTCACGACCGAGGTCGCGCTGGGGTCGCGGCCCGTCGAGGGCGCGGCGGCGAGAACAACCCTGTGGTGCGGATGGATCGTGCGCATGCACTCGGTCTGCCCGGCATACGCGGTTGATCAGGCCCGCGAACTCCGCATCCTCCGGAAAGCTCGTCGTCCGGACCCACTTCAGGAACTACACCGGCAGGACCGTGCTTCACTGCCACATCCTCAACCATGAGGACGCGGGCATGATGGCGGTGCTGGAGATCGTCAAATGACGTGCCGATGCCCGCAGCGCCGGGGCGAAGCGGTCACCACCGGCGCCGACGACGGAGGGAACGAGATCTCCGCGACGATGGCCCGCCACAACGTCAGGCGCGTGCCCGTCGTCCACGGGCTCGCCCGGTCCCGCATCCCGGGTCCCTCGCGCCGTCCCTATCACCCTGAGCGCCATTCCTCATAGCTCAAATGTTCGAATGCGAGGTACGCTGCATGCATGGCATCGCACCAGCTCCAGGGGTCCCTGTTCGATCAGAGCGACGACGTGCGTCTAAGCCCACTGCACGGCCTCCGCAGAACAGAGCTCGGCGACGGCGCCTGGATCGACCTCCTGCCGGGCTGGCTGAGTGGCGCCGACGCCCTGTTCGAACAGCTGGCCACGAACGTTCCCTGGAAGGCCGAGCGCCGGCAGATGTACGAGCGGGTCGTGGACGTCCCGCGCCTGCTCGCCTTCTACCGCGCCGGCGAACCGCTGCCGCACCCCGTCCTCGAGGAGGCACGACAGGCACTCTCCGCGTACTACGCCCCCGAGCTCGGTGAACCCTTCACGACGGCAGGCCTGTGCCACTACCGCGACGGGCGCGACAGCGTGGCCTGGCACGGCGACCGCGTCGGCCGCGGGGCCCACGAGGACACGATGGTCGCCATCCTCTCCGTGGGAGCGCCCCGCGACCTGCTGCTGCGCCCGCGCCGCGGCGGCGACGTCGTCCGGCGACCACTCGGACACGGCGACCTGATCGTGATGGGCGGTTCCTGCCAGCGGACCTGGGAGCACGCCATCCCCAAGACCGCGCGGGCCGCGGGAGGACGCATCAGCATTCAGTTCCGGCCGCGTGGGGTGCAGTGACCTCCCACCTCGCAAGGGGTGTACTCGCAGGATGGACGCGCCTTCCCTTGGGCTCAGCCAGCAAAACCCCCGGTTGCGCGCCCGGGGCGAGCTGGTGGCGGACGGCGGGTGTGCCACTCGGGGCCGGACTTTTGCTCCGAGTGGCGCCAGTGCCCGGGCCGGGGCGATTCTGGTGCTTACGGCCCGGTGGTGAACGAGTACGCGCCCACCGTGACGAGGATGACCACGGCAGTCCTCCACTGCGTATGCGCGGTGAAGAATTCATCTGCTGCCGTGAGTTCCGGGACCCATACGCCGCGTCATGCGCATTCTGCATGACCGCCGGATTGCCGTGGACGGGAGAAGACCGATGAGCGGAAAGCTGACTGGCAGGAAGGCCCTGGTCACCGGTGGCGCACGAGGGATCGGTGCGGCTGTGGCCCGCAGGCTCGCCTCTGACGGAGCCGACGTGGCGATCAACTACCGGAGCAGCGGTGATGCGGCCGAAGCGCTCGCCGCCGAGATCACCGCCGACGGCCGCCGCGTGGTTGCGATCAAGGCGGACCTCAGCGATCCGGACGAGATCCGTCGGCTGGCCGATCAGGCCGCCGAGGCTCTCGGCGGACTCGACATTCTCGCCAGCAACGCCGGAATTGAGCACTTCGGCAAGCTGGACGACGTCACCCCCACCGACTTCGACCGCGTCTTCGCCATCAACACACGAGCCCAGTTCTTCGCGGTACAGAACGCGGTACGGCATATGAGCGAAGGAGGGAGGATCGTACTGACGTCATCGCAGAGTGCCCACAAGGCGGTTTTCTACCACGCCCTCTATGCGTCGAGTAAGGCCGCCGTCGAATGCATCGCGCTCAACCTCAGCGCCGAACTCGGCCGGCGCGGCATCACCATCAACGCCATCGCGCCCGGGGGGACCGTCACTGACATGTCCGCTCACGCGGCTTCCCACTACGTCCATCCCGACGTCGACACTGAATTCCACACCCTCATTCGCACCGCCAGTTCGCTCGGACGGATGGCCCAGCCCTCCGAAATCGCCGCAGTCGTCTCGTTCCTGGTGTCGGACGATGCCTCGTTCATCACCGGCAGAACCATCCAGGCCGACGGCGGCTGGTTCTGACCCAACAAAAGGCAGGGTCGTGCGATGGAGCATTACTGAGGTTGAACTCGCGGTGTCGTGAGGGCTGACGGCTGGTCGTCTGCTGCGGTATCACCAGGGGCATGCGGTATCCACAAGGGGCGTTCCGACCGCCGCACGCCAGCAGTTCCGCGAGTGGTTACGGCTCCAGCTGGCGGAGCGGTTCGCCCAGAGCGAGGCGAGCGCGGTGATCGCCAAGGACCTGCGGGTGAGCGTCCGTTCGGTGCAGCGGTGGCGGCAGACGTGGAAAGCCATGCGGCAGCGGATGCAGCCGGACCGACCAGCCGGCGCTGGGTGCCTTTCAGGTTCGTCACACGCGAGTGGTGTGCTGGTCCAGGATGGCCCGCAGCCGGTTGAGGTCCTCGGCCTCATGCACGCCCCGCTTGGGCAGGACATCGAGACACATGATGTTGGGGTCCCGGCTCAGCAGGACGAAGTGACCTGCCGTCTCCCGGTAGCCCTGGAAGACGGACCACTTCTGGATCAACGTGCTGTGGTCGCTGCGGCAGGTGATCCCGGCCGGAGACACGGTGGCGCGGTACTCGCCCTGCCATCCGGTGATCCGCTGCACATGGGCGGCCTGTAGCCGCGGGTACCCCCACACCACCAGGACGACGAACAAGAACAGAACCGTCGAGACCGCGTCGATACTCCCGCGGCCCACGGCGGAGACCAGCCAGTGCCCTACCCACAGTGCGAGGAACACGCCCCGCAGCAGTAGCCCGGTCCGCTTGATCCGCTCGCGGACCCGCAGGCCGACCAGTGTGTCGGCAGACTGGGGCCGGTACACCAACTGGACCACGGCCTGCTCGTCCACGACATCGTCAGAGGTTTCCGCGCTGTTGATGGTGCCCTCGGTGCTACGGCCCTCGGCCATGATCCCTCCCCGGTACCAAGACCTGCGGATCCTACCGAACCTCAGTGCCGGGGCGGACGGCCGCCGTGGCGGGGCCGGCGGCGATCGAGTACGCCGCGCAGCCTGTCGGTGTCGCCCCTGCCTATGGCGCGCTTCGGCAGATAGTGCACGACGAGCAGGTACGGCGGAGGCGTCGGCAGGACGAATCCGGCGGCGGTCTGCATGTGCCCGCCGAGGCTCCGCCGGCCCCGGCGCGTCTCCATGTGTGCGCCCGCGAAGCGCACAGCGTCGCCGGAGTCACCGACGGTCACGATTCGGGGCCCCGGCGGGGCACCCATCTCGGCATGCCGCGCGGCCAAGACGCCCGTCCCGACGACGAGGCCGAACAGGCTGCCGAGGAAGGCGATTCCCGCGGCCAGAACGTTGTCGGCGAGCAGCCACACCGTCACCGCGAAGAGCACCGGCGGCAGCAGTCCTTGCAGCCGGCCCTTGATCCCCCGTACCCGCCCGGTGCGTGGAACGCGTCGGACCAGTCCGGCTGCTGCCCCAGCTCGTATCTCAGCTCCACGACGGCGCCCGCCGCCACTCCCCGCCTCTCTGTCACGGCCCCTCTCCGGTGCTGCTCGGTGACGAGCCGTGACCGTAGCGGGCGAGCCGGCCTCAGCCCAGGTCGAGGACCGTCAGCCCATATGACACCGCGAGTTCAACCTCGGTAGGTGATTGGAGGCCATCACGGAGTCTTGCCAGGCCTCTTCCCACCACCGCAGCCGTCACCCGCACATGAACGAGGCGCTGAGCGCTGTAGTCGGCAGGCGACACGCTTTCGATCACCGCCGTGCCGGCAGGGCGGAGGTACTCATGCAAGCGCATGCTGAGACCGTCGCCTCTCAGTTGTATGCCGCCGTCCGGCCGGTGAGCCGTGGGGCCGCACCACTTGAGCCGTCTTCCAGGATTGAGGTAGAGGAATGGCGTATGTCGCCCAGGACCGCCCGCGTATCGGCTGGATCGGTGCCGGCCGCATGGGCTCCCAACTCGCCGCCCGGCTGCTGGACGCCGGGCACGACGTGGCCGTCTACAACAGGACCCGGTCCAAGGCCGAACCGCTGACGGAGAAGGGAGCGACGATCGTCTCCCGGCCGGCCGATCTGGCCGACCGGGATGTCGTCTTCACCATGGTCTCCGCCTCGCCCGACCTGGAGGCGGTCACCACGGGCCCGGGCGGTGTGCTGACCTCGCCGGATGCCGCTCCGGGGGTGCTGATCGACAGCTCGACGGTGTCCCCCCAGATGTCCGCGCTGATCCGGAGCGAATCCGCCAACCGTGGGACCGACTTCCTGGCCGCCCCGGTGAGTGGGAACCCGAAGGTGATCGCTGCAGGGAAGCTGACGGTCGCGGTCTCCGGCTCGCACGAGGTGTTCGGCCAGGTCGAGCCGTTGCTGGCACTCCTCGGGCGTGGGGTGACCTACGTGGGCAAGGACGACGTCGCCCGTCTCGTCAAGATCGCGCACAACGTCTTTCTGGGTGTCGTGACCCAGTCGCTCGCCGAGATCACGGTCCTCGCAGAGAAGGGCGGTGTCAGCCGTGCCGCCTTTCTGGAATTCCTCAACGACTCCGTGATGGGCTCGGTCTACACCCGCTACAAGTCGCCCGCGCTGGTCAACCTGGACTTCACACCGACGTTCACCATGCCGCTGCTGCGCAAGGACCTCGACCTGGGGCTGTCCGCAGCCCGCGAACTGGAGGTCCCGATGCCGCTCGCCGCCGCCACCGCTCAGCTGGTGGCGGGTGCCATCGGGGCAGGGCGCGTCGAGGAGGACTTCGCTGCCCTGATCCTTGAGCAGGCCAGGAACTCCGGCATCACGCTGACCCCCCCAGAACGTGCACGTGGACGACGGTCTGTCACCGCAGGCATGACCTGCTGACCGACATCACGGGTGAGGTCCGTGCCGCTGAGGAGTGCCTGCCGGGTGAACCGGATGGCGTACGGCAGGGCGGCCCGGGTGAGTGCGTTCGCGCCGGAAGCGCGGGCTGCGGCTCCGATGACGGGCTCCGCGCATGCGACGGCGCGCCGAAGGGCGGCAGGGGTCCGCAACCGGCTCGTGTACCGCAGGGCCGGGCGGAGCAGGTCCGTGGCGGGAGGGCCGGGGAGGGGCAGGGTCAGGGTCCGGTCCTCGGCGCCAGGGCGCGGCCAGGTCAGTTCGATGTGCATGAAACGGCCTCCAGCGGAGGTAGGGGGCTTGCTGCCGGCCCGGCCGGTCGGGCGGAGAACAGTGTGTGGCGGGTCAGTCGACGAGCGCAGGGGCCGCGGTCAGGTGGTGTCGGCGTCGGTGGGCGAAGGTTCGGGGAAGTCGGCTCTGGGCTGGGATGAGCGCTCGTGCCCTCATCTCCTCGCGGCCAGGACACACGCGGCTGTCGGTCAGCGATCCGCAACGACCCGCTGTCGGGGCCGGACAGCTGGCCTTCTCGGAATTGCCGCAGCCGGGAAGGCCCTTGGCGTTGAGGACGCCGCCTGTTACCTCACTTGGCGGTAGGTAGGTATGTCCAGGCTTGCCGGATGTGCGCGATCTTGTCAAGGTTACTGAAACGTGAGAGGCGTCACGGCCACGTGCCGCCCGTCACCCCTGCCCCACGGAGAGAGAGCGACCATGACTGACAGTTCCCATGTGTCTGGCTCAGGGGACACAAAGGTGCAGCATCCCGTTCAGGAGACACTGGCGCACCCCGTGCAGAGGGTGACGACAGCAGTCGAGAGGGTCCCCGGGGCGGATCGGGTCAAGGGGATCGTCGACGGTGTTCTGGACTCCGTCGGGATCGTCTCGCCGCATGCACGGCGTGTCGCGGCGTACACCGGTGCCGGACTGCTCGGCGTAGCCGGTGTGGTCGAGTGGCCCGTGGCCATGGCGGGCGCCGCGGTGGTGTGGCTCACGCAGCCGCGTCCGAAGGATGTCGCGACGTCCCCTGCTGCCGGCGAGGCCCGCACCGAAGGATTGCAGGCGAAGCGGGCCGGCAGGCCGGCCAAGGCGCAGACCACCGCGAAGTCGGCGAAGACCCGCTCGGCCAAAGCATCGACCACATCGAAAACGGCAAAGAAACGTCCGGCCAAGTCATCGACGGCCTCCGGGACGGCGAAGACCCGCCCCGCCAAGTCATCGACCGCCTCCGGGACGGCGAAGGCCCGCGCGTCCAAGCGCGCAGCCACGAGCGCCACGGGTACCACGCGCGCCAAGGCACATGGGCGCAAGAAGCCCTGAGGTCGTCTCCCATCCGCTGTCACGACCGTTCCGTGCCGGCGCCTGTTATGACCGTTCCGCCCCGGCCGCGTGCGGCAAGCCCGCGAAGGTGAGACATGCTGCTCCGCTTCCTGACCGGGCTGCCCGCCGTGGCCCTCCAGAGTGCCTTGGCTGTGCCGGTCGAGGCGACCCGCCGGATCGCCACGCCGACCGCAGATGCGGCGCGGTTGGCCGCTGAGCTTGTGAACGCCGGTGCACGCGGCGCGGTGGACGGGGCGGCAGCGGTGTCGGCGACCGCGCTGCGGGTCGGCAGGGTCGCCCGCAACGCGATGACCCCTCAGGTCGGTTACTGGCGCGCCGGAACCCGGATGCACATCGCACTGGAGCACCACCCGGACGCGTCCGTTCGAACCGTGGAACGACTCGAGGCCGCCGCCAGAAAGGTGGCCGTCGAGCTGGCCGAGCACCCCGACGTGCTGATCGCCTACTGGGACGGCGGCCTGGGGCGGCTGGTCGTGCAGACCACCGACGACGCGGTCGGCGAGAGGGTGGTGGACCAGGTGTCCGAACTGGCCGCCGAACACGGGCTGGTGCACGTCGGCGATCAGACGCTGGAACACGTGCACCCGGGCGCCGCCGGGGGCGTGCGTGCCAACGCTGTGGCCCTGGCGTGCGACGCGGCGGGCATCGGAGTCGCATTCGCCGCACGGGCGGCCTTCGTCAAGCGCGCGCCGGAGGCCATGGTGGCCGCGGTCGTCGTGATGCGTGAGGACTCGCGGGTACGCGTGGTGCTGAGCCGTGCGCTGGGCCCGGACGCAGCCGATCTGGTGCTGGCCGCGGCCCATGCGGCCGTCTGCGGGATCGGGCAGTCGCCGAGTCCGCTGCTCCTCGACGCGGCACTGCGGACCGCCCAGTTGGTGGAATCGCTGGCTCAGCTCGCGACGTTCGACGCCGTACACGACACGCTGTGCGCCCCTGACCGGCTGACCGTAGCCGGCACCGACGTCGTACGTCCGCCGCTGCGTCCGTGCCCGGGCGAGGAATATGCCGCCGCCGCGGTCAACGGGATGCTGGGCGGCGCCGCCACCACGCTCCTGTTCACCCGCAGCCTCGACGAGGCGGCCGAGACCGTACTCGCCGGTTCGCCCAAGGCGGCACGTTACGGCCCGGCGGCCTTCACCGCGGCTCTCGGCAGTGCCCTGGCACGCGAGGACGTGCTGGTCCGCGACCCCGAGCGGCTGCGCCAACTGGAGCTCGTGGACACCGTGGTCCTGCACCCCGAAGCATTACGCAGCACCCGGCGCACTGTGCTCGAGGTCCACCCCAGCACGACCGACTGGGATCACCACCGGTTGTGGCAGGAAGCCACCGCGGCCCTGAGCGCGCCCGAGGACGCGGCAACGCCGTCCGAGGAGTCATGCATCGGCCTTCGCCCAGTGCCCGATGAGAAGGCGCCGGACGCGGGACTGATGATCGCGTCGGTTCGCGGAACGGACGTCGGCACCGTCCTGGTCGGCTGGGAGGTCGACCCCATGGCCGAAGCCGCGCTGAACGCGGCGCGCCGAGCCGGCCTGCACGTCGTGGTGGTGGACGACCACTCGCTCGGCGAGTTCGGGACCCTGGCCGATCAACTCGTATCTGCCGAAATCCCGTTGGCCGAGGTGGTGGCTGCCCTGCAGAACGAGGGCCGAACGGTCCTTACGGTGGCGCGCGTCCCACACGACCGGGCGGCAGCCGCACGGGAGTTGACCGCCGCCGCCCATGACGTACTCGACGGACTGCTCCGCAGTGACATCGCCGTCGCAGTCACCGACGAGCGCAGCGCCATCGTCTGGGGCGCCGACCTTCTGCCCTTGCGCGGACTGGAGGGCGTGTGGCGGCTGCTGTCCGCCGTACCCACAGCGCGGGCGGTCAGCCGGCGTGCCAAGTTCTGCGCCGAGGCGGGCGCCACGCTCTCCGAGCTCCTGGTACTCACCCAGGGGGCTCGGTCGCAGCGGGTTCCCTTCCCCGTCGAAGTGCGGCTCAGCCCCGTCACTATCGCCACTGCCGCGGCCCTGGTCATGGGCTGGTGCGCCGCACTCGGAGTAGCCGTCGGTACGACCCCCCACCCCAGGCCGCGGGTGCCCTGGCACGCCCTGCAGCCCGAGCAGGTCATGGTCCGGCTGGCGAGGGCATCACGCGCCGCGCCCACCGCCCTGACGGTGGTACGGGCCCGGGTCGGCCACATCGCGGGTACCGCTGCCACGCACCCGGCCTTCGCGCCTGCACGGGTGAGCGCACGTCTGGCCGGCGCCGTGTGGGCGGAACTGGACGACCCGTTCACCCCGGTCCTGGTGGTCGGTGCCACGGCGCAGGCACTGCTGGGGTCCGCGGTGGACGCATTCCTGGTCATCGCCGCCGTGGCGGTGAACGCCGTGGTCGGCGGGGTACAGCGATTGCGCGCGGAGCAGGCGCTGTCCGCACTGGTGACCGGGCAGCGGCGAACCGCCCGGCGACTCGCTCACCCGTCAGCAGGGGAGGCATCCGTCGTCGAGGCCGTGCGGCTGAAGCCCGGCGAGGTGATCGAGCTGCGCACCAACGATGTGGTGCCGGCCGACGCGCGGCTGCTGGAGGTCAGTGGCTTCGAGGTGGACGAGTCCTCGCTGACGGGCGAGTCACTGCCCACCCGCAAGCAAGTGGCCGCTGTACCGCAGGCGTCCGTCGCCGACCGCAGCTGCATGGTGTTCGAAGGCACCACGGTGGTGGCCGGCCACGCCCGGGCAGTGGTGGTGGGCACGGGTGACCAGACCGAGGCCGGCCGCGCGGCCTCCCTCGCCGCCCGGGTCCCCACCTCGGCGGGGGTTCAGGCACGACTGCACCGGCTGACCCGCCGGGTGCTGCCCCTCACCCTCGTCGGCGGCGCCGCGGTGGCCGGCCTGTCCATGCTGCGCGGCCGCCCGGTGCGTACGGCCCTCCAGGGCGGACTGGCAGTCGCAGTGGCCGCCGTGCCCGAGGGCATGCCTCTCGTGGCGACCGTCGCGCAGATGGCCGCCGCACGGCGGCTGAGCAAGCTCGGCGTTCTGGTACGCACGCCACGCAGCCTGGAAGCGCTCGGACGCGTGGACACCTTCTGCTTCGACAAGACCGGGACCCTCACCGAGAACCGTTTGCGGGTCGTCCGCCTGATCGACGGCACAGGTGTTGAGCACCCGGCCGACGCCGTCGAGGCGGAACACATCCTGCGCATTGCCGCCCGGGCCTGCCCCCGCGTTGCCGAGCAGCCGGGCGTCCATGCCCATGCCACCGACGAGGCGGTCCTGGCAACGGCCCCGTCCGAGGCTGGGTGGACCACCGTGCAGGCCCAGCCCTTCGAGGCGAGCCGGGGTTATGCCGCCGCCGCCGGAAGAGACGCGGACGGTGCGAACATGCTGGTCGTCAAGGGCGCGCCGGAAGTCGTGCTGCCCTGCTGCCCGGATACGGATCCGGCAGCCGTCGAAGAGGCACACTCCCTCGCCGGCCAGGGCCTGCGGCTCCTGGCCGTCGCCCAGCGCCGTCTCGCGACGGACGACGAGGCGAGGGAGGCACTGGACAAGCCCCTCGAACTGCTGGAGCTCATCGGGTTCGTGGCACTGGCCGACACCCCCCGCGCCAGCTCCGCACCGCTCGTGGCCGGTCTCGGAGAGGTCGGTGTACGACCCGTCATGCTCACCGGCGACCACCCACAGACCGCCCGCTCCGTGGCAGTCGCCCTGGGCTGGCCCCCGGATGTCACGGTCGTCACCGGTAACGAGTTGGCTTCACTGGACCGGGCGGGACGGGCCCGCCTGCTCCGGGACTGCGGCGTCGTGGCTCGCGTCGCACCCGAGCAGAAGCTCCAGGTCGTCGAGGCACTCCGGGAGGCGGGTCGCGTCGTCGGCATGGTCGGCGACGGCGCCAACGACGCCGCCGCCATCCGCGCCGCCGATGTCGGGGTCGGTATCGCCGCGCGCGGATCGGCGGCCGCACGCAACGCCGCAGACCTCGTGATCACCAACGACGAACTGTCGGTTCTCATCGACGCCATCGGCGAAGGCCGAGCCCTTTGGCGCAGCGTGGCCGATGCGATCAGCATCCTGCTCGGTGGCAACGCCGGCGAGGTCGGCTTCTCCGTACTCGGCACACTGCTGTCCGGCACGTCGCCGCTGTCGACACGTCAGCTGCTGCTGGTCAACCTGCTCACCGACATGTTCCCGGCGATGGCGGTCGCGGTTACCCCCCAGGACCCGGAACCTGCCGGTGAGTCCACCGCAGCCGACGCCGTACCCGTGGGCCTCGCCGTCCTCGGGCAACCGCTGACACGCCAGATCCGCCATCGTGGCCTGATCACCGGTATCGGTGCGGCCATCGCATGGCTCATCGGCACCCTCACTCCCGGCTCAGCGCGACGCACCAGCACCATGGCCCTGTGCGGTGTGGTCGGTGCCCAACTCACGCAGACCGTCGTCGGCCGCCGCCACAGCCCGTTGGTCCTGACCACAGTCCTCGGCACCGCCGCCGTGCTCATCGCCCTGGTCCAGACACCCGTCGTCAGCCACTTCTTCGGGTGCACGCCGCTGGGCCCACTGGCATGGACCGGAGTGGCAGTCGCCGTCGGCATCGCCTCCCTCGGACCCCACGTACTGCCACAGGCCGAACAGCTGCTGGCCGACCTCACGTCACGACTGCGCCCTGTGGTCCGGCTCGTCCGCTGACGCCCCGTATGAACAACGGTCACATGCCCGAGCTCGGCCGGCTTTCGGGGCTCCCTCAACCGCGTCGCCGAAGGCCTGGCCCCATTCTCCGGAGGTCTGGGTCAGGACGATCGAGCCCTTCCCGTCGTTTCGAGATCAGTTGGAGGACCAGGTTGGCCTCGCCGCGGTCGAACGGGGGTATCCCACTTCTGCTCGATAGAGCCGGCACCGGGTTTGGGCGCCGGACGTAGGGCCCCGCCGCCGCTGGTCGCGCGAAAGCGCAAGATTGAAGGGGCGGAGGCAGTGCGGCCTTCCGCGGTAGCGACGCTTGGGCAGCGGGTCGAAAATGGGGGAGCGGGCCCGCAACCGGTGGAGTCATGCCCATGGAGGAGTGCCCATGCCCATATATATGCCCCCCGTCCTGTCGGAGCCGCTGGCCGATCACGGTAGCGCTTTCACGGCCGAGGAGCGGGAGCGCCTCGGGCTGGTGGGCCGGCTGCCCGACGCCGTGCTCACCCTCGACCAGCAGGCAGTCCGTGCTTACGAGCAGTTGCAGCAGGAGCCGACCGCGCTGGCGAAGTTCATCAACCTCGAGCAGTTGCACGACCGCAATGAGGTGTTGTACTACCGGCTGCTGCAAGATCACCTCGCCGAGCTGCTGCCGATCGTCTACGACCCGACCGTGGGAGAGGCGATCAAGCGGTACAGCCACGAGTACCGGCGCCCGCGTGGGGTTTTCTTGTCCATCGACCGGCCGCAGGATGTGCGCTGCTCGTTCGAGGCACTTCAGCTTCACCGGGACGAGGTCGACCTGGTGGTGGTCACCGACGCCGAGGAGATTCTGGGCATCGGCGACTGGGGAGTGCAAGGCATCCAGATCTCGGTGGGCAAGCTCGCCGTTTACACTGCCGCGGCCGGCCTGCAGCCGGCCCGTTGTCTGCCGGTGGTCATGGATGTCGGCACCGACAATGAGAACCTGTTGAACGATCCCCTCTATCTGGGCGTGCGCCACAGCCGGGTACGCGGGGAGCAGTACGACGCGTTCATCAAGAGTTACTTGGAGACCGTCTCGGATCTGTATCCGAACGCGCTGCTGCATTTCGAGGACTTCGGGCCGGGCAATGCCCGCCGCATCCTCGAAACGTACGGGGAGCGCTATCGGATGTTCAACGACGACATGCAGGGCACCGGGGCGATCACCCTTGCTGCCGCGGTGTCGGCCTTGAAGATCACCGGCGAGCCCTTCCGCGACCAGCGTGTCGTGGTGTTCGGCGCCGGTACGGCCGGGGTGGGCATTGCCGACCAGCTGCGTGATGCGATGGTCCGTGACGGACTGGACCCCGAGGAGGCCACCTGTCGGGTATGGCTGGTCGACAAGCAGGGGCTGTTGGTCGAAGGGATGCCGGACCTGCGCGACTATCAGGCACCCTACGCCCGCCCCGCCGCGGAGGTGCAGGGATGGGCGGACGGGAAGATCGACCTGACGGCGACCGTCCGGCACGTCCATCCGACCATGCTGATCGGCACCTCGACCTCGCCGGGCGCCTTCGACAAGGAGGTCGTCACCGCGATGGCCGAGCACGTCGACCGGCCGGTCATCTTCCCGCTGTCCAACCCCACGGAGAAGATCGAGGCCATGCCGGCCGACCTGCTGGCCTGGACCGACGGCAAGGTCCTGACGGCGACGGGCATCCCGGTCGACCCCGTCGAATACGACGGAGTACGCCATGTCATCGGTCAGGCCAACAACGCGTTGCTCTACCCCGGCCTGGGTCTGGGCACCGTCGTTGCCGGGGCGGCACGGCTCACCGCCGGGATGCTGCTCGCTGCCGCGGAGGCGGTTGCCGGGCAGGTCGACGCCAGGGCCCCCGGCGCGCCGCTGCTGCCGCCGGTGGCGAACCTGCGCGCTTCCTCGGCGACGGTAGCGGTGGCGGTAGTCCGGGCGGCCGTCCAGGACAAGGTCGCCACCCGTCAGCCGGCCGATCTGGTCCAGGCCGTGCAGGACGCCATGTGGCAGCCGGTCTATGCACCGCTGTCCGAGAAGGAGGCGTTGCAATGACCTCCGGGCACCAGCACGCCGCCGTCGAGCAGCCACCGAAGGTGCGGGCCGTCCCGATCGGCATCGACGCCACCGGCACCCGCCGCGAAACGGACTCGATGGGAGCCATCGAGGTGCCCGCCGATCGGTACTGGGGTGCCCAGACGCAGCGGTCCCTGATCCACTTCTCCATCGGGGACGACCGCATGCCCAAGGCCGTCTACCACGCCTACGGCTACGTCAAGAAGGCCGCCGCGCTCGTCAACGGGCGCGAGGACCGCCTGCCCGGCTGGAAGGCCGACCTGATCGCCCGTGTCGCCGACGAGGTGATCTCCGGCGCCCTGGACGACCACTTCCCGCTGTACGTGTGGCAGACCGGGTCCGGCACGCAGAGCAACATGAACGTCAACGAGGTCATCAGTAACCGGGCTGTCCAGCTGGTCGGCGGCACGCTGGGGTCCAAGACGCCGGTCCACCCCAACGACCACGTCAACATGGGCCAGTCTTCCAACGACACCTTCCCCACCGCGATGCACATCGCTGCCGTCCGCCAGGTCCACGAGCACCTGCTACCGAAGGTGAGGGACCTTCAACATGCTGTGGACGCCAAGTCCCAAGCGTGGTGGGACATCGTCAAGATCGGGCGTACTCACTTGGAGGACGCCGTCCCGCTGTCCGTAGGCCAGGAGTGGTCCGGCTACGCCGCCCAGATCTCCGACGCCATCGACCGCATCGAGGCCACCCTGCCGGGCCTGTACGAGCTGGCCGTCGGGGGGACCGCGGTCGGCACCGGTCTCAACGCCCCCGAGGGTTTCGGCGCCCAGGTGGCACAGGAGATCGCACAGCTGACCGACTATCCGTTCCGCACGGCCTCCAACTCCTTTGCTGCCCAAGGCAGTCTGGATGCCATGGTGGCGGCCTCCGCCGGACTGAGGGCGCTCGCCGTGCCGCTGATGAAGATAGCCAACGACATACGCTGGCTGGCCTCCGGCCCTCGCTGCGGCGTCGGTGAACTCGCCCTTCCTGCCAATGAGCCGGGCAGCTCCATCATGCCCGGCAAGGTCAACCCGACCCAGTGCGAGGCGATGGTCATGGTCTGCATCCAAGTCCTGGCCGAGGACGGCGCCGTCGCGTTCGCCGGCACCCAGGGCAACTTCGAACTCAACGCCATGCGGCCCGTCATCATCAACAACTTCCTGCACTCCGCTCGCATTCTCGGTGACGCCGGCGAGAAGTTGCGCACCTACTGCATCGAAGGCACCGAAGTGAATCGCCCGCAGATCGACGACTACGTCTCCCGCTCCCTGATGCTCGTCACCGGGCTCTCGCCGGTGATCGGGTACGACAAGGCCAGCCAGATCGCACACAAGGCGGACGACGAGGGGACCACGCTGCGCGAAGCCGCCCTCGCCACCGGCTACATCACCGCAGATGACTTCGACCGCATCGTCGACCCCGAGAAGATGGTCAACCTCAAGCATTGAGAGGCGCTGAGCAGCGCTCTCGGGATCGTTATCGGGCTGGGCTGTGCGCTTTTGGTGGTCCATGACCACGCCGCAGTCCGGGCAGAGCGCGCCTTGGCCGCATGCACGGAGGCGTCCGAGCGCGCGGAGCATGCGTTGGACGACCACTCGGAGCCGTCATTCCCGATCGTCCGGACGCACCTGGCAGCAGCCGTGGTGGAGTTGCGTGAGGCCGACGACGCCGCGGCGGGCATTGGCGCTCAAGAGTCTCAACCCTTCCACCATTCGGGCATGAGGTGACGAGATGACATTTCCGGGCAGGCTATGCCCGTTGATCAATGCACGCCACCCGACTCTCGCGGCCGCTGCCGCACCTGTGACGGGGCGCGTTGTTCCGCACGCCGGAATCCCGGCCCGGTGAGGTGTGATGCGGCCTGAGGAGATCCTCCGCAAGGGTGCGTCGTCGTATTGTCGGGCTGCGCCCTGGTTCACACGCGGATACTCTGGCCCCG
This sequence comes from Streptomyces sp. NPDC088246, assembly GCF_044741025.1. Lineage (NCBI taxonomy): Bacteria > Bacillati > Actinomycetota > Actinomycetes > Kitasatosporales > Streptomycetaceae > Streptomyces > Streptomyces sp. NPDC088246. Next base: position 26,738 of record NZ_JBIURV010000016.1, read on the forward strand.
TCCTGTCTATCCACTGTGCTCCTCATTGTTCGACGGGAGTCGCATGGCCGTGGCCCAGCCCGTCGTCACAGCCGCCCTCGAGGACGGCTGTGTTCCTGGTGGCCACGGTGACCCCCGTCGGTGAGGCCACCGTGAGGGAGGGGCTCCAGGAACTGGCAGGTCTGACTTGCTCGGTGGCTTTCCGTTCCCCCGACGACTGCCGGTGCCGAGCCTGCCCGCCGAGTCGCGCGACCAGCCTGAGACCCTTCACCGAGTTATCGAGGCGGTCGATCTTGAGGCCCATGAACCACTGGTTGGCACTTTCCGCCGTTCCTCGACTGGCCGGCTCGGTGGTCGTCGGCGCGGTGATCGGCGCAGTCGTCGGTGTACTGACCAACACACCGCTTGGAATTCTCGCCGGAATCGCCGTGGCGGAGACGATCTTCGTCGTGGCAGGCTGGATCGTCCTGTGGCCCATGGACGCCGCCACCACCCATCACAACGTCCGACGCGAGGAGTTCCGGCCCGTCACCGAAGAACTCGTCATCGTCGCGGCCGCCCTGTGCGGACTGGTCGGCATCGTGGCGCTGCTCCTGGTCGGCGACTCGGAGCTGAGCCACGCCGCGGCCGCGACGGCACTCTGTGGCGTGTTCATGGCCTGGGCGGCACTCCACCTGATGTACGCCGCCCGCTACGCGTTCCTTTATTACCTGACACCCGAAGGCGGGATCGACTTCAATTCCAACGACCCGCCGCAGTACAGCGACTTCCTCTACTTCAGTTACAACCTCGGAATGACCTATCAGGTCTCCGACACCGACGTCTCCAGTTCCACGATTCGCGCGGTCGCCCTCCGGCACTGCCTGCTGTCCTATGTCTTCGGCGCCAGCATCCTGGCCACCACCATCAACCTTGTCGTCGGAATCGTCACGCGCTGATGTGAGGGTGGCCCCGTTCGGTCATGCCGGGACCGCGACCCGAGCCGATGCGCGGCGAGAGACACGGCACAGACATCGAAGCCGGCGTCGAGGCACTTGGGCGCATGCCGGGCCGGGCGTCCAACGCGGTGCGCTGATCAGAGCTGATCGGCACTACTGCCGCGGGATCTCGACCTCGGCGCGGATCGCCCGCATGATCGGGGCGACATCCACGGCGGTGAAGCCGAGCTTGGTGCTGGTGCCGTCGGCCTTTGAGACGAGGGTGATGCCGGCGGCGGTGGTCGGGGTGAACCAGGAGCACGTGGAGACCGCTGTGGCGAGCATGTCGGTCCGGACCAGGACGGTGTTGCAGATCGCCCGGCCGCCGTGCGGGCCGGGCTTGGCATCGATGGCGCTGGTGGTGGTCCGGTCACCGGCGCCATCGTCGTTGACCGCCGGGAGCTGGTAGAGGATGTCGTGCAGATGGTCGGGGTCGAAGCCGCTGCCGGTGACCCCGGTGTAGAAGATCCACGCGCCGTCCGCCCGGTCGTCGTAGTAGGCGTGTACCGGTGTGCCGGACACGCCGAGACGCGCGGCGTTCTGCCGGGTATCGGTGTTGAACCTCTGCACCATGTCCGCCGGTGGCCGGCCCTGCGGATAGCCGGCCGCGACCTGCGGGGCGCCGAGTACCCACGAGGTGCCGCCGTCAGAGGCCCCGCCCCCGGACGCGCTCCCGATTGCGGCCGGGTCAGAGGCACCGCCCTGAGTGGTGGTACCGCCGCTCCCTGCTGTTGCCGGGTCAGCGGCACCGCTCTGAGCTGCGGATACGACAGGGCCGTTGGCCGAGCCGGTGGAAGGGCCGCAGGCCGACACCAGGGGCAGCCCCAGCAGGGCGCAGACCACGGCGAGCGCGACAGTGGACTGACCGGGACGCGGGGCGGACGACGTTCGGACGCGCTTTGGAACGGAACTGGCCACGTGCGGCCTCCTTGTGAACGGGACATGACCGGGCTTCGGGCATGCCTGTGCCAGGGCGGGTGCCGGCCGAAGCCCTCGGGGTGTTGGCAAGTCTGGCAGCTGCACGGCCGCGAGGCAGCCCCGTTGCACAGCGGTGCTTACCCCCCCTCGACAGGAGAACTGGCGGTGCGTCGGTACAGTCCGTGGCACGATTTCCCCTGACGCGGAGGAGGGCGGCGCGCATGGACCTCGACCCCAGGCGCCTGCTGGTCCTGAGCGCGATCGCGCAGAGCGGCGGCCTCGCTCCGGCGGCGCGCGTGCTCGGCCATACGCGTTCGGCGGTTTCGCAGCAACTGGCAAATCTGGAACGAGAAGTGGGCCTGCCCCTGGTCGACCGTTCGGGCGCACGACTGGAACTCACAGCAGCCGGTCGGCTGCTCGCCGCCACCGGCGACCGCATAGGCAAGGAACTCGCCCTCGCCGTACAGCAGTTGGGTTCCGTGAACCAACAGGTCATTCAGGGGCCGGTGGCGATCGGGGCGACGTCGTGGGTGCTTGCCCGGATCGCGGTCCGGGCGCTGCGGCTGCTTACCCGATTGCACCCGCGGGTCGAGCCGAGGTTCGTGGAGGCCGGGCTGTCGGACGGCCTGCGGCAGCTGCGGCTGGGCGAGTTGGACGTCCTGGTCATCACCGACGACCGGGACACCGCGATGCCGCTGCCACCCTCGGTTCGGGCACAGGTGCTGAGCGAGGACGACTACCGCGTGGTCGTCCCGGCCACCTGGGACGTGCCGACCGCCGCCGCCGAACTCTCCGGCCGTCCGTGGATCAGCGCCCCTGCGCACTCCGCTCGCGGTCGTGCCTTCGCCCGGTTGGCGAGCGCCCACGGGGTCGTGCCGTCCGTCGAGCACCTGGCCGACCACATGATGGCCGTCCAGGCGCTGCTGGCCGGGCAGGTCGGTGCCGCGGTCCTGCCCGCGTATCTCGCGGCCCAGCTGGAGCAGGTGACAGTGACGACGCTGCCCGTCACCGGCAGTCAGATCACGCGGACGCTCTGTCGCACCGGTCCCGGCGGCACCGCCGCGGCTGCCCGGGTGGTGGCCGACGCGTTGAAGCAGGCGGCCCGTGACCACGCCGAGGCGACGACCGTCGCCGGACGTGCGAGGGGCGACATCGTCGTCCGTCCTCTGTACGACCCCACCGAGGTACCTCCACCTGCGGTCCCTCGTCACGCGCAGGGCAGCCCGCGAAACCGCTGACAGGCCGCGGCGCCGATGGCATCGGTGAGGCTCATGCCGAGGTGTGTCTCGGCCGGGGCGACACGGTCGTCGTCATCGGCCGGAGCGCCAGGACGGGCCGCGACTTCCTTCGAGGTCTCACCGGCCTTCTCCTTGCGCGGAGTCGACGTTCCCTGCGAAGGCCGGCACCGGAGGTCCCTGGTAAACGTGCCGAGCGACTGCTGCCACGATCCCGTGTGCATCCAGGCATCCAGAGCCCAGGCGTCCTTGCGGGCCTCGAAGCCGGTGGCGTGGGGCTCGCGGGCTCACAGATCGCGACCGTGGGCGGCGGCCATGGCGATGAGTGCTGCGGTGCGGGACCAGGCCGCGTACACGATCCACGACCCGCTGACGGTCGCCGGGCAGGGTGCCGATCCGAAGGGACCACCCATCTGCACCAGGCGTTCCCACGCACTGAGGGACAGAGCGTGAAGGATGGCGGACGACCAGCGGTGGCGGTCGTCGAGGAGGAACGGCAGCAGCAGAATGATGCCGCTCGTGCATTGTGCAGAGCACGGCGGTGGTCAGTTGCTCGGGGCGGGCGGGTTGGGGAAGACCCGGACGACATCGGTGCGACGGCGCCTCCGACTCCTCCTGACCACAGGCCCCGGGTGACGGGAAAGGCCGGCTCGGCGCCGTTGGCGTCGAGCCGGCCTTTCCCGTGGTGCATCCCCTCGGGGTGCCGAGCGTTCTGCTCGACGGGGCTGGTCAGTCCGTGCCGAACTCCATCGCGGCGCGGTCCAGCATCTCGTCGTCACCGGAGACCTCGCCGCGGGAGGCGATGGCCTCGGCGCCGCCCTCCGGCATGGCGCCGATCAGTCCGGTCGCGGCCGCCTGGGCGGCACCGATGGCGGGATTGGCAGTGCCGATCAGGCCGAGCCCGGCGTACTGCTCCAGCTTGGCGCGCGAGTCGGCGATGTCGAGGTTGCGCATGGTGAGCTGGCCGATCCGGTCCACCGGGCCGAACGCCGAGTCCTCGGTGCGCTCCATGGACAGCTTGTCCGGGTGGTAGCTGAACGCCGGGCCTGTGGTGTCGAGGACGGAGTAGTCCTCGCCGCGCCGCAGCCGCAGCGCCACCTCGCCGGTGACGGCCGCGCCGACCCAGCGCTGCAGCGACTCGCGCACCATCAGCGCCTGCGGGTCCAGCCAGCGGCCCTCGTACATCAGCCGGCCGAGGCGCCGCCCCTCGTTGTGGTACTGGGCGAGCGTGTCCTCGTTGTGGATCGCGTTGACCAGACGCTCGTACGCCGCGTGCAGCAGGGCCATGCCGGGCGCCTCGTAGATGCCGCGGCTCTTGGCCTCGATGATCCGGTTCTCGATCTGGTCGGACATGCCCATGCCGTGGCGGCCGCCGATGGCATTCGCCTCCATCACCAGGTCGACGGGGGAGGCGAACTCCTTGCCGTTGATCGTCACCGGGCGGCCCTGGTCGAAGCCGATCGTCACGTCCTCGGTGGCGATCTCGACCGAGAGGTCCCAGAACCGCACGCCCATGATCGGCTCCACGGTCTCGACGCCGGTGTCGAGGTGCTCCAGGGTCTTGGCCTCGTGGGTGGCGCCCCAGATGTTGGCGTCGGTGGAGTAGGCCTTCTCGGTGCTGTCGCGGTACGGGAGGTCGTGGGCGAGCAGCCACTCCGACATTTCCTTGCGGCCACCGAGCTCGGTCACGAAGTCCGCGTCGAGCCACGGCTTGTAGATGCGAAGGTGCGGGTTGGCGAGCAGGCCGTACCGGTAGAACCGCTCGATGTCGTTGCCCTTGAAGGTCGAGCCGTCGCCCCAGATCTGTACGTTGTCCTCGAGCATCGCCCGGACCAGGAGAGTGCCCGTGACGGCGCGGCCGAGCGGTGTGGTGTTGAAGTAGGCACGCCCGCCCGAGCGGATGTGGAACGCCCCGCAGGTGAGGGCGGCCAGCCCCTCCTCGACCAGCGCCGCGCGGCAGTCGACCAGGCGTGCGATCTCAGCACCGTAGGTCTTCGCGCGGCCCGGCACCGAGGCGATGTCGGGCTCGTCGTACTGGCCGATGTCGGCGGTGTAGGTGCATGGGATGGCGCCCTTGTCGCGCATCCACGCGACCGCGACCGAGGTGTCGAGGCCGCCCGAGAAGGCGATGCCGACGCGCTCGCCGGCGGGAAGGGAGGTGAGGACCTTAGATATAGGAAGAGTATGCATAATCTCGCATGATCATGCAAAATCGGGCGCGTGGTCCCGAAGGCGGGCCACGCCACCTCTGGAGCGAAGTGCCCCGCCGCTCTGGCGGCGGAACCGACCCGGGCCGGTTCGTCCTTGAGGCAATGGAGTCGGAGGTCGTACAGCACACCGTGGATTTGCCGTTCGCCGCCCAAAGCTCCGCGAACGGGCGGACGCCGAGGGCCGGGGCACCCCCGTCACGCCACACGATGCCCGATGCGGCCGTCCACCCTACCGTGGTGACATGGCGGTGATCAGCGGTATGAAACGGGGGGCGCGGCCCCGGATCGGTGTGATGGAGGCACTGGGCGTGGCGCTGCTGTTCGTGCTGTCGGTCGCGGCTGCGTCGGTCGTACGGCACGGGCACCAGTTCTCCCTGCGGTGGCCCATCGTGGTGCTGGCGGGTGTCGGTTGCGCCGCGTTGGTGTGGCGGCGCCGTTACCCTTTCGGCGTACTGGCCGTGGCAGTTGCCTGCGGGGTGGCCTTTCAGGTACTCGGGATTCGGGAGAGCCCGCTGGTGATCAGCCCGGTCCTGGTGTCGGTCTACAACGTGGCCGCGCTGACCGACCGGCGTGCCACCTGGGCTGCGGCATCATTTTCGGCTGTCGTACTGGTGGGCGCCGCCGTGCTGTGCGACCCGCACTCATGGCTGGCCCCCGACAACGCGGCGATGCTGGCGTGGACGGCGCTGCCGGCTGCTGTCGGGGACGGGGTGCGCTCACGGCGCGCCTATGTGGCGGCCGTGGAGGAGCGGGCGGAGCACGCGGAGCGCACGCGTGAGCAGGAGGCGCAGCAGCGGGTGGCGGCCGAGCGGGTGCGGATCGCGCGCGAGCTGCACGACATCGTCGCGCACCACATCGCCTTGATCAACGCTCAGGCAGGCGTGGCCGTCCATCTGGTGGAACGGCGACCGGAACAGATCCTGGCCGCTTTGGAGGACATCCGGGACACCAGCCGGTCCGCGCTGGACGAACTACGGGTGACCGTGGGGCTGCTGCGGCAGTCCGGCGATCCGGTGGCGCCGCGTGATCCGATGCCGGGCCTTGCGCGCGTACCGGCGCTTCTGGCGTCGTTCGAACGCGCCGGCCTGACCGTGAGCCATACCCGGCGGGGCATCGCCGAACCACTGGCGCCGACGGTCGACCTGGCCGCGTACCGCATCGTGCAGGAGGCTCTGACCAACGTGCACAAGCACGCCAACGCCGACCATGCCCGGTTGTTCCTGCACTACCGCCCTGAGCGTCTGACGATCACCGTTGAGGACGACGGGCGGACCGGAGGGGACGTGGCCCATCCGGGGACGGGTCACGGGCTGATCGGAATGCGTGAGCGCGCTTCCACGGTCGGGGGTTGGCTGTACGCGGGAGAGCGCCCGGAGGGCGGCTTCACCGTGACGGCCGTACTGCCGCTACGTCCTGGCCTGGTAATGGGCAAACCACCGAGGAGAGACGGGCATGACGATTCGCGTACTGCTTGCGGATGACCAAGCCCTGCTGCGGGGTACCTTCAGGATGCTGTTCGACTCCACGGACGACATGGAGACGGTGGGGGAGGCGTCGAATGGGCAGGAGGCACTGGAACTGGCGCGTGCAGAGCGTCCGCATGTGGTCCTGATGGATATCCGCATGCCGGAGATGGACGGCCTCGACGCCACACGGCTCATCAGTGAGTCCGAGGACCTCTCAGCGGTGAAGGTGCTCATCCTGACCACCTTCGAGGACGACGAGCACGTCGCCGAGGCTCTGCGCGCCGGTGCGAGCGGCTTTCTCGGCAAGGGAGCCCGGCCCGAGGAGCTTCTCGACGCCGTCCGCACGATCGCTGCCGGCGAGGCGCTGCTGTCCCCGTCCGCGACGCGTGCGCTGATCAAGCGTTTTCTTGCGCAGCCGGACCCGTGCCCGGCGGGCGTGCACGAGCGGCTGGAGCGCCTGACACGGCGGGAACGCGATGTCGTGGGGCTGGCGGCACTGGGGCTGTCGAACGACGAGATTGCAGAACATTTGTTCGTGAGCCCGCTGACTGCCAAGACCCACGTCAACCGGGCCATGACCAAGCTGGCGGCTCGTGACCGGGCCCAGCTCGTCGTCATCGCCTATCAGTGCGGCCTGGTCAGTCCAGCAACGGAATCCGGGCGTTCACAGGCGTCCGAGTAACCGTCGGCGCGGTATGTGCATGTCGGTTCGGTCGTAGGCAGGCGTGGCAGATACCGCAGCCGTGGTAGCCGGGAATCGCTGCGGGGGGACGACGCGCGAGAGGCCGTTCCTGGGCGAAGGTGAGAAGGCGAACGGAGGTTTCGCCATGATCGAAGCCCACTGCCCGACCAAGCGATACAACGCCGAACCGATCAAGCCGCACACCGTGCGCCGATCACACCGCGTGCTCGCATCCTCGACCGCGGCCTGCGTCACCGCTCCCTTCGGTGGCCGGACGGTCCCGTCCTCGCATCACCTGACCACACACTCTCCACCCCCAGCATCACCCGTGTGATCTTCGGTACCGCCCTCCATCTCGCCACCGCCGGACTGCTCGGCGTCGCCTCGACGCCATCGTCCGCAGTTCCGCCGGAACCATTGCAGCCTCGGTGGGCATCCATCTCGTCCTGCCCGGTCCGGCAGCCCTGCTGCCGACCGACTGGGCCCAGCTCACCACCCCTACGCGGCCGCGATGACCGCGCGACCGGCACCCCAGCACAGGAAGGACCCCTCCCATGCTCACGGCATCCGAGAAGCACCGCACGATCAGTGAACGACCGGCAACCTGCCCCCCGTGCCGGGACGGGGACGACTTCCGTGCAGCCCTGCCCGTGCACCTGTCCCTGCTCCGCGACGCCCTGGCCGACAGCACCGGCCGACACCAGGGGGCGTCCAGGGACGGCCAGGCCGAACGCCGCCATGTGGCACCCACACAGCTCACCCTGTCCCAGTGGGTCAGCAGGACCGCGAGGATCGGGGACCAAAGCTGACGCGACAGCAACGACGAGCCCCGGGGCGGCCCGGTACACGGCCGCCGGGGCTGAGCGGTCCTACCGCGTGTCGGCGCAGCGTGCAGAGCCCAGTAGTGGATTGGAACGATTGGCCGCCTGGCTCCCCGCGACGACTCGACCACTTACGGGATGCGCGCGACAGGATCGCTCGGTGAGGACATGCCGGCGAAGCTGTCGCAGCGGGCGGCCAACGACAAGACCGCCCGCAGCGGGCGGCCACCGACAAGGCCGCACTGCTCAATCCGATGGTGACGCCCTCGCGCCGAGCGAGGGCGAGCCGGTGACCCGGGCGATGGATCAGGACGTCAGCGTGGTGCGGACGCGTATACGTCCCTCACATTGTCCCTGGGCTTGGGCCTGCTCCGGCCGCACGGGCCGGCCGCGAACGCGTGGAGCAGATTCTCCGTCGCGCGGGTGACGAAAGCCCCCGTACGGGCGTCCATGCCGTGGTTGCGTCCGTTCTCACGGGTCCCCGCCATCAGAGCCTCGACCCACCGCATCGTCCCGGAGGCGAAGATGCCCGCTCCGCTCGGCACGGTGTAGTAGGCGGAGTCGGAACAACTGTGTCGGCCCTCGCAGACGAGAGGGGAATGGGCGATGATCTCGAGCGGCGCCGGGGTGGGCATGTCCGGAGTGACCCGGTCGTACTCCACCCCGACCAGGTGCTCGAAGGAGTCACCTCGCTTCACGCCCGTCCCCTCGAAGAGCCAGTGGTCGCTCCGGTGGACGACATACGGGGCGTCCACCGGATAGCCCTCGTAGAGGACGCCGGTCAGGGACGACTCGGGGGAGGCGCCGGGCGGCAGACGGAAGTCGTTGGTCGGCATGTCTGGGTGGTCGGCGAGGTACGGGTCGTTGCGGTAGTCGGTCTTGTAACAGACGACAACGCGGTCGGCGCCGGTGGCGTCCGGCTCCAGCCTGACCCTGCGGAAGCAGGCGTTGGCGCCGAGGAAGGCCACGTTGGTGCCCGCGTCGCGCGCCCGGGTGACGTAAGCCCGTTGCTGGGACGTCCAGTACTCGTCATGTCCCAGTGAGAGAGCGCCGACGGCGTTCTCGAGAATGCCGGGGTCGCGATGGATGTCCGTTCCTGTGGTGTAGGCGAGCGGGATGCCCAGCCTCTCCGCCAGGACCACCGCCGCCCGTTCGTAAACCATGAACTTCTCGGCGCCATTGCCGTCATAGGGGCGGTCGAAACTGACAGCGAGCGACCGCGTGCTGTATGCGCCGTTCTCGCCCTGGTAAAGGCTGTAGCCGCCCCACGTGTTGTACGCCTGCCATGTTGCTACGGCATGCATCAGCACGATTCTGCCTGCCGCGCTCGCCGAGCGGACGATCAGTGGCACATAGCGCTGGTGGCCGTTGTCCGAGTCCAGCCGGAGCAGATACGCGCCCTCCGGCCAGCCACTGGTGCGGACACGGAGTGTGCGTCGCCAGTCCGCCCGTACGGTCCGGGTGACCTGGAGCAGCCTGGGGCGGGCCTGGACCGACCCGGAAACACGGTGCGAACGCCAGATGAGCCGTGCCTGCACCCCGTCGTACCAGCCGACGCGGTAGGCCGAGACCCGGAACGCGGGGGCGGTGGTGGAGACGTACATGCCGAACTCCTCACCCGGCACCACGCTCACCTTGTCGGCATAGCCCTCGATGGCCCCGGGCGGGCCCACCGAACGGATACGCCAGTCGGAGTCCGCGGCCCGAGCGCTGTCCGCTTCCTCGGTGCGGCGGGAGGCGCGGGGCGGGGTGGACCCGGTGCCGGTCCCCCCGGCCACGGACGAGTGGCAACCGGTCACCGCCACGCCGCCGGCCACCGCCCCGCCCGCTGCGACGGCGAGGAAGAGCCTGCGGTCCAGCCGACCGGCGATCCCGGCGTCCTGCCCCTCACCATGCTTCATGCCACCCGCCGAACCCGTCCCGCAGCGCTGTCACCAGCCATCGTCACCCGCCACCTGCTCGGGCACGATCCAGGAAGGGCCGAATCGGGGACGGGCCGCTTCGTGTGCGACCAGCCAGGTCTGATCGCCTCGCGCCATCCCGCCCTGCCGTCGGTCGAGGACGTGTGAGCTCCGCTGTGACGAGACGGCGGCCCGCCGCGTCGCAGGCGGGCGCGTCGGGCGGTGCGCCAGGTGCCTGGTCAGCGCCGGGGACCGTCCTTGTTGCCTCGCCGGATCCAGTGTGCCCGGCGCTGGTAGCGGGCGACTGGCGGGGTGACCGCTGGACCGGGCGACGGCGCAGCCTCGCCGGTCGGGGGCGGGGTCGGGGCGGGCGTGTCGCTGGGCGGGCGGAGCCCTTCCGCCGAGTACTGCGTCGTGGCGATGCTCTCCACGAGCTGCTCTTCGGTGAAGTTCTCTGAACCGGACACATGAGGTACGAAGCCGATGAGCACTCCGTCGCTGACGATCTCCGCGTCGAGCCCCGAGGCCCCGTCGACGTCCCACAGCGCTTCGATCCCCTCGTCGAGGACGACCCGGATCCCGAACTCGTAGACGCCCGCCTCTACGAGATGGGCCATCACGCCACGTGCACGAAGCGCCGACACCAAACGGCCGGCACGTTCCGAATCCATACCGGGTGCACCTCCTTCGAGTACGGAAGCGCGAGGTGGGCGACCGAACGGGGGCTCGGCACGCAGCACCCGGGCGGCGTGGTGCCGATGACTGTCGCGCAGTGCAGCGTCCCTCTACCGCCGAGTGGGGCAAACACTACGGGGCCCGGATCGACTCCTACCGCTTCCCCAAGGGCGACCATGTGCGCCAGGGTTGGGCCGAGCAGGCAGGCCGTGGCGGCTTCACCATCCTGGAGGGCCTGCCAACCGACGCGGGACCTCCTGCCCGCCTTCGCTTGCGCCGGTCTCCTGGCAGCTCGGATACCCCCATTTTCCCCCGCCCCGCCGGTATCCCAGCACGGTTGGCAGGCCGGAGCGGGCTTGGCAGACGGACGGCAGGCGGCTGCGCGTGTCACCGGAGCCCACGCCATGAACGGGCCGGCGTCACGGTGGCCCTGCCCGCGTGGTCAGCGGCCACCGGGCCGCCCTCCTGCACGGTGCAACGCTCGCCGAGGCAGCGCCGCGGTCCCGCCTGACCGGACGCTCGGCAGTCCGGTACCACTGGTCCTGTTGACCGCGGCGTAGATCAACCAGCCGGTCTCCCGTGGCAGGCCTTGTCACCTGCGGTGAAAATGGTGATCGGAAGGCAAATGAGGAGGTTGGCATCCGGTGTGAAGCTCTCCCGTAGCCGTGCTGCGTCCGACTCGCGGATCGCGCTCGGCTCAGGCGCGGGTAGGAAAGGGCTCAAATCCGGTGCCCTGGGACCATGGTCCTCCGTTGCCATCGGCCTGGCGTCCACTGCCCCGGCGTACAGCCTCGCGGCCACACTCGGCCTCATCGTGGCGGCCGTCGGCCTGCAGGCCCCGGTCATCACGATGCTGGCCTTCGTCCCGATGCTCCTGATCGCGTACGCCTACAAGGAACTCAACGCGAGCAATGCCGACTGCGGGACCACCTTCACCTGGGCGACCCGTGCCTTCGGCCCGCGCGCCGGCTGGATGGGCGGCTGGGGCATCATCGTCGCCGACATCATCGTCATGGCGAACCTCGCCGAGATCGCCGGCATCTACAGTTTCCGGCTCCTGGGCTACGACTCACTCACCCAAAGCAGGGTGTGGACCACCATCGCGGGCGTCGTCTGGATCACCGCGATGACCGCGATCTGCTACGTCGGCATCAAGATCTCGGCTGCCGTTCAGTGCTGGCTTCTGTTCATCGAGGTGGCCGTACTGGCGCTGTTCGCCGTCACCGCCCTGGCCAAGGTGTACACCGGTTCCCCCGAGACGGCGATCCATGTCTCCGCCTCCTGGTTCAACCCCTTCCATGTGCCATCGGCCGAAGCGCTGACCTCGGGCATCCTCGCGGCCGTCTTCATCTACTGGGGCTGGGACACCGCCGTCACGGTCAACGAGGAGACCGCGGACAGCACGCGCATCCCCGGGCGCGCCGCCGTCATCTCCGTTGTGCTCCTGCTGGTCCTCTACGCCCTGGTCGCCACCTCGGCGCAGGCCTTCGCCGGAATCGGCTCCGCCGGAATCGGGCTGGGCAACAAGGCAAACGAGGGCGACGTGCTCTCGGGCCTGGGTAATGCCGTCTTCGGCAGCCAGGGCCTCGGGCCCGCCCTCTCCAAGCTGCTGATCCTCATGGTGCTGACCTCTGCGGCGGCCTCCACCCAGACCACCATCCTCCCGATGGCCCGGACCGTCTTCTCCATGGCCGCGCACAAGGCCATCCCCTCCCGATTCGCCCGCGTACACCGCAGATACCTCACCCCGACATGGTCGACCGTCAGCCTGGGCCTGGCCTCCGTCGGCTTCTTCGTCCTCCTGACGGCATTCAGCCGCAACGTCCTGGCCGACTCCATCGGGTCGGTCGGCCTCGCGATCGCGTTCTACTACGGCCTCACCGGCTTCGCCTGTGTCTGGTACTTCCGCAAGGTGCTCACCCGCAGCCGCCGGGACTTCCTGTTCAAGGGCCTGCTGCCGGGTCTGGGCGGGCTGACGATGCTCTTCCTCTTCTGCTACGCCGCCTTCGGCGTCTACGCCGACCCCGACTACGGTGAGACCTCCATCGATCTGCCGTTCATCGGGCAGACGGGCGGGGTGACCGTCGTGGGCCTCGGATTCCTGCTGCTCGGCGTCGTGCTGATGCTGGTCGTCACGCGCGAACACACCGCGGCCCTCAGGCTTCAACGCATCCTGCTGCCTCACCGGCTGCCGCAGCGGACCGCTGTCGAGATGGCGAGCCGCTACGTGCCCGCCGACAGCCGGTCCGGGGTAGGCGGTGACTGGTTCGACGTCATCCCGCTGTCGGGCACGCGTGTCGGCCTGGTCGTCGGGGAGGTGATCGGTCACGGGCTGCTCGCCGCCGCCACCATGGGGCGCCTGCGTACCGGCGTACGCGTCCTCGCCCGCCTGGACCTCGCCCCGGACGAACTCCTCTCGCGCCTGGGCGACCTGGTCGGCCAGACAGCCAAGGAGCAGGCAGCCGCTCAGGGCGCAGGCGGCGCGCGGCCCGGGGATGACGAAGCCCTGGGGGTGACGTGCCTGTACGCGGTGTACGACCCGGTGTCGGGACAGTGCGGCATGGCACGTGCCGGCCATGCGCTGGCTGCGGTCGTCCTGCCGGACAGTGGCGTCGCCACCTACCCGGAGCTCCCGCCGGGCCCTCCGCTGGGACTGGGGGGTCTGCCCTACGAGACGGCGGAATTCCAGCTGCCGCGGGGCAGCCTTGTCGCCCTCTTCACCGACGGCCTCGTCCAGACGGCCGCCGACGACCTCGACGTCGGACTCGGTCTGCTCGCCGATATCCTCGCCCGGTCCCGGCGTCCCTTGGAAGAACTCTGTGATCGCGCAGTCGCGACCCTGGTGCCGGGACCGGCGAACGACGACGCGGTACTGCTCCTCGTACGCACCCGGATGCTCGACGATCACCGGGTGGCTGTGTGGGAACTGGCCGCGGAGCCGGCGATGGTCGGCAACGCCCGCACCATGGCCACGGGGCAACTCGGAGCTTGGGGATTGGACGAGCTGTCGTTCACCACCGAACTCATCGTCAGTGAGTTGGTCACCAACGCCATCCGCTACGCCGCCGGGCCGATCCACGTCCGGCTCATCCGCGACCAGACCCTCATTTGCGAGGTTGCCGACACCGGGCACACCTCACCTCATCTGCGCCACGCCGCGGCTGACGACGAGAGCGGCCGCGGCCTGTTCATCGTCGCCCAGATCGCGCAGCAGTGGGGCACGCGCTACACGGCCACCGGCAAGACCATTTGGGTGGAGCAGGCCCTGCCGGCAGCCTCTGCCGTCGGTGAAGCGCCCTGACAATTACGGCAAATTAGGCAACGTGAACTGAAAACCTCCGGAGATCACCAGATGCCATGCCCCGGTTCGACCTATCCGTACGAGGAAGTGACACTCGCTGGAATCTTGTACGCAACCGCAAGACGCTTGTCGAAAATTACAACGAGAGCATCGGGTGAGTACGTGAATCCGCCCACCTCGGCCTCACCCAGTGCAATTACTAGACTCGACTTGTTGGAGAATTCAAAGCGAAACGCCCAAGGCATTTCTGGACATCCCTCGTTGGGGACGTGCCAGGCGGGGGTGATGCTTTCGATGGGCGCCCCAAGGAATCTAGTCCAATCGACATGATCACTCACATCGATAGCGTCCCCATGCAAGTCGACATCCGACTCTCCAGGATCCCTGAATTCAATGGCCAAGCCTTCGTTGACGCCGTCCATCGCCCAGGACAGAACCAACCCGGCTCCGCCGGCCATGATCAGCTCAACGGCCATGTCGACTTCGTGGGCGCGATCGTCCCGGTGGCCTTCAGGCCAGATTTCGCCCCGCGGCACTACGTAGCGGACCGCCCTCACGGCCTTCCCTGCGACAGCGCCTTGAAGTGCAGCAAGGTCGGCGCCGTCATGCGCCCGAGCAGCCCATGGCTGAATTGTCAACATGCCTAATACCGTCCGAAGTACTGGAACGTGCCATTGGAGTCAAACGTCGCCCCGATCCCGCGCCCGCCGGCCGGATCCGGCATGATATACCGCGTTCCGCCAGCAAAGTTTCCAGAATTAACCGGAGACGCAACGGTTTTCGGATTGGTCAGAATGTCGTCCAATAGATCCTGACCGGCTGATTTCAACTGCTTCCCTGGAACCACGGGAAGATCCCCGCGATTCATATGCTTCTGATATTCACGTCCCGCGTGAGTCGTGTTTCCCTTGGCCGGACGCATCCCGCTCTGCGAAAGAGCATCCAAATCGGGACCGCACGGAGTGGAATTGTGAACGAGAACTGGCGTAGCTCCCGCCAGCACATAGTACGTGTGAAGGTCGGCCACGGTGAGGTCGTGTGTACGCTGCCGGCCGTGCTGGTCGAGTAACCCTGTGACCAGGAGGGGCGAGCCTGTGGAGCTGCGCAGCTCGTCGCCGACCCGGACATCCTCGGCGTCCGCCCATCGCTTGTCGTCCGTCAGCCAGAACGGGTGGTTGCCGGTCGCCGTGATGGCGGTGGGGCCTCGGCCGGTGGTGATGGTGAGCCGCGTGAAGTCCTCGTCATTCTCGGTGGTGATGACGTTGGTAACCGGCCGTCCGACGGTGAGCCCGCGTTCCGGGTCGGTGGCGGTCACCCGGTCCCCGATCCGGATGTCTTCGATAGCCCGGTGGGTTCCGTCGGCGAGGAGGACCTGTGTGCCGGGTGGGAAGCTGTGGGGCTTCGCGCAGTCCGCGGTGTCCCGTTCCCGTTGCACGCGTTCGACGAGTTGCTTCACCTCGACCGTGGCCAAGGCGCGGGCGTCGATCAGGGTGTTGGCGCGGAGCGGAATGCTGTAGCGGACAGGCCGGCCGCCGCTGGCCCGGGACTGGGCCTCGGCGTCGGCCTTGTACTTCGCGGCGACCGAGGTGTAGACTGGGCCGACACCTGGGTTGGAGCAGGTCAGATTGCCGGAGACGCTGTTGCCGGTGACCGGGAAGGTCCCGCGGTTGCTGGTGCACTTTCCTGCGGGCTGCCCGCCGATGGTGAAGGTCGCGCTCATGATGGCGGTGACCTTGCCTTGGGTGATGCGGGTCTTCGCTCCGCTGGTGACCTCCCCGGTGAACTTCTGGTTGGCGGTGCAGCCCCCTGAGCCGCAGTTCATGTCCCCCGAGCCGTCGAGCGTGAAGTTGATGCCTTGGTCGCTCGCGTCCTTGAGCTGTTTGGCGTACTCCACCAGGGTGTCGAACATCGTGTCGACGGCATCAGCGGCGATCGGAGTCAGGTCCATCCCTTCGGAGTCACCGTCCGCCAAAGGCCCGGTGGTCACCCGAGGAATTTCGGTCGGAGTCTCCCCGTTCCGGAGCTTGTCGGCCATCTCGGACAGGTCGTAGGGCTCCAGGCGCAGTACCCGGTACGGCTTCTGCTCGGTGACGAGCAGGCGGCCCGCCGAGGTGTCGATTCCGCGTGCGGGCGTCCCGTCCACGGTGAGGGGCCGCTGCTGCTTGGAGGAATCTGGCTGTGGTACGTCGCCCAGTTCCTTCAGCGCCTTGGACAGTTGGAATGCCAGTACAGGCGGGGACGGCCTGTGGTCGAGTACCTCGTCCAGGATGTCGGAGTTGCCGTAGAACCCGACCGTCCATTCACTGGGTTTCTTCGTGCCGGGTTCGACGTCCTGGTGGGGGGCCGGATCCACCTGCCATCGGGTGAAGTCCTTCCTGCCGATCCGCAGGACATCGTGATCGTGCTCCTTGTTGCCCGAGCCCGTGGTACCGAACTGGCTTCCGGAGGCGGTGACGGTGATGTCCCGTGCCGTGATGCCGGCGATCGCCGTGTCCCGGTATCGCAAGCCCGGGGCCTGGCCCAGGTCGTCGACGGCCTCCTTGAATGGCTTCAGGTTCCGCTCGGCCGTGGGCGGGCCGGATTCGGAGGAGGAGTTCACCCAGGTCAGCAGTCCGGCCACCAGCGCCAGGACCAAAGCCCCGACCCCGCCGAGGAGCAACATGCGCTGACGTGCGGTCAGCATCCGGAGTCTCAGTGTCCACGGACGACGTGCCGGCGCCGGTGGGTGGGTCGGCGGTGGCGGTACGAACGGCGCACCTAACGGTGGCTGGCCCTCGGGAGGCGACTGCCCTTCGACGGGACCCGGCTCAGTCATGACATTCCCTCATCTGGTCGATGCTCCACTGCCACGTCGGCGGAGCCGTGCGGCTGCGGTCCGAGGTGTCTGTCCGGCGGAGGCGTACCGCCCCTCGCGATCACACCCTGTGCCGCGCCCGCCAGCGCGTTGACTTCGCGTCACGGATCACGGGCGTGCTCGCATCTGGTGCGTCGTCCCAGTGTGGAGGCCCGGCCTTTTGAACTGGAAGACTTTCTAGAAAAAAGTCCAGAAATAATGTTCTACGCTGTCCGTTACGAGGACCAAGAGGATCCGCCGCTACGAGCCCGAGGACGTCTGCTCGATGAGCCCGAAGCAACAACGCGGGGAAGCCACGGTCGAACAGGTGCTGGACGCAGCACTGCGCATCTACGCCTCGTCGGGTGAAGCCGGCGTCACCGTCGGCGCTATCACCAATGCCAGCGGAGTCAGCTCTGGAAGCATTTACCACCACTTCGGCAGCCTCCACGGCGTGGTCACCGCGCTCGCACTGCGCTCGCTGGGTCAACTTCTGGACACACTGGCCACAGCCCTGGAACAGGCAACCGACGCCCGCTCCGGCATCCAGGCCGTCGTCCGGTCCTACCTCGACTTCGTGCAGGCCCATCCGGAAGCGGCCCGCCTCATGCACTCCGTCACCGCGGATCGTGAGGCCATGGCACACGCCGGACAGATCCGTGACTCTCAGGAGGCCCGGCTGACACCGATTACCCTCTGGATCCACACGCACAGGGAATCCGGCGACCTTGCCGCGCTGTCCGTCCCCGTGGTCGAGTCCCTCGTCCTGGGGCCGGTCGTCGGCGTCGTCCGCCGCTGGCTCACCGTAGGGGACGTCGACCTGGAGGAAGCCGCCCGTGCACTGCCTGACCACATCTGGCGCTCGGTCAGCCCCTGAACCCGGATCCACCGCATGATTCCTGATCGGGGCGATCAGCCTTCCGTCGCTACGGTCCTGATGCTACGGAGGGGGACTTCGCGCCCCGGCCTTGGGTCAAGGCCCAAGACCAGGAGATTCTTCGTCTGCTGGTGGTACAGGGCTGGGATGCTGACTGACCTGCCTAAATGCTCAAAACAGCCAGCGATGTCGGCTGCTTTGTCCGTGAACGGTCCGGATCCTGGCCCGTCACCGAAGTGGTTGATCGTCGCCGGTGCGTGCCCGGCCCGCTTGCCGTTCCTGCGTTTGCCACCGATGAGACATTGCCTGAGGCGAGGACAGGTCGGAGCCCCGGGACCGCCACTCGAAGGTCAGGCACTGGACCGGTTGGCACCAGCACATCGCGCTCGCCCTGGTCTTCCTTGTCGCAGGCACGGCCCAGGACCGGCCCGCCGATCCGCATCGCCCCGCCCGAGTCGCGAGCCGATCGACGACAACGGCCAACTCGGACTCTGCGACCGAGGCCAAGCCGTCTTTGCCGCCTACGAAACGGGGCTGGCCGGCGCCGGTGAACGTGGGACCGCCCGGCGGCCGACCGGGCACTGGTAGACCGGGACCGGGCTGGTCATTGCGCGCTACTTGCTGACGGCGAAGCGCATGAGGGCGTGCTCGTTGCCCTGCTTGATCTTCCCCGTCGTATTGATCACTTCGAGTTTCCAGCTGTCGCTGACGCGTATGGCCTTGGCCACGGCGCAGCCGTTGTCCTGGGTGAGCAGGCTCGGCCAGATGTCGGCGACCTGCTGGGAGCTGCCCCCGGTCGCGTCGTACACCTTGAAGCTGATGTTGCGCGCCTTCTGGAAGGAACTGCCCTTCTTGTAGGCGGCGGCGACGAACACTATCGACGTGATGTTGGGCGGGATACGCGCGAACTCGACTGTCACCGTCTCGTCGTCGCCATCCCCGTGCCCGGTCTGATTGTCGCCGCTGTGCACCAAGGAGCCGTTACCCATGGGATCGAGGGAATCGAGTCCCGCCAGGCGTACCGGATCCCCGCCTTGCATCGCGATGGCGATCAGGTCGAGGTCGGTACCGGACTTGCGGCGGAGCATTCCCATCATCCCGCCGCTGCTGCCGGCGGTGGGATCCCAGGACACTCCGATGGACAGATGTGTCACTCCGTCCAGATCCGCTGGGCCGTCTTCTTTTTTGAGCGTAATCATGCGTGAATCTTCCCCTTGACGATGTGACTGCGACAAACAAAGTGTGCCTGGGGCATTCGGGGTTCTGCACACCTGGTCCGTCGATGGCCGTTTCGTCCTGTTGCGTCATGTGCCGGTACAGGACCACGCCGGGCTGCGAAACTCGTCCCCACGGCAGAGGTATACCCTCCAGCGCAGTTGATGTCTGACCGGCTCCGGGCCCCGGGCGGCCGCACTGATCGTCCCGAGCCTGGCCGGCTCCCTCACCGCCGTCCTTGACAAGCGCAGACTCCTGGCCGGACAGATCGAAGGACGCCTGGAAGCCCACGCTCTTTCCAAGGTCCTGATCTCGACGCCCGGCGTCGGATGAGGACCGGAGCCAGGATCCCATCGAGGTGGGCGACGGAAGCGACTCTCCCCTCAGCCGCCTACGCCGGGCTCAACGAGCAGACCGGTGTCCCGGCCGTCCAGGCCCCGGTGCCGGCCCCGGGGCATCTTCGAACGCGTGGGCTCGAACTGGCCGGACTGGTCTCCACGGCCGACGACTGGCCGGCGTTCGCCCGGATGCTGCTCGCCGACGGCGGCGGACTGCTGTCACCCGCATCGGTGCGGCAGATGACCACCGACCGCTTACCCCGGCCCAGAGCAGGGCCGGTGCGCTGTTCATCGAGGGTCGGGGCTGGGGCTTCGGCGGCTCCGTGGATGTGGAGAAGGCCGATCCGTGGAACGTGCCGGCCGACCTCGTCAGGCCAGCAGCGTGGAGATCTCCGTCAACTGCTCCTCCCTCAGCGGCCCGTGGGCCAGCGCCCCGGCGTTCTCCTCCGCCTGGGCGACCGTCCGGAATCCGGGGATCGGCACGGTGTACGGGCTGCGGGCCCAGAGCCAGGCAAGGGCGCCCTGCGCGAGGGTGCGTCCGTCCGCGGTCAGGACCTCGCGTACGGCATCGACCCGCGCCGCCCACTCGGGCGCCGCGGTCCCGCCCGCTCCGAACCACCGCAGCCAGGCCGGCGGGGTGGCCCGGATGTCGCCCGCACCGCCGCGCCGCTCGGGGCCGTACGCGCCGGTGAGCAGCCCCATCGCGAGCGGGCTGCGGTTGATGCTCGCGAGCCCACGCTCCGTGCAGAGCGCGAGCATCTCCGGCGCGTCCTCCAGCACATTGCAGGCGTGCTGCACGGCGACGCAGTGCGCGCCCTGCGCGAACAGTGCGGCGCGCACCGGGTCGTCGGTGCTCCACGCGTAGGACCGGATCAGCCCCTCGGCCACGAACCCCTCGCAGGCATCGCGGAGTTCTGCGGCTTCGTCGAGCGGCGCGTCGGACAGATGCAGCTGGTAGAGGTCGATCCGGTCGGTGCCGAGCCTGCGCAGCGAGGCGACGAGCGCCTCGCGGGCGTACGTGGGGGAGCTGTCGCCCCCGATCAGCGTGCGGGCTTGCTCGTCGAAGCGATTGCCCCACTTGGTGGCGATGACGACGTCATCACGGCGCCCGGCGAGAGCCCGGGCGAGAATCCGTTCGCTATGCCCGGTCCCGTACACATCGGCCGTGTCGAAGAACGTCACGCCGAGCTCCAGTGCCCGCCGGATCGCCGCGACGGACTCCTCGTCCTCGACCTTGCCCCAGCCGAGCGGATTGCCGTCCGGGTCCGACCACTGGCCGCCGATGGCCCAGCACCCGAAGCCGAGCGCACTGACCTCGATGCCGTCGCGCCCCAGGTTCCTGCTCTTCGTCTCTGTCTCCATGCCTCAGGAGGCTAGGAGTTGAAGTGCGCACGAGGGCAAGTCCCGCGCAATCAGCTTCGGCAGCGTACGGGCCCACGCCCTTGATCTGCTGGAAGGTCTGTACGAGGTCGTCGGCGGTCTGGAGCTCTTCGGTGGTGTGGTCGCGGAAGAAGGCGGCGAAGTGGGGGGAGGTTCTTGGCGCGGTAGCCGAGGCGGTCCTGCTCCTTGAGGGGCTCGGGAGTGACGTCCGTGAGCTCGGCGGGGGTGAACCAGGCCCTGAGGGTGATGCCGTCGAAGTGCACGAGCCGGCCGTGGTGGGTGAGCAGGTCGCGGGGCATCCGGGTGGTGCGGGCGACGGCGACGTTCTGCAGGAGCAGCGCGACCGCGGCGATCTCGAAGTGGTCTTCGGCCGCCGTCGAACTCGGCCCGGCCAGCAAGCTCTGGACCACCCGGGCCACCTGCAACCTCACCGCCCCCCTTGAAAGGATCCGCGTCGACCGCCAGCTCGAAGAGGCCCTCAACCACGGCGCCGGCCCACTGCACCTCGCGCTCGTCTTCGGTATCGACGAGAAGACCGCCATCCGCTACGCGGACTCCGCACGGCACACTGTTAAAAAGGGCCGCTGAACAGCAGCTTCGATGAAGTCCGCTCGACCGGACACTCCAAGAGAGATGTCCGCCCCGAGTCAGCGGATCTGCAGCAGGCCCCGCCGGACTCGGCGCCGGCCGCCTGGCCGAAGTGCCTGAATTCAAGGAACGGGACGGACATGTCGATGAGCAGCTCGCGCTCGGTGATCGCGAGGCGCAGGCCGACCTGCCAGTGCTTGCCTCGCAGGCCGGGGTCCGCGTGCGCCACGGCGTTGGCTGTAAGGAGGCCCACCACTTCGGTGGCCGCCTCCACGTTCCCCGGCCACTGGCACATCGTCAGCCGCGTCCGTGCGCCGTGCTGTCCCGCACCACGAGCCGCATGGGCACCAGCGTAGTTCCCCGCTCCGCCTCGCCCTGCCGTACCTGGCGCAGGGCGCTCTCCACGCAGCGGCGGCCGACCTCGGCGAAGTCCTGGTGGACCGTGGTCAGCGGGGGAAGGAACGAGCCCGACTCCGGGATGTCGTCGAAGCCGATGACCGAGACGTCCTGGGGGACCTTGCGGCCGCGCTCGTCGAGGGCGCGCAGCAGGCCGAGCGCCATCTGGTCGTTGGCGGCGAACACCGCGGTGCAGTGGGCCTGTTCGGCCAGGTGGAGGCCCGCGCGGTAGCCCGACTCCGCCGACCAGTCGCCGCGCACGAGGGGTGGTGGCACGCGGCCCGCCTCCTCAAGTGTCCTGCGCCAGGCGTCGGTTCGACGTTGTGCCGCGTACGACGTTTCCGGTCCGGCGAGGTGCCACACCGTACGGTGCCCGAGGTCGAGCAGGTGCAGCACGGCGTCCCGCGTGCCGCCCGCCTGGTCCGTGTCGACGACCGCGTACCGGTCTCCGGCGTCCGAGTCCGCGACCACGATCTTCACGTGCGGCGGCAGCGACAGGCTCGCCGAGTCGAGCAGATGGACCTCCATGATGACGATGACCGCGTCGACTGCCAGCTCACCCAACCGGGAGAAGGCGCCGCGCACTTCGTCCTGGGTGGGGACCGCGACCGGCAGCAGCGTGACCGAGTACCCCTCCTGTGCGGCCGATGTCGCGATGGCCTCCAGCGTGCGCATGTTGCCCGTCGTGGACAGCGTGAATGTGATCACGCCGATCGTGCGGAAGTCGCCCCGCTTGAGCGCGCGGGCCGCGCTGTTGGGCCGGTAGCCGAGCTCCTTCATCGCCGCGAGGACCCGTTGCCGTGTCTCCTCGTTGACGCCGGGAAAGCCGTTCGAGACGCGGGACACCGTCTGCGAGGAGACACCCGCGACCCGGGCGACGTCCGCCATCGACGCGTTCTGCGTACGGCGTCGGCCACCGGCCCTGCCTCGCGCCGGGGCGCTGTCCGTTGCTCCCACCGTTTTCCCTCACCAGCTGTCTCGTTCGTATACCGAGAGACGGACTCTTGACCGTGATCAACGGGGCGGTGTAGACATGCCGCCACCGAATGTTTACGTAACCATAACAGCCGTCGGTTCCTTGCGCGTCGGAATGGTTACGCAAACATCAGGGACACCACCCGCGAGGGATGTATGAGCGAGGGACGCGAGATGACGACGCTTCAACCGTCGGCGGCCACAAGGCCCCGCCCGGCCGGATCGCCGGTGCGACGGGCGCGCCGCTCGTGGACGGGATGGGGGTTCATCGGCCCCTTCGTCCTCGTCTTCGCACTGGTCTTCCTGGTGCCGCTCGGGTACTCGATCCATCTGAGCCTCTTCAGGACCCAGCTCATCGGCGGCACCACCTTCGTGGGCCTGGGAAACTACCAACAGGCCCTGCAAGACAGTCAGTTATGGGGCGGGGCCGGGCGCGTCGGCCTGTTTCTCCTGATCCAGGTGCCGATCATGCTGGGCCTCGCCCTGCTGGTCGCGCTCGCCCTCGACAGTGGCCGTCTCTACGGCAAGGACTTCTTCCGGATATCCGTCTTTCTGCCCTACGCGGTGCCCGCCGTCGTCGCCTCCCTCATGTGGGGCTTCATCTACGGCACCCGCTTCGGCCTGGTCGGCGACATCAACGACGCGTTCGACGTGAAGCTGCCCGATCCGCTCTCCTCCGAGCTGATCCTGGCGTCCATCGGCAACATCGTGACCTGGGAGTTCGTCGGCTACAACATGCTGATCTTCTACGCCGCGCTGCGTGTCATCCCGCACGCGCTGTACGAGGCGGCGGAGATCGACGGCGCGGGACAGTGGCGCGTCATCTCGGCGATCAAGCTGCCGGCCATCCGCGGCGCGCTCGTCATCGCCACCATCTTCTCGATCATCGGCAGCTTCCAGCTCTTCAACGAACCCGCCATCCTCCAGAAGCTGGCACCGAACGCGATCACCACCGACTACACCCCGAACTACTACACGTACTCGCTGTCCTTCTCCGGCCAGCAGCACAACTACTCCGCGACGGTCGCCATCGTCATGGGCGTGATCACCATGATCGTCGCCTATGTCGTCCAGCTGCGCGGCATGCGCAAGGGAGCGTGATCCCAATGACTGGACTGAGCAGTACCACCACCGCCTTCCGGCCCCCGGCGCCGCCGAAGTCCGCCGCCTCGCGCCTGCGCACCCCGCACCGCCACACCCCGGGACGCCCCAAGCGCAGTGTCCTGCTGACCGTGCTCACCGCCGTCGTCCTGCTCTACAGCCTCGTACCGCTGCTGTGGCTGCTGATCAGCGCCACCAAGACACAGCAGGGCCTGGCGGGCTCGTTCGGCCTGTGGTTCGACGGGGACTTCGCCCTGTGGGACAACATCACCGAGACCTTCACGTACCAGGACGGCGTCTTCGGCCGCTGGCTCCTCAACACCCTGCTGTACGTGGTGGTGGGCGCGGGTGGCGCCACCTTCCTGGCCGTCCTCGGCGGGTACGCGCTCGCCAAGTTCGACTTCCCGGGCAAGCGGGGCGTGTTCGCGGTCGTCATCGGCGCGGTCGCGGTACCGACCACGGCGCTCGCCGTCCCGACGTTCCTCATGTTCAGCAAGATGGGTCTGACCGACACTCCGTGGGCGGTCATCATCCCGTCGCTGATCTCGCCGTTCGGCCTGTATCTGATGTGGGTGTTCGCCGCCGAGGCGATCCCCACCGAGCTGATGGAGGACGCCCGCATCGCCGGCGCGGGCGAGGTGCGCACCTTCTTCCAGGTCGCGCTTCCACTGCTCGCGCCCGGCACGGTCACCGTTCTGCTCTTCACCACGGTCGCGACGTGGAACAACTACTTCCTGCCGCTGATCATGCTGAAGGACCCCGACTGGTACCCGCTGACCGTCGGACTCGACGCGTGGAACAAGCAGGCGTACGCGGCGGGCGGTGAGGTCGTGTTCAACCTGGTGATCACCGGCTCGCTGATCACCATCGTGCCGCTGATCGCCGCGTTCCTGCTGCTCCAGAAGTACTGGCAGTCCGGTCTCGCCGCCGGAAGCGTCAAGGAGTAGGCGCAGCAATCCAGTTCAGCCTTCACTGTTTCTGAAATCCCTCTGTAGGACCACGACGAAGTGGAAGCATCGCCATGTCCAAGCACCCCCGCCGCCTGCTGCGCGGCATAGGTCTTGTCTGCGCCCTCGCCCTCGGGGCGACCGCCTGCGGCGGCTCCGATGGCGGCAACTCCGGCCAGAAGAAGGTCGGTTCGGCCGACATCCAGGCCGCCCTGAAGAAAGGGGGCACTGTCACCGTGTGGGCGTGGGAGCCCACCCTGAAGCAGGTCGCCGCCGACTTCGAGCAGAAGTACCCGAAGGTCGACATCAAGCTGGTCAACGCGGGCACCAACAACGACCAGTACAAGGCCCTGCAGAACGCGATCTCGGCGAAGAAGGGCGTCCCCGACGTCGCGCAGATCGAGTACTACGCGCTCAGCCAGTACGCGCTGACGAAGTCGGTCGCCGACCTCAAGCCGTACGGCGCCGAGAAGCTCGCCGACTCCTACTCTCCCGGCCCGTGGAACTCGGTGCAGGCCGGTGACGGCATCTACGGCCTGCCCATGGACTCGGGCCCGATGGCGCTCTTCTACAACAAGAAGGTCTTCGACAAGTACAAGATCGCCGTGCCGACGACGTGGGACGAGTACGTCGAGGCAGCCCGCAAGCTACACAAGGCGGACCCGAAGGCGTACATCACCAGCGACCTCGGCGACGCGGGCCAGACCACCAGCCTTCTGTGGCAGGCCGGTTCGCACCCGTACAAGGTCGACGGCACCAAGGTCGGCATCGACTTCACCGACGCGGGCGCGAAGAAGTACACCGAGACCTGGCAGAAGCTCATCGACGAGAAGCTCGTCTCGCCGATCGCCGGCTGGAGCGACGACTGGTACAAGGGCCTCGGCGACGGCACCATCGCCACGTTGCCCACCGGTGCGTGGATGCCCGCCAACTTCGCCTCCGGTGTGAAGGGCGCCTCCGGTGACTGGCGCGCAGCCCCGCTGCCGCAGTGGACCCAGGGGGCGACGGCCAGCTCGGAGAACGGCGGCAGCTCGCTCGCGCTGCCCGAGCTCGGCAAGAACAGGGAACTCGCTTACGCCTTCGTCGAGTACGCCAACTCCGGTGCGGGCGTGCGGACCCGCATCGAGAACGGTGCGTTCCCCGCGACCGCGAAGGACCTGAACTCCGAGGCGTTCCAGAACACCGAATTCCCGTACTTCGGCGGCCAGAAGGCCAACAAGGTCTTCGCCGAGTTCGCGAAGAACGTGCCCGCCGACTGGAAGTACCTGCCGTACCAGGTGTACGCCAACTCGATCTTCAACGACACCGTCGGCAAGGCCTACATCTCCGGCACGAAGCTGGACCAGGGCCTGAAGGCGTGGCAGGACGCGTCCGTCAAGTACGGCACGGAGCAGGGTTTCACCGTCGAGAAGTAGTCCCCGGAGCCTTTGAAGCTCCCCTTCGCTCCATCGGACCTCGGAAGGACCTGATGACCTCCCCCCTCACCTCCCGTTTCCCGTACCCGGCGGGCAGCGACGGCAGCCGACGCCTCGGCTACGGCGCCGATTACAACCCCGAGCAGTGGCCGCGGGAGGTGTGGGAGGAGGACGTCCGGCTGATGCGCGAGGCCGGCGTGAACATCTTCTCCCTGGCGATCTTCTCCTGGGCCCGGATCCAGCCCACCGCCGACACCTGGGACTTCGGCTGGCTCGACGAGGTCATGGACCTGCTGCACGCGGGCGGCATCGGTGTCGACATGGCCACCGCGACCGCGTCTCCGCCACCGTGGCTCACCACCGCCCACCCGGAGATTCTGCCGGTGACCGCGACCGGCGAGACGCTCTGGCCGGGCGCGCGCCAGCACTGGCGGCCCACCTCGCCGGTCTTCCGCACCCATGCGCTGCGCCTGGTACGGGAGGTGGCGACGCGCTACGCCGGCCATCCGGCCCTGGTCGCCTGGCACGTCAACAACGAGCTGGGCTGCCACAACGTCTACGACTACTCCGACGACGCCGCCCACGCCTTCCGCACCTGGCTGCTCCGCCGCTACACCACGCTCGACGCCCTCAACCATGCCTGGGGAACGGCCTTCTGGTCCCAGCGCTACAGCGACTGGCGCCAGATCCTGCCGCCGCGCCTCGCCGCATCGCACCCCAACCCGACGCAGCAGCTCGACTTCAAGCGGTTCTCGTCGGACGCGCTCAAGGACCATCTTCTCGCGGAGCGCGAGGTGCTGCGCGAGCTGACCCCTGACGTGCCGGTGACCACCAACTTCATGGTGATGGGCGGCATCAAGGGCATGGATTACGCGGACTGGGCGGACTCGGATGCGATCGACTTCGTTGCCAACGACCACTACGCCACCCCCGGCCCGCAGGATCGCGACGAGCTGTCCTTCGCCGCCAACCTGACCAGCGGCATCGTGGGCCACCGCCCGTGGTTCCTGAAGAACACTCCACCAGCGCCGTGAACTGGCAGCCCGTCAACCTGGCGAAGAAGCCCGGGGAGCTGGCGCGGGACTCGCTGCTGCACGTGGCGCACGGCGCCGACGCCGTCTGCATTCTTCCAGTGGCGCCAGTCGGCGGCCGGAGCCGAGAAGTACCACTCGGCGATGGTGCCGCACGCCGGTAGTGACAGCGAACTCTTCCGCTCTGTGACCGAGTTGGGGCGCACCCTCGATGCGCTCGCGCCGATCGCCGGAGCTGGGCGCGAACCCGCCCGCGTGGCAGTCCTGTTCGACTGGGACTCGTGGTGGACCAGCGAGCACGACTCCCACCCCACCTCGCTGCTCGACTACCACCGCGAGGCCCTCGACTGGTACTCCGCGCTGCTGCGGCTCGGAATCCGCGCCGACGTGGTGCCCGCACACCGCACCGACCTCACCTCGTACGACGTGGTGATCGCGCCCGTGCTGCACGTGGTGCCCCAGCCGTTCGGCAAGGAGCTGACCCAATACGTCGAGGGCGGCGGACACCTCGTCACCACGTACTTCTCCGGCGTCGTCGACGAGAACGACCACATCTGGCTCGGCGGCTACCCCGGCGCCCTGCGCGAGCTGCTCGGCATCCGCATCGAGGAGTTCGGGCCGCTTCTCGACGGCGCCACCGTCGACCTCGACAACGAGACGACCGGCAGCCTGTGGACCGACCGGATCAACGTCACCGGGCCGGACGTTGAGGTGCTCGCCCGCTACCGCAGCGGGACGTACGCCTCCCGTCCGGCCGTCACACGCTGTACGACGGGCCGCGGTTCGGCCGCGTACGTCTCCACCCGCCTCGGCGCCGAAGGCCTAGCCGCACTGCTGCCGGAACTGCTCGCACCGGCCGGCGTGACCAGTGAACTCCCGGACGGAGCGCGAGGGTCGGTCGAGCTGACCGTGCGCCGCGACGCCGACAGCCGCTACCTCTTCCTGGTCAACCGAGGCGACGTGTCGGTGCCGCTGCCCGGCATGACCGGTGAGCTGCTCATCGGTCCCGCGACGGGGGGCGGCCTCGTGCTGCCGCCCCGGGACGTCGCGGTGCTCCGGCAACCGGCCCCCTGAATCGCACCACAGCATTACCAACTGTCTGCCCATATATGAAGGCACCACTGACCATGCGTCGCAGCCGGGAGTGCTCGGGGTCGTCCATGCCCACGAAACTCATGTCGGTGGAGCCGCTGTGCGCGTGCTGCGGGTCGCCAGGACTGGGAAAGCCGGGGTTCGAGAAGTCCGCGCCGAGCCGGTTGTCGGCGAGCAGGGCTTTCTGTTCGGCGTGGGTGGTGACCACCCAGGGGGTGCTTCGGCCCCAGGACGAGACACGCGTGACCGGTCCACGGTCGGCAAGGGCCGTCATATGCGGGGAGAGCTCCAACGGGCAGGAGGCGGCGCGGGGGTGAGGGAAGGCGGGCAGGTCCGCGATGTCGGGAGGTGGCGTGGTCATGGGGGTCCCTCGACAGTCAGTGGTGGGGTGGCCGGTTCATGAACGGGCGAGACGTGATGGAGCCGCGAGCACTTGACTGTGGAGCCGTTTCTGCTGGGGCAGGTTCCAGCCCACGACGGCGGTGACGCCCTGCGGCCCGTCGCATCGGGCGACGAAGCGGCCGCTGTCCGCGCTGTCGACGATGCTCGTGGTGGCGTCGGCGGGGGTGTGCCGAACACTTGGATCTTCACGTCGAACTGGTCGGTCCAGAAGTAGGGGACGGGCGTGTAGGCGCGTTCGTCTCCGAGGGTGTTGGCCGCCACGACCACGGCCTGAGCGGTCGCGTTGGTGCGGTTCTCCAGCCGCACGTGCATGCCGAGGTCCTGATGGTGGAAGCGGGCGGCATCGCCCGCCGCATAGATACTGGGGGCGGCGCGGCACTGGGCGTCGCAGTTCGGACAGCGGCGGCCGGTCGTGAGGCGGGCCGGCGGCCGCGTCCAGGAGGGTGAGCCGGCCCCGGTAGCCGTTGCGGCGCTGCGCTTCGGCGATGCCGCACCCCTTGTCCGGCTGAGAATCAACCTCGCCGCGAAGCTGCCGACCCGGTCGCCGTGGGTCGCCACCGCATATCCTGGAGCCGGGCCGCGTTCACCTGTGTCCCACGCCCCGCACCACTTCCATCACTGCCCCCGCCACCGCACCCATTCGGTGCCTGCGGAGGTCCAGCACAGGAGTCGTGTTCGAGAGGGCGTGGGATGCCAGCAGGTTCATCAGGGGCCAGATGACGTCGGGGCGTCCCGTCACAGGAAATTCTTGACCGTCCGGGGCGATGACTCTGGCCGCGGTGACGCCCGCGAGCAGGTTGGTGCGGGCCCAGTCGATGACGTACGACATGCCGTTCGGGCTGACGTGGAGGACCACCTCCCTGGTGCGGTGCAGCACCGCCAGGTAGTTCATCGGTACCGTCAGCCGCCGGGTGGCGTCGAACGGGGGCGTGCCGTCCGCCGGATGGATACGCAGCACCGTGTCCAGGACCGGCCCGTGGTCCTGGAAGGTGGTCGTGCCGTGCATCTCCAGGAACCGGGCGCGCACCAGATGTCCACCGTGGCGCGACCACCGCCGTCCGACGGAGCCGAACGCCCCCTTCTCACCCGGGAGACGGTCCGCCAGCCACCGGGCCTCCTCGCCCGGCTCGGTCACCGGTGCCTGGTCCTCGGGGAAGGCGCGGGCCCGGTCGGCCAGAGCGCCGTACCGGGCTGCCGTTTCCGCACCCAGGCGCCGGATGTCGATCGTGTCACCGGCCATCGCGACGCCTCCGGCCGCCCGCGAGATCCGCATCTGTTCCAGCTGGCGACCGGGGCGCCGGGTCACATCGGTCCACCGGCCTTCGAGGTCGATCACCCGGCAGGTTCGCGTGCCCGCCAGCAGGGTGCTGCGGGGCCATTGAACGGTGACCTTGCCGCGCGCCTCCGGACCGGCCGGGCCGACGAGGACGACCAGACGGCCCGCCGTGACGGCTGACAGGCACAGGGGCGGCACCCGCCACTGGTCCGTGATCTCGAACCCAGGACACCCTGCGGACCCGGCAGCCTCGTCGCCGTCCCCGGCATCGTGCACCCGAAGCCTCAGCCTGATCACCGGCGTGAATTCTGCGGGTACGTAGTTGCCCACGTAGGTCGTGAATGTCGCCTCGCCGTCGGGGTTGTACCGCACGAATGACGCCTCCAGGACGTCCGCCCGCACCAACCGCGCGTCCGCCGGGCCCTCTTCGGACCGTGGCGCCCACATCACGAAGGTGTCGTCCCCGTACGAGCCGCTCTCACCCTTCACACGGTCCCTGCGCGTGATCCGCGGGAAGTCCTGCCGCGTGATCGTGAACGCCGTGACGGGGATCATGACCGTGCCGACCGACCCGACGCCGAGCGCGGACACCACCCAGCTCCAGCCGGCATCGTCAAGCCAGGCGAGATATCCCACGAAGAGGAAAACCGGGCCCGCCGAGCAGCAGATCGCGGCGAAAACAAGATGGCCGACAAACACACCGGCATAGCTCCGCATTTGCCTCTCCCCATGCATTCCCCGTACCTCACGGCACGGATCATCTTCTTTCCCGCACAGCCCCCGGCCCCACGGAGCCGCGCGGTCCCGACGCGAGTAGCGGCGCCCGTCCGACCGCCCTGCCGAATCCGCCCGGTCGAGCCGCTGTCCACATGCTCGTCGGCGAACGTGCCTCCCCTGCGACGGGGCCTGAGGCGTCACAGCGTGGCCGCGCCGCCATCCCCTCAGAGGGCGACCCAGCTCAGAATTCGACACGGAACCGGCCACGGGACGGGTCGACGACGGCTGGGAGCCGAAGACCTACGCGCAGGGCGGGATGGTGCGTGCGCTTCCAGGTCGTCTCGAACGTCCGCAACCCCGGCCCGCTGACCCGTAGACCGACCGCGACGCCGGATTCCTCCCCGCTCCAGTCGAAGTCGGTCAGGTCGGTGATCTCCGCGGTCGCCGGAACCCCGACGGCGTCGAGCCGCCGGTTGTGCTCTCTGCCGACGACAGCGTTGCCCCAGAACCCCAGGCCCAGGGGCACAAGGACCACCGTGAACACGACGCCCATGACCACGAGCTCCGCGCCGGTGAGGACGGCGAAGCCCAGCATGACCGGACCGCACAGGCACATCACCGCGGCAGTGATGTACAGGAACGTGGCTTCCCCCGGGCCGACCCGCGATATCTGCGCCATCGGCGTCGGCCTGGGGCCGGTCCCGTCCCTGTCCCCGTCGTCGGCCATGTCAGTGCTCCGAGCCCTCGGGCCGGCTCCGCGCCAGCCGGTCCGCCAGGGCCTGCAGGCCCACGAGACGGTGCGGGTCGTACAGGATGGAGTGGCGTCTGCCGTGCTTGGTGGTGATCGTCAGTCTGCGGCTCCGGCCGGGACGGAACTCCAGACGAGGCTCCTCCCCGATGTGGTATCGGGCGGCGTCGGTGTAGCCGAACACCTCCAGCACCCGGCCGTCGAAGGAGAGCAGGACGGAATCGGTCGCCGGCGCTTCGTGCAACGGCGTCGGGGTCACGGTGCCACGCCGTCCCCGGCGTAGAGGTAACCGCCGGGCCGGGCGGGGTCGGACACCAGCAGCACCTGGTCGCCGGTGCGGGGGATCCGCAGTTTGGAGACGATGGTCTGGAGGGTGATCCGGTCGGTCGTCCCGGACGGTTGCAGGACCAGGTCGACGACCGGGTCGAAGTTGACGAGTTTGCCGGTGTCGCTGATCGATACGACGACGGCGGCTATGGTCGGCGCTCCCATGGCGATCAACTGCCGGACATCGAGGGCGGAGTTGTACGCCCCGATCGACTGCTGAACTCTGGCGAAGTCCTCGTTCCCGAGGAATGCACGCGTGGTGCGACCGTAGAAGCCCTTGCCGCTGGCCACCTTGCCGGCGATCTCGGCCGCCCGTTCCTCGCGGTTCTGGCGACGCTTCCTGAAGATTCCCATAACGACTCTCCTTCTGGTGATGTCCGGTGCGGTTCGGGCTCGGGGTTGGCCGACAGCCGGAGAGCGACCTCGTTCTCGGCGTTCGGCAGGTACGGGACGGTGACGACGCGGCCGCCCTGGAGGCAGCCGGTCAGGCGGGCGGGGAAGAGCCGTTGGCCGGTCGCCTCGTACGACGATCCGCCGGGGCGGCCGACGAGTTGCCCGGCGACCGGGGCGACCGTCCCACGGCCGGTGTCGCGCGGTTGACCGTCGTGGGCATGGGTTCCCTCCTCGCCGTCGGCCCGGCCTGACGGTGTGGACGCTAGTGGCCGGGGACACCTACCGATCCCAGGTTCGCCCGCCTGCCCCGGACGACGTACTCTCCTCACATGCCGCCTCCGAGCCAGCAGACCGGCGAGCGCCGACCGCGCGCCATGGTCATCGACCGGGCCTGGCGTGGCCTCGGGCCGGGGCTGGAGTCGCTGAGCGGCCCCGGTGGCGCACCGTTGACCCGGACGATCAAGCTGATCGTGCTTCCGCTGATCGTCAGGCCGGCGCTGCATCCTGAACTCGCGGTGGACTTCCTCGGACCGGCGCAGGCCGCGCGCCTGGACGCGCTGATCCGGGAGTCGGGTACGCGTCTTGAGGCGACGGCACAGTGGTTCACGCTGCTCAAGAGGACCCGCCGGGCTCTGGGCATCGTGGCGGGCAACCCCCAGGATCTTTACTTCCAGCGGTGCTTCGAGCTGGCCACCGAGCACGGAAAGCCCTCGGCAGGTGCGGACGCGATGGCCAGGGCCGTGGTGGAGGACGTGGTCGGCGCGGCCGGCGGACGCACGGTGGAAGTGCTGAAAGACCATCTGGCGGACGCTGTCCGGCGCGCCCGGCTCGACGGGGAGCTGGCCACCGCGTGGGAGAGTCATCAGCCGGCCCCGGCCGCCGACGCGGTCGCGGCGGTCGTGCTGGCGGCCGAGGTGCTGGAAGCCTGCGGCGCGCCGGGGCGGTCGCGGAACTCGACGGAGTACACGGCCATGGTCGAGGCGGGACGCGGAGGATTGTTCGGCCGGGCCCTGTGGGCGGACGCGAGCGGTGTCTGGGGCCGCGACGATCTCCCAGTGCATCTGGGGCTGACCGCGTGGCAGGTACCGCCGTGTCCGGAGGCCGGGCGGAGTGCCTCGACGGCCACGCTTCCCGCGCCGCTGGACCGCACGCTCTTCGAGCGGCTCTTTGTGGTTCTGCAGTCGTCGGCCCGGCGCGAGGAACTGCCGACGGTGCCTGAGCTCGTGGGGCGGGAGGTCGGTCGCAGTTGCGCTCCGCTCGGACTGTACGACGAGAGCCTGCGCGTCGCCGTGGTCCTCGGCGGCCGGCTCGCGGTCGGTCTCGACCCGCTGGGCAGCAAGGAATCCGCGCTGGGGCGGACAGCGGCGCACCGGGCCGTCAACAGCCGCTGGCGACGGGAGGCTTCCGTTCTTCGTGCACGCCGGATGACCGTTTCTCCCCACCCCGACCCGGACGGCGGCGTCCTGGACGTCCTCGCCCAGGACCTCCGTACCCCCTGGGCCGCCTACATGCGGCGGCTGTGGGTGCGGCTGCACGGGCGGGATGTCCGCGACGCACCGCTGGGCGACATCGCGTCGGCCTGGGCAGTGCTCGACGGGGTCGCCCGCTCGGTGATGATGGACCACCGCGCCAGGGTCCGGTCGGCGCTGCGCACGCTGTCGGCGACCACTGCGGAAGCGACCGAGCGGAGCAGCGCGTGATGGCGCAGGCCGGCGTCGACGTCCATGTCGCGCGGGGTGAGGACGGCACGATCCGGGTCGCCTCCGGTCCTGTCGTCGGCCGGTCCGAGGACGGCAGCGACGCGGCCGCCGTGGGTCCCGGCTTCACCGGGGCCGTTCTCGACGTCGCGGGCGCGGTTCTGGTCTGGCCCGTCCTCGGGGAACCGGGCTTGCCGGTGGCGGAGGTGCATGACGTGGGGCGGGCGCAGCAGTGGCTGTGGGCGGTCTACGGCGAGCGCACCGCCGCCGCCGTGCACGCTTGCGCGGCAGGGGAGCCGGCCGGTGTTCGGGTGACGGCGGACGTGACCGCTCTCGCGGGCGGCGCAGCCCGGCTCGGCTTCGGGCACTGGGCGCACCGGTGGTGGCCGGCGTCGTACGCGGACGGGATACCGGCGCTCGAACCGGACGTGCTCGGCCTGGAGCTGGCCGCGCTCACCCACCGGTGCCAGCAGTTGTTCGACGACTTCGGTGATCAGCCCGATGACTGCGTGGCCGAACTGATCGAGGAGCATCAGGCCGCCCTCGACCTGCTGATCCAGTGGTGGCGCGCGGCACCACAGCAGGCGGACACGGCGCGCCACCTGGAGAGCGTCCTGCGGCTGATCGACGACGCGGCGGACAGCGCCGGGCTGGACGGGTCGGCGCTGCACCGCCTCCGCTCGTCCCTGGACCAGGACCGTCCGGCCGGTACGCCGGTCGGCCCCGGCGCGCTGTTCGCACGGCACGACGGCTATGCACTCGCGGCGGGCGAACTGCTCCTCGCGGGCGGCCGGGTGATCGCCCGGGGCTCGGGGACCAACGACTGGCGCCGCTACCCGCCCGGCTTCGTCGACGCTTCCGAGCACGCGGTGTCCTGGACCGTTCGCGCACTCGGCGCGCGACGGCGGATCGAGATCGAGGTCGTCGCACACGTCGCGGCACCCGCAGACGGTGCGCCCCTCGTCGCGGAGGTCCGTGTGAACGGTGGCCACCCGGACCGGGTGTTCCTCGCCAGACGGGACGACATGTGGACCGGCCGGGCGGATCTGGATCTGCACCTTCCGGACGGGGCGATACCGCCGCTTTTCGAGGTGGGTGTGCTACTGCCCGGATTCGACCCGGGTCCGGGGCCCGAAGGCCGCGGTGACCGCGACGCGATCCGCGCGCTGGTCCGGCGGCGACTTGCAACGGCGGCACAGCCCCTGGCGTACGAGGCGTCGCCGCACGACGCGTCTTCGGGGCTGTTCCTTGCCGAGATCGCCGCTGCTGCCACGGGCGAGGACTACTGACGGATGCCGGACGGGGACGGGGAGAACGCGGCGGTGATGCAACTGTACGGGGAGCCGTTCGACAGCGGCTTCGCCCTGGCCGAGGAGCATCAGCTGGCCGCTGATCCCGGGGCCGCGTGCGCCGTCTACGAGGAGTTGCTCACCGTGGCCGAGTCCATCGAGGACTCGCCCGATGTGCGGTTCCTGCGGGCGCACCTGCTGTCCGACATCGCGAGCGTCCGGCTCACCGCCACGGACCTGGCCGGGGCGGAGGAGGCCGTCGAGCGGTCCCGCGACCTGCTCGACGGCATCGCGTCGGTGCCGATGGGGCCGCGCGGTCGTCAACTGTGGCTGGAAATCATGCTGAAGACGCTGCTCGCCAGGGCCGACCTGCTGCGCAGGACCGGGCGCCTGGACGAGGCGCTGGGGTGTCTGGACGAGGCGGCGGTCAGGCTGCCCGAGTTCGACGATCCCGAGGGGCTGCGTTCTTCCGAACTCGGCCTGAACCGGGTGCATCTGCTGATGGAGCGGGGCGAGTGGGGAGCGGCCGAGGAGCAGGCCTCGGCGCTGCTGAACACCCTGCCGGCGACTGTCGTGGAGACCGTGCCGAGGCTGCTTACAGCCCTCGGCCTGGTCTGCGCCTCGACCGGACGGTTCGACCTGGCCGAGGACTACTTCGCCCGCGCGGAGGACAGCTTCCGGGCGATGGGGGACACCGGTGAGCTGCAGTCGCTGGTCGCCCACCGGGCGTACGCCGCGATGCACCGGGGCGACCTCGACCTCGCGGAGCGGTTGTTCGCCGAGGCATCCGCGGTCTTCGAGCGACAGGGGCGGTTCGGTGACCTGGCGGTCTGTGAACAGGCCCGTGGCTTTCTCGCCGGCCGGCGCGGTGACACCACCGGCGCGGACGACCTGCTGGGGGTGAGCCTGGCCCGGTTCCAACGACTCGGCGCCTCGATCGCCGCCGCCGACACCATGCTGCTGGGCGCCCAGCACGCCTATGACCGGGGCGACATCGAGGAGATGAAGCGGCTGGCCCAGGAGGCCCGCGAGGTGTACCAGGCGCGGGAGGTGTACGAGCGGTGCGCACAGGTCGACCTCATGCTCGCGAAAACCCTTGAGCACAACCTGAACCACACGCACCACGGCGACCGCGAGACGGAGTCCATCGCCACCGCGCTCGCCCTCGCCCTTCCTGCTGCGCTGGCCCTGGAGGCGGCCCGCTACGACTTCGTCACCGCCCACGCGCGCAGTCAGTGGCTGGAACTGGCGGACGATGCCATGCAGTTGGTCTTCCGCCTCGCCGTACGCCGACAGGACCAGGGGCTGCTCTTCGAACTGGTGGAACACCGCTGCGCGGGCGCCTCCCTGGCACTGGACCGTACGCCGCTGTCGGCGACACGCACCTCGCCCTCCGGGTCGGCCGAGTCCGCCGAATCGGTCTTCCCGAGTGCGGCCATGAAGGCATACGGGCATGTCGACGGCCCTATGACGCTCGGGGGTGTGGCGGCGGAGGCCGCTGCCTCCGCCGGCCTGCGCGTCGCACCGCCGCCGAAGGTGCGGATGTCGCCGGAATCCGGCCGCGTCGCGCTCCAGGAGTACATCGCGGCGGCCGAGTTCCGCTATCACCGGCCGATCGTGAACGAGGAAGAGGTGCCGTTCTGGATCACCGACGACCTGACGAGCCGCCCGGTGGTCCAGGTCCGGCTGGCCGACGCCGGGGACCTGTTCATGACCTGGACGTGGGCCGGCGGGGCCCGGGGGTTCGGCACCGGCCGCGGGCCCGGCGACGAAGTCGACCACGCGGTCGGTGCGCTGGTCGCCGCGCTGCCGGGGGCGGGCGGCGGAGCGGAGGGGATACGGCGAGC
Organism: Streptomyces sp. NPDC088246; assembly: GCF_044741025.1. Classification (NCBI taxonomy): domain Bacteria; kingdom Bacillati; phylum Actinomycetota; class Actinomycetes; order Kitasatosporales; family Streptomycetaceae; genus Streptomyces; species Streptomyces sp. NPDC088246. Next base: position 63,787 of record NZ_JBIURV010000016.1, read on the forward strand.
GTTCGACTCGGGAGCGATGGCCGATCACCGGACCGAACACCGGCTCGCGCGGGTGCTGGCCGAGGCGCTGTGGCCGGAAGGGCTGACGGCGCAGATACGCCAGGTGTCGGCGCGGGCGGGCCGTCCGCTGGTACGGATTCAGCCGTCGTCCCGGGTCGCCCAGGTCCCTTGGGAACTGCTCGCCGTCGACGACGACGATGTCCGGCTCATCGATCTGGCGGACGTCGTGACCACTGCCCCGGTGTCGTTGCAGCGGCAGGATCCCGCCGTGCGTCCGGCGCCGGACGCGGACACCGACGCCGACACGGTCGTTCTCGTCCTCGACCCCCGGGTGCCCGGATTCCGGGCCGACTCCTCGCTCGGCTCGGTCCTGGGACCGCCCGGCTCGGACCCGGAGCTGCTGTCGTTCGTCCAGAGCCGCCTCGACACCGGCGCCGTCGTACCGTCCGTCACCACCCCGGCCGAGGCATTCCGCCGCACCGACCTGGACCGGGACTGGCTGAGCGGCATGCTCCGCAAGGGGGCACGCAGACTGATGTACGTCGGGCACGTGAGCGGCGCGCCGGTCGAGGGCGGGCAGAGCGAGGACGGCACGCTCCATCTGTGCTGCGGTCCGGGGACCGACGGCCTGGCCGAGCCGATCCGCACCCATCGGCCGCTGTCCGCCAAGGACCTCCTGCTCGGCACGCTTCCGCTGCGCGCGGACGGGGAGCCGGGTGCGCGGATCTGGCCCGCGCCGTCCCGTGTCGCCCTCATCGGCTGCGAGAGCGGCGGCGATCTGCGGTTCGCCGAGTCGTTCGGCCTGGCGACAGCGATGATCCACAACGGTGCCGAGCTGGTCACCGCCACCCGCTGGGTGCTGCCCACCAGCTTCGCCTTCCACCGGCTGGCCGGCCTGGCCGAGTCCGTGCGCCCGCTGTCGGAAGCGATCATCGCCGTCGACACCGCCCACGAGCACCGCGACCCCGTACACCGGCTCGGCCGCTGGCAGCGCGAGCAGCTCAACCGCTGGCGCGCCGGCGGCCGGATCGAGCACTCGCCCCTGCTGTGGGCGGCCATGACCTGCATCGTCGTGTGACCAGCGAGCGGTCCGCCGGGACCTGACACTCCCAGAGGCTGTCTGTCCGCTGAGGGGGCGCCGGGCGATCGACTCGGCCAGCCGCCCGATGCCGTCCTCGCGTCCATGAAAAAGCTCGGCGTCCTCCTCGAACACCTCAAGGCTTCGGAACGGACATGCCGGGCGCAACACCTCCTCATCCACGAGCGACTCGGACGGTACGAGGAATGCGCTCCCCGCCGGGTCGCCGCGCCCCGCCGCGACGGCCGGCCCGACGACTCCGCCCTGCACGTCGTCCCACACCGCGGCCCCGCTGTAGCCCTTGGCGATCTGCCGGCTGCCGGTATCGGCGTCCATCTGCACCCAGTCCGCTCTCTGGACGCTCCGCAGCATGCCCGTCGCCCAGACACCATGGTCGCCGCCGCCCGGGAACCCGTTCGCTCTGAAGGGATGCCCTCACACGGACGTGCCATCCACCAGCGCCACTGGGTGCGCATTCGGTACGGGCCGATCGAGGCGTAGCAGCGCTGCATCGCCGCTGTCGTCCTCCACGACAGGCCTCCATGAGACGACCTGTGGCCGGGTACGTGGGACACATCAGCGGCACGCCCGGCATGGGTGAGCCGGACCGGGGCACACCTGCCCCCTCGTCCTCAACGGAGTCCGGAAGTGATCAACCTCGGGAAACTCACTGGTGAACTCGGGCTCTCATGGACGAACATGGAACGCATGAGTGATCAACCCGGACGATGGAGCAGAGCAACCGTCCACCCCGACATGTGGGCTGACCCGGACGACGACCCGCGCAACAGCGAAGGAGTCAGTTCGGACGGCGAGCTCGCGACGCTGCAGGGCTTCCTGACGGACTACCGCATGACCCTGCGGATGAAGTGCGAGGGTCTGGATGCGGAGCAGTTGGCCCGTCGGTCGGTTCCGCCGTCGACGATGTCGCTGCTCGGCCTGCTTCGACACCTCGCCGAAGTGGAACGGGACTGGCGCAACTGGATCAGCGACGGTGATCCACTGCCGAAGCTGTACGGCGAGAAGGACGCGGACTTCGACGGAGTCGTCGCCGAGCAGGCCGAGGTCGACGCTGCGTACTCCGCTCTGGAGCGCGAGCAGGCCGAGACCGACGCCGCGCTGGCCGAGCGCCCGGATCTGAGTGAGCGTCTGGGGAAGGACGGGACCTCAGTTCGGGAGCTGATGGTGCACAGGATCGAGGAGTACGCCCGCCACTGCGGGCACGCCGACCTGTTGCGCGAGCGTATCGACGGAAGGGTGGGCCAGTGAGGTTTCCTCATTGAAGTGCTCTCCCGGCTGAGGCCGGGGGATTCCTGCTTGCCTTGCGGCAGCGGGCTTGACGCGCTTCGCGCGCCTGACGACTGCCCTCCCGGCAGCCGGGATGAGCGCGAGGCCCATCCGGTACAGGTGAAAGACGTTCCGGGCTGCGTTGTGGTCGGCGTTGCCCGACCAGCCGCAGTCGGGGTTCTTGCACACGAACACGGCCTGGCTCTCCCGGTTGCCGGGCGTGGTGAAGCCGCACGCCGAGCAGCGTCGGGAGGTGCCGGGGGCGGGGACCTTGTGCAGGGTGCCGCCGAGCCGGGCGGTCTTGTATGTCGGCATGGTGACCGTGCGGCCCCATGCCTCCCGGCTGATGGAGCGGTTCAGCCCGGACTTCTGGGCAACGTTCTTGCCTGGGTCCCCGGTGGTTCTCCTGGCCGACTTGACCGCAGGAGGGGGGCCCGCATGGTCCTCGGGGTGGAGGGCGGGAAGTGCCCCATGGTGTGCAGGGCGTTCCGCATGCTGTGCCCGATCAGCCGGTTGGCAACCTTGCCAGGCTCCAGGTGGCAGCGAGCCCGGCGGTTCTCGTGGGCGAAGAACAGGACGGACACCGGTTTCTTCCAGCAGCTCCCGCGCGGCCCCGGCGCTCAGGGACTCGCCCCGCTCGCGCTTGCCCGACGGCATGTGCCAGCGGCCGTAGCCGTAGGAGAGAGTTGCTTGTCGCGGGGGGTCTGCAGCCCCCCGGCAGTGTGAGCCGCCGGTCAGTTCAGTCGGGCATCGGCGTAGACGACCATCGCGTCGCGCTGGTAGACGGCCAGCCCATCGGCAATCTTGTCGTAGTTCGCACGGATCTGCGGGTCATCGACGTAGGTCCGTCCCAGTCCCTTGTACGCGGCCGCGTTCGGGGTCCAGAACCGGCAGACGCCCTGGTAGTGGGCGTCCACTTCGACCTGCACTGCAGGATCGGCAACCGGTGTGCCGGCCACCATGAACTCCGCAATACGGATCATCTGTGCCGTAACCTCACGCTGCCACTGCTCCTGATCCTCGGCGGTCATCGTCTCGATGGCCTGTCGGGACTGCTCCCACGCCTTCGGCCACCGCTCGCGTACCTCGGCCTCAGCAGAGGAGTGCTCGAATCCCTCGAACAGGTTCTCCGGCCTGTTGATCCTTGCCATGTCGTTGTTGTCCTTCCCCTCCTCCAATTCGGTGATGGTCCGCCCGACCGTGCGGACGAGAGTCTCCAGCCGGTCACGCTCCCTGAGCAGCCGCCGGTGGTGCTCGCGCAGCACAGTCACCTGGTCGACCTGGCTGTCCAGAACCGCCTGGATCTCGCGCAGTCCCAGGTCCAACTCCCGCATCAGCAGGATCTGCTGAAGCCGCAGCAGGTCAGCCTCTTCGTAGTAGCGGTGCCCGTTGCTTCCGATCCGCGCAGGCGGCAGCAGTCCGATCTCGTCGTAATGCCGCAGCGTCCGGGACGTCACCCCGGACAACCGGGCCACATCCGCGATCGACCAGGCCATTGCCGTGCCTCCCATCACCGGGCCGGTCTCTCCGGCCACATGGACGACCCTAGGAGTTGACGCAGCGGAAACCGCAAGTCGATCTGACGCCGTCGCAGGTAACGGCGGTTACGGCGCGGCGAGTACGCTTTGTCGGCGAGTCGGGCAGCCGGGACGCGCGCGGACGAACCAGCAACAACATGACCGAAACCGAATCTGTTGAGGCGGCCGAGCCGCAGCCGGCGCGGGCAGTGAATGACCGACTCATCGACGAGCTGGTCGGCCGCGCCCAGGCCGAGGGCCTCCAGGCCCCGGCAGGAAGTTGAGGGACGCCGCGGCGTCCGGGGCCCGGATCGGGTTGGTCAACCGAGGGAGCGGCGGGCGGCCGCGGCGTCGGCGGGGTTCCAGCCGCGTCGGGGGACGGAGCTGAGCAGCAGACGTGTGTAGGGGTGGTGAGGCGCGTCCAGGATCTCGGCCGTGGGGCCCGCCTCCACCACCTGCCCCTCCCTGAGGACCATCACCTCGTCGGTGATGTGCCGGACGACGGCTAGGTCATGGGTGACGAAGAGGAAGCCGATGCCGACCTCGTGCCGGATGCTGCCCAGGAGTTCGAGGACCTGCGCCTGAATGGACACGTCCAAGGCCGCCACGGCCTCGTCGAGGACGAGGACGCGCGGTTCGGCGGCCAGCGCGCGGGCGATCGCCACGCGCTGGCGCTGGCCGCCGGACAGCTTGCCGGGCAGGGCGGCCGCCTCCCGTTCGCCGAGCCCGACCTGGTCGAGGAGTTCGGCGACGCGCTCCCGCCGGGCCGTCGTTTCCATCGGGAAGTGGAGGCGCAGGACCTCCTCGACGCACCGGCCCACGGTCACCCGCGGATCGAGGGACAGGTACGGATCCTGGAAGACCATCTGGATCTCGCGTGCGCGGGCGAGTCGCTCGGCTCTGCCCCGGGCGGGCGCCGAGCGGTCACGTCCACCGATCCGGATGGTGCCGCCGTCGGGGCGCTCCAGGCCGACGAGCATCCGTACAGTCGTGGTCTTGCCGCTGCCGGATTCGCCGACGATGCCGAGGGAGGAGCCCGGCGACAGGGTGAAGGACACGTCCTCCACCGCCGTGTGGTCTCCGTACCGCTTGCGCAGCCTCTGAACGACGAGTTCCCCGGTTGCCCCGGTCACAGTTCGATCCCTTCGTCGGCGCGGTGGCACGCGGCGAGTCCGTCGCCGTGGTGCGCAAGTTCGGGCGTCTCCTCGGAACAGCGCGGCTGCGCATGGGCGCAGCGCGCTGCGAAGGCGCACCCCGGTGGGGCCTTGGCGAGGGAGACGGGTCGGCCCGGGATGGGGCGTGGGGCGGCGGCTCCGGCCTCGATGCGGGGCGTGCAGGCGAGGAGCCCCGACGTGTACGGGTGGCGCGGGCGGTCGAACAGCGCGTCGGTGCCGCTGGTCTCGACGATCCGGCCCGCGTACATGACGTACACGCGGTCGCAGATCGCCGAGGCCAGTTCGAGGTCGTGGGTGACGAAGAGCATTCCGGTGCCGCGTGCGGCCTGGAGGCGCGTGAGGATCGCGATGATCTCTGCCTGGGTGGTGACATCGAGGGCCGTGGTCGGCTCGTCGGCGACCAGCAGCGCGGGCTCACCCGCGAGAGCGGCCGCAATGACCACGCGCTGGAGCATCCCGCCGGAGAACTGGTGCGGGTAGCGGCGCAGCGCGCCCCGCGGATCGCGGATGCCCACCGCGTCGAGGAGCTCCTCGGCCCGCTTCTCGGCCGCGGCGGCGGGCGTGCCCGCACCGCGCAGTCCCTCGGTGAGGAAGTCGCCCACGCGGCGCAGCGGGTTCACGGATGCCCGCGGGTCCTGGAAGATCATCGCGACCTGCCTGGCACGCAGCCCGGCCAGTTCGGCGCGGTTCATGGTCAGGACGTCGCGGCCCGCGACCCGCACCTCACCACTCGTCAGAGCCCGAGGCGGCAGCAGCCCGAGCACACTGCGGCACGCGACCGACTTGCCCGAGCCTGACTCGCCGACCAGGCCGACGGTCTCGCCGGCGTCGACCCGCAATGTGACGCCGTCGAGGATGGGCCGGGCCGCCTGCTCGCCGGGCAGACGGACGCCGAGCCCGTCGATCTCCAGCGCGGGGGTTTCATACTCGGTCATGGGACTCACCGCTCCCGCTTCGCGATTCGGTCGGCGAGCCCTTCGCCGACGATACCGAAGGCGACCACGGCGAGGACGATGCACGCGGACGGCGCGAGCGCGGGCAGCATCGCCCCCTGCTGGATCGCCGACTGGCCTTCGTTGATCATGGCTCCCCAGTCGGCCGTGGGCGGCTGCACCCCGAACCCGAGAAAGGACAGCGCGGCCAGATCCATCAGTACGTAGCCGAAGTTCATCGCGGACTGCGCGAACACGGTGGGTGCGATGTTCGGCAGCAGATGCCGCAGGCAGATCGTCCAGCCCGACCAGCCCTGTACGCGGTAGGACTCGATGTAGGCGCGGGCCTTCTCCTGGCGGGCGATACCTCGGACCAGGCGTCCGACGTACGGGGTGTAGGCCACGGCCATGGCGATCACGGGCGCGGCCATGCCCGAGCCGAGTACGGCTACCAGAAGGATGGCCAGCAGCAGTCCGGGGATCGCGAAGGCCAGGTCCATCGACCGGGACAGCAGGGCATCGGCCCAGCCACCGCGCCAGGCGGCGACCATGCCGACGAGCGTGCCCAGGAGGGTCGAGACACCGACCACGAGGAGTGGTCCGAGCAGGCCCGTCCGCGCTCCGTGGATGAGCCTCGACAGGATGTCGCGGCCCGACTGGTCGGTGCCGAGGAGATGGTCACCGCTGGTGCCTGTCAGGCTCGCTGACAAGTCGAGCGCGTCGGGGTCGTACGGTGCGAGTACGGGGGCAAGGACCGCGATCAGGACGAGCGCCGCGAGTACGACGACGCTTGCCGTGAACAGTGGGCCCTGGCCGAGAACCCGCAGTCCGCGCAGCCCCGGGCGGCGGCGCAGCGCACCCGGGGAGGGGGACGCGGGGGAGACGGTGGTGGTCATCGGGAAGCCTCCCCGTAGAGGGACAGCCGGGGATCGATAATCGGCACCAGCAGGTCGACGATCAGGTTGACAAGGACGAACGCCGCCACGCTGAGCAGGGTGATCGCCTGAACGACTGCGAAGTCCTTGGCTGTCACCGCCTGCACCAGCAGGGAGCCGATGCCGGACACGTTGAAGGCGGTTTCGACGATCGAGGTGCTGATCAGCAGGCCGGCGAGCATGGTGCCGCCGACGGTGACGATGGGGCCCAGTGCGTTGCGCAGCACATGCCGACGGACCACGGCGCCTCCCGCGACACCGCGGGCTCGCGCCACCTCGACGTGTTCGCGCCCGAGTTCGTCGAGCATTGCCGACCGGGTGACCCGGGCCAGCAGTCCGGCGAATGTGATCGCCAGGGCGAAGGCGGGCAGTGTCAGATGGTAGAGGCGGTCGCCGAGGCCCTCGGGAGTGCCTCCGGGCCCGGGAAACCAGCCCAGTTGGACGGAGAAGAGCGAGACGAGCGCGATGGCGCTGACGAACGAGGGAGTGGCCGTGGCGACGCCGGTGCCGAGGAGCACTGCGCGGTCCACGGCCCCGGGGCGCAGGGCGGCCATGATGCCGCCCGTCACACCGAGGACTGTGACCAGCACTGCCGCGTAGCCGACGAGCAGCGCGGTGCCCGGCAGGCGGGAGACGATGAGGGAACCGACGTCCTGGTGGAACTGGGTCGAGCGGCCGAAGTCGCCGTGCAGGACGCCGCCGAGCCACTTCGCGTACTGGACCGGCAGCGGGTCGTCCAGGTGGTACTGCGCGCGCAGCGCCGCGACCGCGTCCGGGGTCGCGGGCCGGCCGTGGAGCAGGAAGGTCACCGGGTCGCCCGGCGCGAGATGCACGGTGCCGAAGACGATGAACGAGGTGACGAGCAGCACCGCCGTCAGGCCGAGGAGGCGGCTCATCAGATAGCGCGTCATTGCTGCGCGGCCCCGATCGTCGCGGCCCATGGGTAGTACAGCTGGGCGATGCCGGTCGGGGCGCCCGTCACCCGGCTGCCGAGGAAGACCGAGTAAGGGGCTTCGTACAGCGGGATGATCGGGAGCTCGCGCACGGCGATGCGCTGGAGTTCGGCGGTCAGCTCCGCGCGGCGCGCCGAGTCGGGCTCCGCGTTCGCCTTGTCGAAGAGGGCGTCGAACTCGGCGTCGGACCAGTTGCCGTAGTTGCCGAAGTCGCCGGTGCGCAGGTACTGGTAGAACTCCAGTGGGTCGGGCGTGTTGTCGTACCCGTTGGTGATGACGAGGTCCAGTCCGTTACGGGCGCCGGGGTCGACGAAGACGCTGGTGTACGCCTCCGGGGCAACGGCCTTCAGCTGGACGTCGAGGCCGATCTTCTTGCCGGCCGCCTGGACGGCGTTGGCCACGACGCTGATCTCCGGGGCGAGCGAACTGGTGACGACGGTGACCTTGCGCCCCGTGGCACCGGCCTCGGCGATCAGCTTCTTCGCGCCGGCCACGTCGTACACGGGCTCGGGCAGCGCCTTGAAGTAGTCGTCGGCCTTCTCGGGCGCCAGCGCCCACGCGCCGCGCGCGGCGGGCGCCTTCGCGGGAACGCCGATGCCGCCGGCGGCAGCCTTGATGATGTTCTTGCGGTCGAGGGCCATGGAGAGGGCCTGACGGACCTTGAGGTCTCCGAGCGGGCCCTTGAGGTCGAGCACGGAGAGATCGGCGGCCGCCGTGTTGGGGCCGAAGTACACCTTGCCCTTGGAGCTGGTGCGCAGCTGGGCGAGGGAGGAGGAGGGAACCATGTAGCCGCCGTCGGCCGTGCCGGAGAGGAAGGCGTTGGTGCGGGCGGACGGGTCCTCGATGAAGGTGAACTTCACGGTGTCGGTCTTGGGAGTCAGCGACCGGTCCCAGTAAGCGGTGTTCTTCTTCAGGGTGAGGCTGTCGCCCTGGGCCCAGCTGTCGAGCGCGTAGGGGCCGGTGCAGTTGACCTTGCCCTTGGGGCCGCCGTAGTCCTTACCGGTCTTGGCCAGGAAGGCGGCGCTCTCGACGGTGCCGGGGGAGGCCGCCATGAGTTCGTTCAGGAGCACGTCGGGCTTGCTGAGCCGGATCGTCACCTCCAGCGGGCCGCTCTTCTTGATGGAGGCGACGTTCTTGAAGGACGAGCCCCACGGGGATCCGGTGGCCGGATCCATGTGGCGTTCGAGGGAGGCGACCACGTCGTCCGCCGTCATGGTCGATCCGTCGTGGAACTTCACATCCGGTCGAAGGGTGTACACCCAGGTTTTCGGGTCCGGGTTCGTGTACTTCACGGCCAGCCCGGGTTCGATCTTCATGTCGGGGGTGACCCGCAGCAGCTGCTCGCACACGTTGGCGAGCACGGTGTTCGGCGGGTAGTCGTAGGCGAGGGCGTAGTCGAGCGTGTAGGGCTCGGCGTACAGCGACCAGGTGAAGGAGTCGAGGGAGCCCTTCGCCGCCGGGGAGTTCGGGGTGACGGTGTAGGCGGGCGCGCCGCTGGTCTGGGATTTGGTCGCGCCGGAACAGCCGGCGGTGGTGGCCGTGACGACGGCGGAACAGACAAGCAGCGCGGTGGCTCTGGACATGCGCAAGGAGACCCACCCCTTTACGGGTGTAGTGACGGGCGCTGGGGGATGGAGCGAGTATCAATGCGGGAACGTTCCCGCGCAAGACTTTGCGGGAACGGTTTTGCTGAGGTCGCGAGGGTGGCAGCATCAGTGCATGACCTCAGCTCCCCAACACGGCGGGCACACTTCGCGAACCGCCCCGCCCCGCGTCCGTCTCGTCGATGTCGCCCGCGAGGCGGGCCTCTCCAAGACCACCGTCTCGGCGGCCCTCAACGGCACCGGAAGGCTCTCGCCGGCCGTACGGGAGAAAGCCAGGGAGACTGCGCGCAGGATGGGATACCGGCCCAACGCCACCGCCCGGCAGTTGCGTGCGGGAAGGGCCCGGCTGATCGGTTACGTCGTGGGGGAGTTCGCGGGGGCCCCGTGGACGTATCTGGAGTCGCCGTACTTCGCCCAGCTGACCGGCGCCACGGCGGCTGCGGCGCTCAAACGCGGATACGCCCTGGTGATGCTGCCTGCGGGATCGCTGCACAGCGAGTGGGCCGACCTGCCGCTCGAAGCGGTGATAGTTGCCGATCCGGTCGCCGACGACCGGGTGGTGGAAGACCTGCTTGCCGCCCGTATCCCCGTCTTCAGCGACGGATCGGTGGACGGCAGACCTGGAGCGCACTGGGTGGACGTCGATGCCGAGGAGGCGGTCCGCGGAACCCTGGAGCATCTGGGATCGCAGGGCGCACGGCGGACGGCGCTCGTGCTGCCCGACAGCACCACCCGCTTCCACCGCGGAGTTCTGGCCGCCTACCGGGGCTGGTGTGCCGCACGCGGCCACACGGCCCGGGTGACCTACGCCGCCGACGCCGGCAACGGCCCGGTGGTCCGGGCGGTGGACAGCGCGCTGACGGCTGCCGAGCGGCCCGATGCCCTCTTCGTCGTGGCGGAGCTGAGCCCGCCGCTCGTCCTGGAGGCGGCACGCCGCCACGGCTACGACGTACCCGGCGACCTTCTCGTGGTGTGCGTGAGCGAGGACGGTACGGCCGAGCACACCGAACCTCCGATCTCGACGCTGAGCCTTCAGCCCCGGAAGGTCGCCGAGGCCGGGATCGAACTCCTCGTCTCCGCCCTGGAGAACGGCGACGAAGAGCCCTCGGGCGTGCTCGTGCCGACGCGCCTGCTGGTCCGGGAGTCCTCGCGGCGGCCGTCCTAGGCCCTCAGGCGGAGTGCACCAGCGAGCCGCCGACGTAGGTGCGCAGGACCTGGGCCTCGGCGATCTCCTCCGGAGGCAGCGTGAAGATGTCCCGGTCCAGCACCACCAGGTCGGCCAAGTGGCCGGGGAGCAGACTGCCGGTGTCGTCGAGCCCGTTCACATGTGCCGAGCCGGCGGTGTAGGCGGCGACCGCGGTGGCGAGGTCGAGGCGCTGCTCCGGCAGGAAGACCCGCCCGTCGGTGGCCTCGGGTTCCATCCGGTTCACCGCGACATGGATTCCGGCGATCGGATCGGGGCTGCTGACGGGCCAGTCGCTGCCCGCAGCCAGGGTGGCTCCAGCGCGCAGAAGGGAGCCGAACGGGTACTGCCAGGAGGCCCGTTCGGGTCCGAGGAAGGGGATCGTCAGCTCGTCCATCTGGGGTTCGTGTGCGGCCCAGAGCGGCTGGATGTTGGCGATGGCGCCGAGTCGTGCGAAGCGATCCAGATCGTCGGGGTGGACCACCTGGAGGTGGGCGAGATGGTGGCGGTTGCCACGCCGCCCATGGGCCACGACGGCTGCCTCGACCGCGTCCAGGGCCTCCCGCACCCCCCGGTCGCCGAGCGCGTGGAAGTGGACCTGGAAGTCGTGGGCGTCGAGCTCGGTGACGTACGAACGCAGGGCGACGGGGTCGACGAAGCTCAGACCGGAGTTGGCGGTGGCGCAGCCGCAGCCGTCGAGGTAGGGGGTGGTCATGGCCGCCGTGAAGTTCTCGGCGATGCCGTCCTGCATGATCTTCACCGCACGGGCCCGGAACCGTCCGTGGCTCAACTGCTCTCGCTGGGACAGCAGCTCGGGGATCTGCTCGGCCCCCCGCTCGCGGTCCCACCACAGGGCCCCGGCCACCCGGGCGGTGAGCGTGCCTTCACGGGCGGCCGCCAGATAGGCGTCGGACGGGTCCGGCTTGCCGCCGAACACGCCCAGAAGGGCGTCCTGCCAGCCGGTGATACCGAGGGAATGCAGCAGCTTCTGGGCCCGCAGCAGACCGGCGAGGCGGTCCGCCGGTGTGCTTGGCGGCACGATCCGGGAGACCAGGGCGGTGGCGCCCTCCTGCAGCATTCCGCTCGGGGTGCCGTCCGGCTCGCGCTCGATCCGGCCGTCGACGGGATCGGCGGATTCCCGGGTGAGACCGGCCAGTTCGAGCGCCCGGGTGTTGGCCCAGGCACCGTGGTGGTCGCGGTTGGCCAGAAGGACCGGGCGGTCCGGGATCACGGCGTCGAGGAGCTGCCGGGTGGGCAGTCCGCCGTCGAAGCTCTCCATGGACCAGCCGCCGCCCGTGATCCACGAGCGGTCCGGGTGCGCGTCGGCGTAGGAGCGTATGCGGGTGAGGTAGTCCTCGACGCCCACCGTGCCGGTCAGATCGCACTCGGCCAGTTCCATGCCGCCGAACACGGCGTGGATGTGGGAGTCCTGGAATCCGGGGAGCAGCAACTTGCCCTGGAGATCGACGACTTCGGTGTCCGGGCCGATCAGTTCGCGCACCTCGTCATGGCCGACGGCGGTGATGCGCTCCCCCGTGACAGCCAGGCTGCTTGCCCGGGTGCGCGCGGGATCGCCGGTGTGGATGGGGCCACGGGTGAAGATCAGATCGGGCTTGGCCATGAGGTGCTCCAAGGCGAGAGGGAGGGATGCGTCGAACGGTCATGCAACCGAGGTGCCCATTTACATGTCAACGTTGTTGTCGTAAGGCGCGATCACTGAGGGGTGGTGGGGCGCAGGCGGCCGCAGGGTGCCGTGCTGTCGGAGCGGCGGATCGTCGGGGACGGCCCTGAGGGTGGTCGCGCGGGGCTGACGCCCTCTCGGTGCGACGGCTCGGCGCAGCTCCGGCTGTTGACCGCAGTTCCTCGTACCGGTAGCTGCTCACCCTCGCCGCCGAGTTCATCGGCCGTGCGCGGGCGGGCCGGGAGTCCACCGGCGACCCTCGCGGCGACCTGCGGGAGATTGCTCCGGCTCCACGCTTTTCGTCGGCCGACCCGCACGGGAGAGGGGAAACGGACCTTGTTCAGCCCGTAGTTGACGGCCATCGAGACGCCCTCGACCCGCAGCAGTTCGCTCACAGGGGGATCAGGAGGGAGAGCGTGAGGCAACCGTGGGTGATGGTCCCGCTCAAGGGGGACGAGATGCTGGACCGGATCGACCTGGCCGACGGAGCCGAGACCAAGGGGGCCGGGGTCGATGAGCCCGGGGCCGGCCGCGAGCTCTTACGACAACATCGTTGACGTTATATCCCTCAAACGGTCTGATGGCGGTACTTCGGAGGCACGTTCCTCCGTAATCCGAAGGAGCCGCCTCATGGACCCCCTCATCTCGCTCCGGGACGCCGAACCGATCCCCTTCTGGCTGGACGACCGCGACCGGCCCCGCGCAGCCCGCGCTCTCGTCGGGGCTATCCGCTGCGACCTCCTCGTGGTCGGCGGCGGATACAGCGGACTGTGGACCGCACTGATCGCCAAGGAGCGCGACCCGTCCGCCGACGTGGTGCTGATCGAGGCGCAGGTGGTGGGTGGAGCGGCTTCAGGCCGCAACGGCGGATTCTGCGAAGCCAGCCTCACCCACGGCCTCAACAACGGACTGCAGCGCTGGCCGAACGAGATCGGTCTGCTGGAGCAGTTGGGCCGCGAGAACCTCCAGGCCATCGAGGACACGATCGAACGGCACGGGATCGACTGCGCCTGGGAACGCACCGGCTCTCTCGTCGTGGCCACCGAGCCCTATCAGGTCGCGGGCCTGACGGAGGAGGCCGAGAGCGCCGCCCGGTCCGGCGGCCGCCCGGTCCTCCTCGACGCCGACGCCGTACGGGCCGAGATCGACTCACCCACTTTCCTCGGCGGCCTCTGGAACAAGGACGACGTCGCCATGGTCAACCCGGCCAGGCTGGCCTGGGGCCTGAAGCAGGCGTGTCTGAACCTCGGAGTGCGCATCCATGAGCACACTCCCGCGACGGAGCTCACCGAGGCCGGCTCCGGAATCGCCGTCCGCACCCCCTACGGCCGCATCGACGCCGCGCGCGTGGCGCTCGCCACGAACGCCTACCCCTCCCTGGTCCGCCGCCACCGCCCGTACACCGTGCCCGTGTACGACTACGCCCTGATGACGGAACCACTGACCGATGCACAGCTGGCTTCCGTCGGCTGGCGCAACCGACAGGGATTCGCGGACAGTGCCAATCAGTTCCACTACGTACGCCTGTCCGCGGACAACCGCATTCTGTGGGGCGGGTACGACGCCGTCTACCGCTACCGAGGCCGTGTCAGCGCCGAGTGCGACCAGCGGCCGGAGACCTTCGCCACCCTCGCCCGGCACTTCTTCCGGACCTTCCCGCAACTGGAAGGGGTCCGCTTCACGCACGCGTGGGGCGGCGCCATCGACACCAGCACCCGCTTCTGCGTGTTCTTCGACACGAGTCACCGCGGGAAGGTCGCTTACGCCGCCGGCTACACCGGACTCGGCGTCGGTGCCACGCGCTTCGGCGCGGAGGTCATGCTCGACCTGCTCGCAGGCGACCGCACCCGGCGCACCGCGCTGGAGATGGTCCGGAGCAAGCCCCTGCCCTTCCCGCCGGAGCCGGTCCGCTCCCTGGGAATCGGCATCACCAAATGGTCCCTCGCCCGCGCGGACGAGAACGTGGGCCGGCGCAACCTCTGGCTCAAGACCCTGGACCGCTTCGGTCTCGGCTTCGACAGCTGACACCGGACCCGGCTGCTGCCAGGAGCGGGCCGACGATTCCTGCAATGAGTCAGGTCGTCCTCGGCGTCGAGCAGCCCTTGGAGGAAGATGGTGTCGGACGTCGTGGCCTCGGCGGGGGAGCCGGCCCGCCTTGTCGGTGATCAGCGGGAGTCCGGGCGGTAGGTGCCAGGTAGGGTTCGCAGGCGAGGAGCGCCATCAGGACCTCGCGCACGTCGGCTTTCGAGCAGGCCAGAGCTCGGGTGATCGGCATCCTGGCCGGGGTATCGACCAGGCAAACTGCCAATGGCGGCAATCTGACAGAGAGATAGGATTCGGCTGAGAAGAATCCGCTCGGTGCACGCGAGCTGCGCCAGGGCCGGACACGGTGGCCGCCCGAGGAGGAGCCGGATGCTGCAGGCGCTGGGATTGGGCCCGGACGAAGAGGCCATCTACACGGCACTGCTGGCCCACCCGACAGCCTCCGCGCAGGACCTCGCCCGGCAGACCGGACTCGAGAAGGCCGAGAGCGTGCGCATCCTGCTTGACCTGGCGGCGCGCGGCCTGGTGGCCGTCGCCAGCGAGGCCGAGAGCGGGGCACCCGACTCGGCCGATTGCGAGGCCGACCTCCAACCTGCCCGCTACCGGCTCACACCGCCCTCGGTGGCCCTGGCCCCGCTCCTTGTCGAGCAGCGCAACGCACTGCACCAGGCCGAGACCGCGTTCTCGATGCTGACCGAGCAGTACCGCAGTACCGCCGCACACACTGCGGGCGGTGTCGTGGAGGTGGTCGTCGGCGTGGAGCAGGTCGCACACCGGTTCCACCAACTGCAGCGCGGCGCCCAGCGGGAGTTGCTTGTCTTCCTCGTCGGCGAGCCCATCGCGGTGCCGCGCGAGGATACCGACACGTCGGAGAGTTCCGCGCTGGACCGCGGGGTCGACTTCCGGGTCGTGGCTGCCAAGAACTACCTCGACGGTCACAACGTTGTGCGGGACGTGCGGGCGGCCGTCACGGCAGGCCTCGAGCTTCGCGTGGTCGATTCGCTGCCGCTGAAGATGGTTGTGTCGGACCGGGAGCGCGCCATGGTGCCACTGGACATGGCGGACCTCGGCGGTGAGCCGAGCGCGATCGTGGTGCACCACAGCGGCCTGCTGACGGCCCTGGTCCATCTCTTCGAGAAGGAATGGGCCCAGGCCCGGCCGATGCATACCACTACCACGCGTGTGCACGAGGAGTCGGCAGCCGATCAGCAGCCGACAGAGGAGGAACTGGAGGTCCTCGTTCTGCTGCTGGCAGGGATCTCCGACCGGCGGGCGGCATCCCAACTCGGTCTCTCCATACGTACCGTGGAGCGGCGGATACGCCATCTGATGGACCTTGCCGGAGTGGAGTCGCGCCTGCAACTCGGATGGCACGCTGCGCGTGCGGGCTGGCTTTGACCTCCTCTTCGGCCTGACAGCCGAGGACCTTCCATCTGTTGGTGGTCCCCTGCGAGGTAGGCCGCCAACTCCTGGCGGGTTCTTGCTTCACCGTCGGCGGGCCCGTGAACCGGGCTGGAGATACCTACCGGAGCGGCGGCACGCGCACGCACGCCGACAGGTACCTGACCGAGTCCCTATCGGTTCTCGGCGGCCTGGGGATGAGGAGCGACATCGCGATGGCGGCGGCCATGGTGACGACACCGGCGATCACGCCGGCGATGTATCCGGGGGAGGGTGTCGGGTCGGCGCGCGGCGGCGGTCTCGACTGTGTACGGCACCGCGAAGCCGAGACCGGCGCCGAGGCTGAACGAATACGCGTTCAGATCTGGGCCGGAAGGCCGAGTTGTCGAGGAGGGACAGGACGACGGCGAGCCCGCCCGCCGGTGAATCCGTTGCCCGCGGTGGTCCGGTGGCTGTCAACGTCGGCGACCGGTCAGCGGCGACCTCGACGGCGTGCAGGGCGCGGGTGAGCCGGCCGCCCCCCAACCAGGATCGCTCTCTCAGACGTTCACTGCCTCGGCGACCTCGACCTGGCCGAGGAGTTGCACGCCGAGGGGTTGACGCGGCTGCAGTGGCTCCCGGAGACGGAGTGCGGAGCCTGCGTCGCGTCCGGGATCTGCCTGCCGGCCTGGTCGCCGGAGCCCTTTGCCCGCAACCTCGCATCCCGGCGAGCCACGACCGACGCGTGGTCCGACCCGCACCTCGCGCATGAGCCGCCGGGCCCGTTCCCCGGCGGCGGATCGGAGCCCGCACGGATCCGGAGGTATCGGCGTCACGGGAGGAGCTTGAGGGAGGCCACGGCCTGCTGCTGGGCGAGGATTGGGGGAATGTGCCCGCGGGCCCCCTCCGGCGAGATCATCCGGGCGAGCGTCGGCCCGGCGAAGTGTACCCCCACCTGCCGGACCTGAAGATTCACCGAGCTGACGAACCAATTGACTTGACCGCGTGACGGAATACCGCCACGTGGGAAACCCGTCACGCACGGCAACGCTAAGTGATCCGTATGTCTGCCAGGATGCAGCCGCAGCATGTTCACGGTTCAAGTAGGGAGACTCATGCATCCCATAGCGCGTATAGCCTTGGGCACGGCGACCGCCGCCGTCCTGGCCGTCACTGCGGTCGCACCATCCGGGGCGGCGGATACGCCGCCTGACGGTGCCTCGGGAAAGAGACCCGTCACGGGCAGCGGTGCCGCAGCAACGGGCGGCAAGCAGGTCGCGGTCACGCTCATCACCGGCGACAAGGTGCTGGTGACCACGGACACGTCGGGCCGCAGCTCGGCGGCCGTGCTGCCCCGCGAGGACGGCACACAGCCGATTGTGCAGACCTTTCAGATGGGTAAGGACCTCTATGTCTACCCGGAGGGCGCCTCCCGGGCAATCGCCGAGGGCAAGGTCGACGAGCAGCTGTTCAACGTCACTGGGCTGATCCGCCAGGGATACGACGACACACACACCGACACGCTGCCGCTCATCGCCACCTACCGGAACAGTGTGAACGTTGCCGACAGCGCGCCGGCGGCCCCTCGTGGGGCCGAGCGGGGCCTGACCCTCCCGGCTGTGGACGGCGTCGCGCTCAAGGCCGGCAAGGACACCGCCGCCACCTTCTGGCAGGACGTCACCGACACCCGCTCACGTTCTGCCTCCACGTTGAAGAAGCTGTGGCTGGACAGCAAGGTCAAGGCCACGCTGGACCGTTCCACCAAGCAGGTGCACGCGCCGGAGGCCTGGGCCGAGGGCTACGACGGCAAGGGCACCAAGGTCGCCGTGCTGGACACGGGCGTGGACGCCGAGCACCCGGACCTGGTGAGCCGGGTCGCCGCGTCCAAGAACTTCACGGACTCCAACAGCACCAACGACCGGGTAGGTCACGGCACCCACACCGCCTCCACGGTCGGCGGTTCCGGAGCGGCCAGCGACGGCCGCAAGAAGGGTGTCGCCCCCGGGACCGATCTGCTCATCGGCAAGGTCCTCAACGACGGCGGCTCCGGCGCAAGCTCCTGGATCATCGCGGGTATGCAGTGGGCCGTCGACCAGCAGGCCGATGTCGTCTCCATGAGCCTGGGCAACCCCGCGATCGGCGACTGCACCGACCCGCTGGCCGAGGCCGCGAAGCAGCTCTCGCAGAACACGCACACCCTGTTCGTCGTCGCCGCCGGCAACGCCGGCTCGGGCATCGAGACCGTCTCCTCGCCCGGCTGCGCGCCCGGCGTGCTGACCGTCGGCGCTGTCGACCGTGACGACACCACCGCGTGGTTCTCCAGCCGCGGTCCGGTGGCCGTCACCCACACCCTCAAGCCCGAGATCGCCGCCCCCGGCGTCGACATCTCGGCGGCCAACGCGGGCGGACGCGGCGTCTACGCCTACCAGACGATGTCGGGCACCTCCATGGCGACCCCGCACGTCGCGGGCGCAGCGGCCATCGTCCGCCAGGCCCACCCGGACTGGACCGCGCAGCAGATCAAGGCCGCCCTCGTCTCCTCCGCCCGCACCGACGGCAAGGTCGCCGGCGCCGACCAGACCGGGTCCGGCGTCCTTGACGTGTTCGCGGCGGTGCACCAGAAGGTGCTCTCCGCGCCCGCCGTCCAGGGCGGCAGTTACAACTGGCCGCAGGACTCCTCGGACCGCACCACCGTGCAGGTGCCCTTCACCAACACCAGCTCCGACGACCTCGCCCTGAGTCTCAAGGTCAGCGGTGTGCGCGGCAACGACGGCAGCGACGTCAACTCCGGCGTCATCAAGCTGGAGCAGGGCAAGGTGACCGTTCCCGCGGGGGCCACCGTCCAGGTGCCGGTGCGGATGGACCCCACCGCCCATCTCAAGGCCGCCCAGTACGGTGCCGTCACCGGCCGGATCATGGCCACCGGCAGCAGGGCGCACGTCTCCGTGCCGGTCACGCTCTACGTCCAGCCGGAAACGGTCACCCTCCGGGTCAAGGTCATCGACCGCAACGGCAAGCCCGCGACCGGCGCCTCCTCCCTGGACCTGGTCAGCCTCGACACCGACAAGGGCGAGCGCCGCAGCAACCAGGGCGCGACCGAGCAGACGTACAGCGTGCGCCCGGGCGACTACGCCCTCGCCGGCTTCGTGGCCACCTACGATGCGAACAACGCGGCCGAATCCATCGGCTACCTCGGACGCCCGCAGCTGCGGATCACCCGTGACACCACGGTCGTCCTCGACGCTCGCAAGGCCCACCGGCTGAGCCTGCACACCGACCGCCCCTCGGCGGTGACCCATACCACGTTCAGCTACGCCCGCACGTGGGACGACACCTGGCAGCTGAGCGGATCGCTCATGGCCGGCAGCGCCGTGCAGAAGTTCTACGCCTCCGTCGACGGGCGCGCTCAGAAGGGCTCCTTCGAGTTCCGGCCCACCTGGCGCGCGACCGGCTCCCAGGGCGGCTCGTCCTACGTCTACAACCTCTCGTTCCCGACCCAGGGCCCGCTGCAGTCCGACCGGGTCTACCAGCCGAGCGACTCCAAGCTGGCCCAGGTCACCGAGAAGTGGAACGCGATGGGCAAGGAGGCCGACTACATCGACGGGCTGTTCATCCGTCCCTCCTGGAGCAGCAACACCAGTGTCACGGTGAGCCTGTTCGACCCGGTCCATGTGCCGGGTACCCGTACCGCCTACTACACGACCGGCGACGACAGCTGGTTCCACGGCGCGATGACCAGCTTCCCGTGGGCCGCGTTCATGAGCGACCAGGAGCGCACCTACCAGGTCGGAGAGCGGCGTACCGAGGAGTGGTACCACGGTCTCCTGCGGCCGGCCGCGCCGCGTGACACCGCCGGCAAGCTGGCGCTGGCCGCCGAGCGGCAGGGCGATCTGATCGGCTTTCAGAGCGCGCTCTGGCTCGACGCCTCCGGCGACCACTGGTCCTACGGCGGGTCGTTCGGCGACCTCGGTAACCTGGTGCTGAAGCGCAACGGTGAGCAGATCGCCACCAGCGCCTATCCGTACGACGTGTTCAAGGTGCCGGCTGAGGACTCCGCGTACGAGCTCACCCAGAACCTGTCCAAGATCCCGACCTCGGACCGGAACTGGCTGCGCTCCACCGATGTCACCACCACCTGGAGCTTCCGCTCCCACCTGGAGCCGGACGTCTACTCCCGCGGCCTGCCGATCCTCTTCCCAGCGTATGACCTGCCGGTGGACGGTACGAACACGCTGCCCGCGCAGAGCGGCATCAAGGTCGGCCTGTCGGCCGAGGGCCACGCCGGGTACACCCCGGGCACGATCACAGCGGCCTCGCTGTCCTACTCCTACGACGGCGGCACCACCTGGACCCAGGCGCCGACCGAGCAGCAGCACGGCAAGTGGACGGCCGTCCTCGACCACACCGGCGCCGCCGGCAAGCAGGTCATGCTGAAGGCCACCCTCACCGACTCCAACGGCAACGCGGTCACCCAGACCATCACCCGCGCCTACGACGTCCGGTAGCCACGCAGTCCGGCCGGGCAGTCTCCCGCAGCAGGGGGCCTGCCCGGCCACCCACCTGCCGCCCCACGCCTGATCACCAGGGTGTACTGCAACCGTGCTTGAGGTGGCGCGGCGGCAGGTCGCTCAGTCCGCCCTCGTCAGCGCGGGGAGCGGGGCGGACTCACGACAGCCCGCTCAACTCCTGTGCCACGGGCAACTGTCATGGCGTCCCGGCCGTGCGGTGCGCAGAAGGGGAGATCCCCCTATGCGTCATCCCAGGCCATTGAGCTCATCCTCCAGCCGACCGGTGTCCGGACGAACTGGGTGGTCTTGCGGCCGGATCCCTCGAACCACTCGCCGTCGAGGAAACCGGACTTGCGGTACTCGCTGAATCGGTGCGCGATCGACCCGAAAATCTCGGTCCGCTCGGCAACTCCCCATTCGGAGAACTCCGTCAGCGTCCCATCGGTGAGGATCTTCTCCCGGGGCTCGACGAACGCGTCGAGGTTGTAGATCACAGGCTCGTCCCCGACGTTATTGACAATCATTCCTTGTGGAATGAACACCTCACGGACAGCGTCCACGTTCGGCCGGCTATCGCCGGTGTTGGTGAACGCACCGAGGAAAGAGTGCATCAGCTGGTCGAGCTCGGCCTTGACGTCGGACACGGATCCCCTCTCGCAGGTGAAGTACCTCGCGCCTGATCGTCGCTCATTGCAGGCCTGTCGGCAAGGTCGACGTACTTGGTCCTGCCCCCAGGGGCGGGGCAGCCCCATGCACTCGGTGAGCGATGCCGCGAAGAACAATGTCCTGCCGGGATCCGGCCAGGCTGCCGACGGTGCTGCCCGCACGCGCGACCGGGACCATGACAGTGCTGCTCACGAGGCGGATGGGCCTGCTGCGTGGGACAATCAGGGGGATTGTTCCCGGTCGACAGGTGGCGGGAGGAGCGGACATGGAGATCAAGCCGCAGGCGGCCGTCATCCCCGAGATCGACCAACTTGAGCAGGGGAAATACGGCCCCGTGTTTCCGAAGACACCGGCGTGTTACGGGTTCACCATCATCGCGAAGGTCAAGCCGGGCCGGGCCGACGCGATGCGTGCCTACGGCAACACTCTGGCCAAGGCTTTGGAGGAAGACCCCTCTCTCCTTGCGCCACTGAAGTTGCACTATCTGCGCTGGGTGCTCTTCGACGACGACACGCGCTTCATGTATCAGGGGATCTTCGATACCGACTTCGACAAGTACACCGAGGACGCCATCGCGCTCTTCGGCAAGGCGGGGGTGAACACGGCCTTCGAGAACCTCGAAGGATTCCCCGAGGACTGGCGGACCAACCCTGAGGCGTTCGTCAGGTTTGTGCGCGAACACCACTGCCCGAGCTTCATCGAGTACGGGGAGTACCCGTACGTGTCCGCTGATGAGATCAAGAAGGCTCTGCGGATCAAGGGTGCCCTGTCGGAGATGCTCGACCAGCTGCAGTGAGAGCGGGCTGCCGTGTGCATGCCCCATTGCGGATCGGAGACGAGATGAGCGAGGTCAGGACCGCGCGCACCTACAACCAGAACCACGTCCCGCGCGAGTACACCCCTGGTCGGCGACGGGTGAGCATCTACGTCTCGTGGAGCTATCCGGCCGAGGCAGGCAGAAATCCGGCTGAACTGGACAACCGGTTCTCCACGATGACGGAGGTCAGGCGGGTGGCGTGGCCTGCCTACGAGGATCCGAAGTGGTCCGACCCGTTGCGCTTCCAGCAGGGCATCGCCGGCTCGCTGGAATTGTTCTTCTGGGCCTGGGTGCCGTTTCAGCAGTTCGTCGAGGAGGTCACCGGGCACCCCGTGCCGGTGTATCAGCGCATCGACCAGGCCGGATTCCGGACTCCGCTCGACGAGCGCGTACTGGCCGACACCGACACTCTCTTCGTGTTCGGGCTGGACCACATGGTCACCGGGCAGGAGGCCCGGCCCGAGGAGATTGAGGCACTGCGGGCCTTCCTCGGCCGGGAGGACGCCCGTCTGGTCCTGGGGCCTCACCATGATGTCGGGGCATCGGACGATCTGGCCGTGCGGGACGTGGAGTACCACCATCACGGCGATCTCTTGGTCCCCCGCCAGCAGCGATTTGCCACCTACGTGCGGGACTTGATGCACGGCCTCGCGGTGCCGGTCGAAAACCGTTACGGACTGCGCCCCGCGGTGCGGGAGAAGAACAAGATCGCCCCGCTCTCCACGGTCAGGGACCTGGACGCGAAAGGGTGGCTGGACGGGGTGACGAACTTCAACTTCCATATGCACCTGCCGCATTACGCCGTGACGACCGACGAGCCGGATGTCATCCATGTGCTGGCCAGGCAGCCGATCGACACCTCCAGGCCGCATCCGTTCACCGAGGCCGGCAACACCGAGTTCAACATGTTCCTGTGGATGCCTCCGAGCGGTGAGCGGGCCGGCGATGTGCTGCTGGCGGACTCCACGATCTTCAGTTCGCTGTTCGGTGGCGACGAAAGTCTGCAGAGGTTCTGGCGGAACCTCGTTTCGAAGTAGTGTCGCGGGGAGGCGAACCGTGAGCGGGCCTACGCAAGTCGCGTTGGAACTCGACGACATTCAGCGCGGGGTTCTCAGCCCTCGGCCGACTCCCTACGCGGCAACCTACCTTGTGTTCCGCGTCGATGACCGGGCGGATGGGCGGGAGTTGATGCGGCGCGCGAGCGCGGTGGTGACCTCCGCCGCCGACTCGGTCAGTTCCCGGGGGGATACCTGGGTCAGTGTCGCGGTCTCCTGCCACGGTCTGGAGGCCCTGGGTGTGCCGCGCGCATCACTGGACACGTTCGCCTGGGAGTTCCGGCAGGGGATGGCCGCCCGGGCCAGAACGCTGGGCGATGTCGGCGAGAGCAGCCCCGAGAACTGGGAAGCGCCGCTGGGCACGCCGGATGTCCATGTGGTGCTCACGGCGGTCGCGCCCGACCCCCAACGATTGGAGGCGGCCCTCGATCGGGCTCGCCCCGCGTACGACCACCTTTCCGGTGTGACCGCGATCTGGCGGCAGGACTGTTACGCGCTGCCCACCGAGACCGAGCATTTCGGCTATCGCGACGGCGTCAGCCATCCAGCCGTCGAAGGAAGCGGCATCGCCGGGTCGAACCGGCTGGAGTCGCCGCTGAAGGCCGGGGAGTTCGTGCTCGGCTACCGGGACGAGATCGGCGGTCTCCAGACCCCGCAGCCGGAGGTGCTGGGGCGCAACGGCAGCTACGCGGTCTTCCGTAAGCTCCACCAGAACGTCGCCGCGTTCCGGCGCTATCTGCAGGACAACGCCACTTCTCCCGAAGACGAGGAACTGCTCGCGGCCAAGATCATGGGGCGCTGGCGCAGCGGAGCCCCCCTCGCGCTCAGTCCGCAGCGCGACGACCCCGCTCTTGGTACCGACGAGGACCGCCGCAACACCTTCCTGTACGAGCGAGACGATCCTGCGGGGTTCATCACGCCCGGCGGCTGCCACATCCGCCGGGCCAACCCCCGCGACGCCTCGGTGGCGGGTGAAGTGCGACTGCACCGCATGATCAGACGCGGCGCCGCCTACGGTCCGCCGCTGCCCGAGGGGGTCCTGGAGGAGGACGGGACCGACCGCGGCCTGATGTTCGCGTTCATCGGAGCCCACCTCGGGCGGCAGTTCGAGTTCGTCCAGTCGGAATGGATGAACGACGGCGTCTTCTTCGGCGCGGGCAACACCAAAGACCCCGTCACCGGATCCCACGACGGAGTCACCGGCTTCACCATTCCCCGGCGACCGCTTCGACGGCGCCTCACCCCACTGCCGCGTTTCGTCGTCACCCGCGGTGGCGAGTACTGCTTCCTGCCGAGCCGGAGCGCCCTGCGCTGGCTCGGGGAACTCCAGAACTGACAGGGCGGCCACGCACGCCGGGGCACCACTCCGAGGTGCTCCGCCGCACGGGGGCGCGTGCCGCCCTGCACCGGCGACGCCGTCCGTACCTGCGGGCACGCCCACCGCGCTGCGCACGCAGCGTCTTCCCGCGGTTGCCGCCGTCGAACCAGATCGGTTCAGTCCGTGGACGCCTTCTGCTCGACGACGATCTCCCGCTTGACGATCTTGCCCGTTGCTCCCTTGGGGAGTGCGTCGGTGAATGTGACGATCCGTGGATACTTGTAGGCCGCCACCCGCTGTTTGACATGGTCGCGTATCTCATCGGCCGTGATCCGTGCACCGTCCCGGAGGGTCACGACGGCGGCTATCTCCTCTCCGTAGCTGGCGTGCGGCACGCCGACCACTGCGGCCTCGGCGACGGCCGGGTGTTCGTAGAGCACCTCCTCGATCTCACGTGGGTAGACGTTGTATCCACCGCGGATGATGAGGTCCTTCTTCCGGTCGACGATGAAGTAGTAGCCGTCCTCGTCGACTCGGGCCAGGTCGCCGCTGTGGAACCACCCGTCCCGGATGGCATCCGCGGTCGCATCCGGACGATTCCAATAGCCCTTCATCACGTTGTCGCCGCGGATCGCGATCTCACCCACCTCGCCCGGGCCCACCGAGGTGCCGTCGTCCGCCACGACCTTGAGCTCGACCCCGCGGATCGGGAGGCCGATCGAGCCGGCCTTGCGTGGCCTGTCCGGGGGGTTGAACGACGCGACGGGCGAAGTCTCCGACAGCCCATAGCCCTCCAGCACCGCGACGCCGAATGCCCGTTCGAAGTCGTGCAGTACCTCGACCGGCAAGGAAGCGCCGCCGGAAACGGCCAGGCGCAGTGGTGACAGGTCGTAGCCGTCGGGGATCTCGGTGCGGAGCAGGGCTGTGTACATCGTGGGGACGCCCAGGAAGACGGTGGCCCCGTCGTGATGCATGATCTCCAGCGCCTTGGCCGGCTCGAACCGCGGCAGCAAGGTCAAAGTGGCGCCCGCGGCGACGGCAGTGTTGAGAGCGCAGGTCTGCCCGAAGGCGTGGAACAGCGGCAGGCCCCCGAACAGTACGTCGCCCGGCCTGACGTGGAGCAGCGTCTCGGTCGCGGTGGCCGCGTTGGTCAGCAGGTTGCGGTGGGTCAGCTCGGAGCCCTTCGGGGTTCCTGTCGTGCCCGAGGTGTAGAGGATCACGGCAGTGTCGTCCTCTGCCCGGTCGACGACGTGGGGCATCGGTTCGGCGGCCCGCACTTGGGTGTCGAACGCCGTCGAGTCGGCGACCAGGCAGTCGGCCCCGACTTCCGCCGCGGCCGTTGCGACCTGGTCCGCGCACCGCGGGAGTGTCACCACGATCCGCGATCCGGAATCCCGGAGTGTGAAGGCTATTTCACGGGCCTTCAACAGCGGATTCATCGGTACCACCACGCCACCGCAGCGGAGGATGCCGTAGTACGCGACCGGGAAACAGGTGACGTTGGGCATGACCAACGCGACGCGGTCGCCCGGCCGGACGCCCTTGGTCTGCAACAGTGTGGCGAACCGGGCGCTCGCGTCGTTGAGTTGGGCATAGGTGAGGGCGATCTCATCCTGGCGAACGGCGACGCGGTCGCCGTCGGCCCGGGCGGATCGGGTCAGAAGCGTGGCGAGGTTGTTCATGCGTTTTCCTCTTCGATCTGGGTTGACGGCGGTCATCGTTGGTGCCGAAAGCCGCCGAGTCCCACGGAGTTCTGTGTCGCGATCACGTCGCGGGGGGCAACCCCGCCGCGGTCGGGACTGCCGCCGGTGCTGTGCGGATCTCCCCAGAAGTCGGGTGGCAGGCTGCGCCCCTGCCGCACGGTCAGCCACAGCCGCAGGACGTGGCGCTTCAGTTCGGGCTCGGCGAAGTCCTCATATTCCGTGCGGGAATGAAGAACCGCGTGATTGCTGAGGATCAGCAGGTCGCCGACCTCGAAGTCGACCTCTAGCCGGAGCTCCGGTGACCCTGCCAGTGCGTCGACGAGGTCGAACAGTTCCACGTCCTTCGGCTCCAAGCGGGGGATGTCAGGAAAGCGCTGTGCGGATTCGAGGTAGCAGCGGTTGTAGCGCATGCTGAGCTTGCCCCCGCTCCAGGACACGAGCGGGACCGCGGCGTACGGGCGCTCGCCGGGGGCTTGCTCCTCCCGGCGATCGAGGAAGTGTGTGCGGTACAGTCGCTCGACCAGATCCGGTCGCCGTGCCAGGACGGCGTTGTAGACCGCTGCCGAGCTGACGACGGCGGTCCGTGCGCCGGAGCGGGCTGCTCGCAGGCACAGCAGCCCGAGGGCATCGGATCCGTCGGTGTGGAACGGCAACCTCGCTGTGGTCTGGTATCCGCGCGTTCCCGGGTCGGCAAGGCTACGGCCGGTGTCCCGGGCGTGGCCCAGCATGTGGCCTGATGCGTTCTGCGACACCGGAACACCCAGATGCCGGCCCACTCCCCAGAAAATGGTGCTTGCCGCCGCCTGGCTGTATCGCTCGACCGGAATGCGTTTGACGAGCACGAATCCGCGTCCGTTCTCCAGTACGTCGGCGATGCGTTCCAGTTCGCCGGCCAGGGTCGGCAGCGGAAAGTCGCCGGCGGTCATCTTCAGCAGTGGAAGGCCCCGCGCACGCACCGCGCGCAGGGCCGCCTCGAGTTCGTCGATCTGCGCCGGCGAGAGCCGCAGGACCCATTCCTCGGAGTCCGCCAGGTCCGGACCCGCCCACACGGCCGGCCCGGTGCAGGGCCGACGCAGCACGTTGATCACGCTCGTCATGGTGACCTCCCTCAGGTCGTACGTCTCTCTTCGGACTCGTGAGCTCATTGCCGACTGGAACAGAAATCGTCCGTACGACCTCTCGCCTTTCCTTGCGGAATATCTCTGACGGCTTCGGTGCGTGTCATTGCCCCGAATTCATTGATCTGCAGGAAATTCCGTGCCGCCTTTTCAGGGCAGGTCAGCATGTGAACTCTTTTGCGATGGTGCTCTCCGCTGGATTTCCGATCGGCCGGGACGCCGTATCCAGGCGGAGAACCCCACCGCAGTGGTGCAACGCTAGGCCACGACGTGGCCCATGGCTTGACGTGACGTGACATCTCACTTATCACTTGGGGACAAAGCCCCCTGGAGCGCGCCCATGAAGCCTCTTGTCCGCAATGCAGCGCTGAACAACTATGTCGAGGTCAGCCAGTCGCTGGGCATCGATCCGCGAGCCCTGATGAAGCGCGTGGGCCTGGACCCCGTCGGCCTCGCGGTCCAGGACAGATGGATCCCCGGCACGGCGGTCACCCAGCTGCTCGAACTCTCGGCGGCAGCCTCACGGCGCGGGGACTTCGGCCTGCTCCTCGCCGAGCGACGCAGCTTCTCCAATCTCGGCCCCATCAGTCTGGTCCTGCGCGACGAGCCCGATGTCCGCAGCGCCCTTGAACTTCTCGTCCGCCATGAGCACATGTACAACGAAATGCTCCGCAGCCGGCTCTCCGGGGCGAACGGCCTGGCCACCCTCAAGGTGAGCCTCGAGCTGGGTGAGGCCATGGCCGCCCGCCAGGCCACGGAGCTGGCCGTGGGTGCCTTCCACGGGGTTCTCCGCAGCTTTCTCGGTGCTCGGTGGCAGCCGTTGTCCGTGTGCTTCACGCACGACGCGCCGGTGGATCCCGGTACCCACCGGCGCCTCTTCGGTCCCGTAGTGGAATTCGACCGGGAGTTCAACGGGATCGTCTTCTACGCCAGCGATCTCAAGGCTCCCAACCCCATGTCGGACCCGCTGCTGCGGACCTACGCCCGGCAGTATTTCGAGTCCATCGCGGTCTCGAAGGACACAGCCGTGCTGGACCGCGTGCGTGAGCTGATCGAAGTCCTGCTGCCCACCGGGCGCTGTTCGATCGAGCAGGTCGCAGACAGCCTCGGCATCGACCGAAGGACGATCCACCGGCACCTCGCGGCCTCGGGTGAGACGTTCTCCGCCGTTCTCAACGCCACACGTACCCAGCTCGCGGAGCAGCTCGTGGTGAACCCGCGCCGCTCGTTCACGGAGATCTCCGGACTTCTGGGATTCTCGGCACCGAGTGCCTTCTCGCGCTGGTTCCGCGAGCGGTTCGGCTGCAGCCCGAGGGAGTGGCGGGTCCGCGGTACCAGCCAGCAGCCTTCCGGCGAGGAGTGACCACCAAGGTCTCTGCAGGGGCGTGGAACAGCCGGTCACGCCAAATCCCGGCATGCCCCCGCCCGGGTCCGGGGACGACGGCCGCGGGGGGCAAAGCATGTCCCCAAGCGGCAAGTCTTCTGTCACCTTCGGTCAAGCGCGCGCCCTGGCCCGCCCTTAACGTTGCCTCACCGCAAGGGACATGGCCGATCACACGAGAACGGGCAGAAATCCTGCCCGCAGCCCAATGTTCCCTCCCGGGCCCGCCGATCGTATCCGAGCCCCCGGCGAGCCCGGGAACCGCGTCTGCATTCCCGCGTCCGCTCCTCGCAAGCCCTCCGGGCCTCGCATCGAAGGCAGTGATGTGTGCGGCGAGTGAAGACCCATCCGACAAAGGAGATGGACCATGCACTTCTTCGACGACTCCCTGTATCCGGAGAACCAGGAGAGGCTGGTCATCCAGGCCGCGCCCTACGGGCCGGAGTGGTTGCCCGGTGACGCCGACGACCTACCGCTCACCATGGACGAGCATGTGCAGGCGGCCGTCGACTGCTACAACGCCGGCGCCACGGTGCTGCACATCCACGTGCGTGAGCTGGACGGCCACGGATCCAAGCGCATCTCCATGTTCAACGAACTGATGGCCCGCCTGCGCGAGGCCGTGCCGGACATGGTCCTGCAGATCGGCGGGTCGATCTCCTTCGCCCCCGAGGACGAGGGCGGCGACGCCAAGTGGCTCAGCTACGACACTCGCCACATGCTGGCCGAGATCACTCCCAGGCCTGACCAGGTGACGATCGCGATCAATACCAACCAGATGAACATCGTCGAGCTTTTCGACGACGAGGACATCGAGGGCACCTCGATCGCCAAGCCCGGCTACTACAAGGCTTATCGGGACATGGTGGTCGAGGCCGGGCCGGACTTCTACCTCGAGCACCTCACGCGGCTCCGTGCCAACGGCATCCAGCCGCACTTCCAACTCGCCAACATGGCACAGCTGGAGACCGTGGAGCGGCTGATCCGCAAGGGCATCTACAGCGGGCCGCTGGTGCTCAACTACGTTGCCATCGGCGGCGGGTTCGCCGGCCGGCACCCGGCCGACCTGATCGAGTTCATCCGCCGTGTCCCGGACGGCGCCGTGCTCACCATCGAGGCATCCATGCGCGCGGTGGCGCCGATGAACGCGATCGGCATCGCCCTCGGCACGCACGTGCGGGTGGGCAACGAGGACAACCTGTGGCGGCACAAGGGCGAGCGGATGTCCTCCGTGGAGCAGGTCGAGCAGATGGTCAAGATCGCCCATGCGCTCGGGCGTGAGATCGCCACCGGACAGGAGGCGAAGAAGATCTACAGGATCGGCGATTGGTACTCGGACGCCGACGAGACCCTGGACCGGCTCGGCATGGTGCCCAACCGCCGCCCCGGCCGGCGCGGTTCCATGCTGCGCGACCTCAAGAGCTGATTCGATCCTCCTGGCGGCGGCCAGGGTTCCCGCCCCGCCGCCGCCCCACACAGCCCCCACACACGAGCAAACGGAGCACGTCATGGCACACGCCATTCGATTCCATGAAGCCGGTGGCCCTGAGGTCATGCGGTGGGAACAGGTCGTCGTCGGCGACCCGGGTCCGGGCGAGGTACGGATCCGGCACGTCGCCGTCGGACTCAACTTCGCCGATACCTACTTCCGCACCGGCTTGTACCCGGCTCCGCTGCCTGCGGGGCTCGGCGTGGAGGCCTCGGGTGTGATCGAGGCCGTGGGCGAGGGTGTGCCGCATGTCGCCGAGGGCGACCGTGTGACCTACACCGGCAGTCCGCTGGGTGCCTACAGCACGGAGCGGGTCATGCCGGCGGATTCACTGATCAAGCTGCCGGACGAGATCGGCTGCGAGACCGCCGCAGCGATGACCATGCGCGGACTCACCGCGGCATACCTGCTGCGCCGGATCCACCCGCTGAATTCCGGCGATACCGTGCTGCTCCACGCGGCGGCCGGCGGCGTCGGTCTGATCGTCTCCCAGTGGGCGAAGCTGCTCGGCATCACGGTGATCGGCACGGTCTCCAGCGAGGAGAAGGCCGAGGTCGCCCGCGCCCACGGCTGCGAGCACATCGTCTACTACCGGCGCGAGAACGTGGCCGAGCGGGTGCGTGAACTGACCGATGGCAAGGGCGTCCCGGTCGTCTTCGACAGTATCGGCAAGGACACCGTCGCCGGATCCATGGCCTCGCTGCAACGCCGCGGCCTGCTGGTGTGTTTCGGCACGGCCTCCGGAGTCCCGCCGCTCGACGCCATGCAACTGGCCATCCATGGCTCGCTGTTCGTGACCCGCCCCGCGCTGGCCGACTACATCGCCGAACCGGCGGAGCGGGACGCGCTGGCGGGGGAGCTGTTCGGGCACGTCGCGGCAGGTCGCATCAAGATCGAGATCAACCAGCGCTACGCCCTTCAGGACGCGGTACAGGCCCATCGTGACCTGGAAGCGGGACGGACCACGGGATCTTCCGTCTTCGTCCTCTGAGCTCGCCGTGCCCCGCACGTGACCCCCAGGAGTGAGCAATGCCCCAGACCGTCCGCCCGAAGGAAGGCACGCCCGCCCTGGTGCGTCCGGGCGTCCTCCGTACCTCGATCAAGGTTGAGCCGCTGACCTGCACCATCGGCGCCGAACTGTCCGGTGTGAACCTCGGCGACGCCGCGCGCGACGGCGACCTGTTCTCCGAGATCAAGGCGTTGCTACTGGAGTACAAGGTCCTGTTCCTGCGTGATCAGGACATCACGCGCGCCGAACACATCGCCTTCGCCGGGCGCTTCGGCCCGCTGGAGGACCATCCGGTGGTCGGCAGCGACCCCGACCACCCAGGGCTGGTCCGCATCTACAAGGATCTGGACAGCAAACCCGAGCACTACGAGAACGCGCTGCACTGCGACGCAACCTGGCGCGCGTGCCCGCCCATGGGCGCCGTGCTGCGCTGCGTGGAAACACCAGAGGTCGGTGGTGACACGATCTGGGTCAACATGGCTGAGGCCTATCGCAGGCTGCCGGAGCACATCAAGACGCAGATCGCGGGCCTGCGCGCACGGCACAGCATCGAGGCGACCTTCGGCGCTGTGATGCCGACGGAGCAACGTCACGAGCTGAAGGCCCGCTTCCCGGACCCGGAGCATCCGGTGGTGCGTGCTCACCCGGAGACCGGCGAGCAGATTCTCTTCGTCAATGCCTTCACCACGCACTTCGTCAATTACCACACGCCTGAGAACGTGCGGTTCGGCCAGGACTACGCGCCCGGAGCGGGCAGTCTCCTGAACTACCTGATCAGCCAGGCGGCCGTCCCCGAGTACCAGGTGCGCTGGCGCTGGCAGAAGAACAGTGTCGCCATCTGGGACAACCGCTCCACCCAGCATTACGCCGTCCAGGACTACTGGCCCGCCGTCCGCAAGATGGAGCGCGCGGGGATTGTCGGCGACAGACCTTTCTGAGCCCCGACCAGAGACGAAAAGGTGATGCCCATGGGACTGCACACTGCCGGCGCAACGGTGCCGGGGACGTCTCCCGCCGCACCGGCTGTATCCCGTAGCTATGCCTGGCTGGTGTTCGCCCTCGGTTTTGGGCTTCTGCTGTCCGACTACATGTCGCGACAGGTCCTCAACGCGGTCTTTCCCCTGCTGAAAGCGGAATGGCTGCTCTCCGATGCCGAGTTGGGCTCTCTCAGTGGCATCGTGGCCCTGATGGTCGGAGTGCTCACCTTCCCCCTGTCGCTTCTGGCGGACCGCTGGGGCCGGGTCAGAATCCTGGTCATCGCCGCGACGGCGTGGAGCCTGGCGACCCTGGGCTGCGCCATTTCCGCAAGCTACGGCCAGATGTTCCTGGGCCGGTTCATGGTGGGCGTCGGAGAGGCGGCCTACGGGAGCGTCGGCATCGCGGTGGTCCTCAGCGTGTTCCCCATCGGTTTGCGGGCCACGCTCTCGGGAGCCTTCATGGCGGGGGGGTCGTTCGGATCCGTGCTGGGCGTGTCGGTCGGCGGTGTGATCGCCCAGGAGCATGGCTGGCGCTGGGCGTTCGGTGCGATGGGAATCCTCGGACTGGTCCTGGCCGCGGTCTACGGCCTCGTGGTCACCGAGAAGAGGCTGGGCCCGGCGTCCATCCGTAACAGCGCCGTGTCCGGCGAACGCGCCCCCGTCCGGACCCAGTTGCCGCAGCTGTTCTCCTCGGTCTCGGTGGTCTGTGCCTACATCGGCAGCGGGCTGCAGATGTTCATCGCGATGGCCCTGCTCGCGTGGATACCCAGTTTCCTCAACCGTTACTACGACATGCCTCCTGCGAAGGCCGGCCTGGCCGCCGGGGTCTTCGCGCTGATCAGTGGCATTGGCATGATCCTCTGCGGGATCGTCGCGGACCGCCTCAGCCGGAAGGCCGCGGCCCGGAAGTGGATCGTAGCGATCGTGTGCGCTCTCGGGTCGTTCGTGCTGCTGATGGCGGGATTCCACCTGCCGGCCGGCCCGCTGCAGCTTGTATTGATCGCGGCCGGGACCCTGGTGGCCGGTGGCACCGCCGGTCCGGCGGCCGCCATGGTGGCCAATCTGACCCCCGCCGCCATCGCGGCGACGGCTTTCGCCACCCTCACTCTGGCCAACAGCCTGCTCGGGCTGGCCCCCGGGCCCGCGGTGACGGGCATGCTCGCGGACCACCTGGGCCTGCTCGGCGCACTGCAGTTGATCCCGCTCGTCGCGCTCGCGGGCAGCGTGGCCTTCACCATCGGCAAGTTCTCCTACGAAAATGACCTGCGCCGCCTGGGACTGCTCCCCGGCCCGGCGCTCAAGACCCCGGAGTTGCAGTCATGAGTCTCAGCGCACAGCCGACGGTCGTCATCGTCCCCGGACTGCGCGATCATGTGCTGGACCACTGGCAGACCGTCCTCGCCAACAAGATCGCCGACGCCCGAACCGTTCCCCCGCTGGAGAAGGACAGGCTGAGCCGCGATGCCCAGGTCGCCGCACTGGACGAGGTGCTGTCGGACATCTCCGGACCCGTCGTACTGGTTGCTCACAGTGCCGGGGTGATGACCACCGTGCACTGGGCGCGACGACACCGGCGTCCCGTCGAGGGCGCACTGCTGGCGGCGCCGCCGGACTTCGATACGCCGCTGCCGGAGGGCTACCCCACCCTGGAAGCCCTGCGCGAAAACGGCTGGACGCCGACGCCGCGGACACGCCTGCCCTTCCCCAGCATCGTCGCGGCGAGCACGAACGACCCCCTGGCCGCTGCCGATCGCGTCGCTGATCTCGCCAGGGCATGGGGGAGCCGCCTCGTGGACCTCGGCCCGGTCGGACACCTCAACCCTGCCTCCGGCTACGGCGCATGGCCCCGGGCGGAGGAGTTCGTCCGCCAGCTCGGCCAAGCCTCGTCCGACATGCCCGCCTGACCGGCGACGGCCTTGCTCACTCTCCCTCCCCCCGCGCCGGGCAGGAGGGAGCCGTGTGCCGCCGAGCACCGCCTGTTGCAGATATGCCGCTGTGTCTCGTAGGCGCTTTCCCCGGCCGGCCTCCGCGCACCGGTCCCCACCCGCACGACCTGCCCCTGGAGGCGCTGATGAGCACCGATACCGACCTGCTGTGGTCCCCCAGCCGCTCGACGGCCGAAAGCTCCGACATCGCCGGCTTCATGCGCTGGCTGAGCAGGTGCTCAGCCTGTCCGGTGGTGTCGTCACCGCAGGACAGGAGTGGACCGACGACGGCGCTGCTGGCACGGCTGCGGGCAATGAGTCTCCCTGCTTGCGGACAGCCGACTTCCGGCCGTCCACGAACAAACAGCCGCGACGCGGGCGCCATCTCTCCCCGCCTGCGCGCGGAAGTTCCGTACGACCCAGGGTGGGCCGTTGCGGAACTCCCGCACGTCATGCTTCGTCTGCTGGGGCTTTGGTCCGCACGGCGCTGGGCGCGGTCAGTCCGGCGGCGACGAACGCAATGACCGTCTTCGTGGACGGGAACGCGGCGGACTCCGTGGGCAGCTTGGCCAGAGGGCGTCCGTAGGTCTCCATCACCAGGCTGAAGGCCGGCCGGCAGCGTTCGGTGACTTCCTGGGGCGACAGGTCGGGCAGTGCGCGCCCGATCCGTACTTCGAAGGGGGCCGGCGTGAAGAGGGTTGACACGTTGGGTAGTTGGCCTGCGGGCAGGGCCGTACGTGCCAGGAGGTGGCAGAGCATGCGGCCGTCGCGGGTACGGACGAGGCCGGCGAATGGCTCGACCAGGGCCGCCACCATGTCGTGGACCTCGGAGTCGCTGTCCGGGTGACCAGCCAGGTGCTCCCCCCGCTGTGTCCGTAGCGGGCCGAGCTCTCGTCGAAAGAGTGCGGACACCAGGCCCTCGCGGGAACCGAAGTGGTAGTGGACCGCCCCGGGGTTCAGGCCGGCCGCTGCATTGGCGGGCCCCGGAGTCAAACCGGAGACGCTGCGGAACTGGGTGCGGCCGGAGAGAAGCGGCCCCGGGTATGCCAGGCAGAGGTGCCGGCGGAACCGCCCATGCCGGTGGTGGCGGAGTATGCGACCCTGCGCAAGAGCGTCCGCGAGTTGACCGAGGAGCGCGAGATCCTGCGGAAGGCGGCGAGGTATTTCGCTGGGGATTGTGCCTTGAATACGAAGGGAGTTGGCTGCAGGACACTCTCCCGCGCCGAAACTGGCCTTCGGCTACGCCTCCTCCAGGCGGCGCTCGTTCCGCTGACCGGCTCCCTCCGGGGCTTCTCCGAGCCCGAAGACATCAGGTGCTCGACCCCATCCCCCCTGACAACCTGCGCCGCCGCGTCAGTGAGGCTCGCGATGAGGGCGCCCGAACGCCGGAATGGCGAGGCCATCCCTTCAGGAGGGGTGACCCCGCCACGCGCACCCGCGGTGCTCGTGCTTCGCACACCCGCGGCCTGCTCAGCCATCCATGCGCGGAACGGCAGTGCTCAGCCGAGCGGACCGTCCGGAGGCCGCCGTCGGTACTCTCCGATCGCGGGCATCAGCCTTCAAGCTTCCGGCACAGAAGGGCGTCCGGGGTCTTCCCCTTGGCCCAGGCGCCGGTGAAGGCGACACCCGCCACATATTCATCGGTGCGGCACTGGCCCTTGAAGTTGCCCAGGGCGAACTCGCCACCCGGCTCCCCGGCAGGACGGTTGTCTCCACGGTCGAACCAGACGGTCCGACCGCTCATGCCGAGCGTGCGGCCCGCGGGAGTGCACAGGACCGCCGATACCTCCTGGCCTCGCAGGCTGTACCCGGATATGAACTGGTCCACTCCGCACTGGTACTTGGTGTAACCACCGGCCCAGTCGCCTTGCTGGACATGGCGTTCGTCGCGCACCACGGTGGGCTGCGCACCGGCAGGAACGGTCAGGGAAGCTCCGGCGTCGGTGCACAGACCCCGACCATCCCTGTGGGCCAGACCGGAAAGGCGCTGGCCGTCGGGGCACACTCCCTTACGGGCTCCCGGATCCCAGTCTCCCAGGGCCCGCGACCGGACTGACTGGACCGCGTCTGCGTGATCGAGGTTGAGCATGTCCCACGTATCGGCGACCGCGACCGGGCCGTTCTTCTGTGGCGCGTCGACGAGACGGCTCCAGTGGGCCGCGCGCCAGTCACTGCCGTCGAGAATCCCCGACCGGCGACCCTGCGCGTCGTAGTTCAGGATCGACCAGGTACCGTGTCCGGTCCATCCGACCAGCGGCCAGTAGGCGAAGTCGGCGTCCCGGTCGATCAAATAGTCCACGAAGTTACCGAACCATGCGCGGGCCTGCGGATTCGTCTCGTCACTACCGATGCCGAACTCGCTGATCCATACCGGCGCGGTGAAGTGACGGCCGGTCTCACCGGCGACGAAGAATGCCTGGCGGTCCAGCGTCGCGAACAGCTCTTCGCGGGACAACTCCTGATAGTGGGTCTCGCCCTTGCCGAACCCGCGTGCGCGCAGCGCGTGGAACGGCCGCTCGCCGGTGAAGTACTTGCGGCAGC
Organism: Streptomyces sp. NPDC088246; assembly: GCF_044741025.1. NCBI lineage: Bacteria > Bacillati > Actinomycetota > Actinomycetes > Kitasatosporales > Streptomycetaceae > Streptomyces > Streptomyces sp. NPDC088246. The sequence goes on from NZ_JBIURV010000016.1 coordinate 100,062, forward strand.
GGAGCCCGCCACCCACGGGCCGAGCTTCGCCCAGTCCCTGGCCAATTACGCGTTCCTGCTCGCGGAACTCGGCAGGACCTCTGACGCCATCACCGTCGGGCAGGAGGCGGTCCGGCAGTACCGGCAGTTGGTGGACGCGCAACCCGACCTGCTGCCCAAGCTGGGGGCCGCCCTCAAGAACCTCGCCGTCGACCTGGGCACCGAGCAGAGGACCGAAGAGGCACTCGCCGCGATCGGCGAGGCCATCGGCATCTTCGGGGCCCCCGTCAAGGGACGCACCCGTGTCGACCGACCCGAGCTCGATACGTGCCGCCAGGCCGAGGCATGGCTGCAGAGGAAAGGCCAATGACCGGAGATGACCAGGTCGTGGTCGACGAGGTCGTGCAGAGGCTTCGCGACGGAGGTGCCGACACAATTCTCTTGCCTGGACAGGTCGGGGCGGCGCGCGTCTCACCCGGGCGTCGGCAGAGCATTCGCCCACAGCAGACGAGAGCGAGCCCCACTGGCACCTCCTTCAGGACCATGCAAACGTACAACGTCCGGGAAAGCACCAGGTCAGCGAATGGATACGGGCTTTGAGCCGCTCAGCGAACAGGCCGGCCGGCACAGCGGCCTGTACCTCGTCCTGCTCGGCCGGGAACGCCTGGTTGCCTGCGACCGGCTGATCTGGTTCTCGGACGAGGAGGGGCGGGCCGACGCCCGCGGGGTCGTCTTCGAAGTGGACGCCTTCGAGCGGGAGGTGCCGAGCGTCGATCTGCCCTCCGCTGGCCGGGGCGGATCACCGCAGCGATGCGGTGTACTGGTCGCCACGGTGCCACCGCCAGTGTCTCGTGAGTGTCGCGTAGGAGGAGGCGACGGCAGGGCGAGAGTCAAAGCCTTGTCCGGCCTTGGTAGGAACATCGGTACAGCCGTCGGCGCTGAGATTGATCACGGGGTCTAGCTGCGGATCTCCGCGTTCGGGTGAGGCTGGGCCTGGAGGCGCGCGCAGAGATCGATCTCCTCGGGGGTGAGCGGCTCACCGGGTCGGCGGATGCGGACGGGCTTGGGTCGCAGCGGCAGACCGTCGTCCACCGCGGCGGCCTCGGCTTCTGCGAGCGCTCGGTAGAGCGAGGCGACCGAGGGGTGCTTGCCCGCGCTCTTCCCGGTCTTGACGACCAGCTTCTTCGCGATGTCGGGGACGGGGACGCCCTTGTCCTTGAGCGCGACGGTGAAGGTGAGCATGTCGTCGTCGATGACCCTCGGCCGTCCGCCGTGGTGCCCTGGATGCGGCGACGACCTGCCCTTCGATGGTCTTCTCCCGGATGTAGTTGCGCTCGATCTGCCCGACGACCGCGAGCACGGCGAAGAACATGGCGCCCATGCCGTTGGGGTCGTAGATGCCGGTGAGGGGGCCGGTGAGGAGTTCGAGCTGGATGCCGCCGCCCTGGAGCTCGGCGGACAGCGTCATCAGCTCGGCCGCGTTGCGCGCGAGCCGCTTGAGCTCGTGGACGGTGAAGATGACCGGCGTCTCCGGGGCGGCCGTCTTGAACTGCCGGGCCAGCGCGAGCGCCGCCTCCAGCTCGGGCCGCACCTTCACGCGGGTGCTGATCTGCTCCTTGAAGCCCTTGTGGCACTTCGCCCGGTGAAGGGTTTCGAGCTGACTCGCCAGCTGCTGCCGCGCGGTCGACGTCCTCGCGTACCCGATCCGTACCGGCCGCTCGGTGCGGGGCGCGGGCACGACGGCGAGCGCGGGGCCCTGCCTCCACGCGCGGCCGGGGGCGCGGTCGGCGGGGGCGGGGATCTCCAGTTCCTCGCGGAGGGCGGGAACGAGGACGAAGCGGGGGGTGTGGTACTTCGCGGCGGTCTTCCCGCCGCGGGTGCGGCAGGCGCTGCCGGCGGGTGCGTCACAGTTCGGGCAGTTTTGACGTTCTACCGCCAATGCGGCCTGATCGAGCGTGAGATCCATGGCGGAAGCCTCTCGGAAGTGCCTCGCACAACACGTCAGTCTCGAGAGCGCTTTTGCGAACAACGACCTGCGGAAACGTGATCGCTCCCGGGGCTCTCGCAGAGCTCTCACAGATGTTCGTTTGTGAGACGGTCTGCCCACGCTCGCCAGCCGAATTATTCACGGGGTCAGCAAGGCGTCGGGCGATTATCCGGATCGGCATCGCCGCATGGAGTGGCCACGTCATCCTGAGCCAGGGAGCGGATGCAGGGGATCGGCGAAGCCAGTAGCCAGAGCAGTGACAGCATTCCCCCTGCGGCGCCAATGAGCAGTGTTGCCCGCAAGCCGAAGGCAGTGGCGAGCAGGCCGCCAACGATGGCCCCGATGGGACGTATGCCGTAGTTGACGGTGCTGAACGCGCCCGCCACGCGACTGCGCACGCCATCAGGGATGACGCTGGTCTGCAAGGAGTTGAGGTTGACGTCGAAGAGCATGACGCCGAGTCCGGAGAGGAATTCCGCCGCGGCCAGTACTCCGGCGCGGGCCCAGAGCGGGCCTCCCGCGCCGGCTGTAATCGCGATGGGTGCCGGAAACAGCACGGCTCCCACAACGATGCTGCGACCCACACCGATACGTCGCGAGATTCTCGGAGCAAGGATGGCACCGAGGAGAGCGCCGGTTGAACCGACGCCCAGAGTCAGTCCGATAACTCCGGCTGACAGCCCCAGGACGCGGCTGGCGAACAACACCATCAGCCCGCTTCCTGCGACAAAGGTGAAAAAGTTGACAGTGACCGCGCAGCAGAGCCCGGCACGCAGTACCGGGTGCCGCCAGACGAAGGCCATCCCCTCCCGGGCGCGTCGTAGCAGTGATGGAGCCGCTGCTTCGTCGATGCCAGTGGGCGATTCACCGAGCGGGATCCGCCCTATCAGGACCGCGGACGCCATATACGACAAGGCATCGACAACGACAGCGACGGGCGCGGTCAACGCTTGAACGAGAGCGCCGCCGACCGCCGGGCCGACCACGTGCGACACCGACCGACTGGCACTGAGCTTGCTGTTCGCTTCGACGTAGGACGAGCGGGGCACGAGGTGAACGAAAAAGGGCGGATAGGCGGTGTTGAAGAGCACCGCCGCGGTGCCGGTCAACAACGCCACGGCATACAACTGACCGAGGCTCACCACATCGAGCAGGTATGCCACGGGGAGGCTGAGTATCACCGCACCGCGCACCAGATCAGCGAGAACCATCAGGCGGCGTTTGTGAACCCGACGGTCAACCCAAGCCCCCAAAATGATCGCGAGCAGATTCGGAGTCCAGATGAGCGCGGTCAGCCACGCCACCTGGTTGGCCGAGGCACTCAGCGCTGTTACGGCGATCAGCGGCAGCGCCAGTTCGGTGATCCGGTCGCCGCACTCCGAAATCGACTGCCCCGCCCAGAACCGGCGGAAGCGCCGGTCACGCCACAGAGGTATCGGGCCGCCCACCTCCGGGGCGCTCACAGGGTCCCGCCAGCCTGCTCTTCGTCTTGCTCCGGTAGGACATAACGCATCAGTCGGACGCCGCGGCTGCCGACCGGACGCTCGGCAGGTTCGCGTGTCACGTAAGGCGCAAGCACCCGCTCGATCCCGTCCTGAATCGCCGCAAGTTCCTCCGCCGAAACGACCACACGGGTGTTGGCCAGACCAGCAGCCCCCTGCCACAACGGGTTCAGGTTGGGCTCGACTTCGGCCACCCACCTGCTCGGTAGATCTCCATAGCGCACAAACATTTCCCGGGACAGCGCCCGCGCAGCCGACCTGCCCTCCTCATCCTGCCGTGCCTCGAATCGGAATCCACGCGCTGCCGCCTCCCACCGCCGTTGCCGACGGTCCGCCCCGGCCTCGGCATCCCGGACCAGTCCGAAACCTGCCAGGTGCCGCAGATGCCAACTGGTCACCGAGGGAGTTGCTCCCACATCGGGCGCGAGTTGCGTGGCCGTCGCAGGCCCGTGCCGTTGGAGGCGGTCGAGGATCGCCAGTCTCACCGGATGTGCCAACGCCCGCATCGCCTGCGGATCGGTGATCTCGATATCGCCCAGCTGATTCCCGGAATCCATAACGTGAGAGCTTCCTCTCACGTTATGTGAGAGTCAACTCTCACATTGAATGTGCTCACGCTCGCCGTCCCTCCCCGGCCCGGCACCTCACCCCGGACAACGATCCGGTTTCCGGGGAGAGATGCCAGGCCTGCCTACTCGTCGTCGTCCTCGTCGAGCCCGGCCGCGTCCGGGTCGCGCAACGGTCGCAGGCCGCCACCTGCCGGGGTGGAGGCGGTGAAGCTGTAGCGGCCGAGCACGTTGAGGTTGCGGTGCTTGAGCGGGGAGAGCCGGGCGATGTCCTCGTCCCGGATCTCGTGGCTCTCGGCGCGCAGCTGGGCGATGGCGGCGTCGATGTACCGGGTGGTCCAGAGGGCGACGGCGTTGAGGACCAGGCCGAGTGAGCCGAGCTGGTCCTCCGTCCCGTCGCGGTACGCCTGGTGGATGGTGCCGCGCTTGCCGTGGCACACGTCGCGGGCCAGCTTGTGCCGGGACTCCTGCACGGCGAGCTGAGGGTTCATCTGCCGGCGGTAGGTGTCGTCGACCGGGTCGACGAACCGCAGCAGGTGCTCGGTCTTGGCGATCCGTCCGTACTCGGCGAACGCCTGCCCCAGCGGGGTCGGGTGGCCTTCTCGGCCGAACATTCGCAGCAGGTCGTAGGCGCGGACCTGGTTGGTGACCAGGGAGCCGGCGACTCGCAGCATGTCCGGCCAGTGCGTGATCACCTTGTTCAGGTTGAACCGGTTGCGGGCCGGCGGCTCCAGAGGCCCGTACGTGCCTCTCTCGACGCCGGGCAGGGACGCGCGCCAGAACCGTTGGTCGTCCAGGTCCTCGAACCGGGTGCTGAAGTTGTAGCCCAGGAAGCGGAAGATGCCGAACACGATATCGCTGTACGAGGCGTTGTCGGTGGCCACCGTCTCCGGCTTCACCCCGCCGTCGAGGTTCAGCAGGGCGTCCAGGATGTGGAGAGAGTCGCGCGGGGTGCCGGGCACAACCCTCTGCCCGATCCCGGCAACCTGGTCGTTGACGGCGTTGAGCCAGGTGATGCCGCGCTTGAACCCGAAGTACTTCGGGGGCGGGACGGCGTTGATGGTGCGGACGAGGACGACGAACCGCAGCCCGTCGCCCCAGTACCGCACGATCGGCACCTGCCCCTGGGCCTCGATCAGCTTCGCGTTCGCCGCGGCGACATGTCAACTGAACTAAAAGCAGAGTTTTCGCAGGTCAGAGGCTTGTCTGCTAGCTTCCGGCATGACGCACGCGGAGGCGCCCAGCAGGGATCTGAGGGGTCTCGTGCTGCCCGAAGTCGGGGCCCTGATCGAGACCGGTGACGCGTGGGAGCCGTACCGGCTACTCGGCGTTCCTGGGCCACTTCGAGCGCCGCAAGTTCTCCCTCGGCACCTGCGGCCGGTCATTCGGCAGCGAGTGTGTCCACGAGCACGCCCCGTTGACTGAACGAAGCACGGGGATTGTGCAGTTCAGGGCACAAGTTCCGTTCTCGCGCAGTACGGTCTGCGATCGTGACGGACGATCGTGTTCCCGAGCGGGACCTATCGAGACTGGCGGTTCCACGGCTGGGTCGACTCGTGGAGACCGGCGAGCGGTACGAGCCCTACCGGCTTGTCGACGGCGACGGTGTCGCAGTGGAGCCGGTCGCAGTCTTCTTCCAGGAGCTGCTGGCAGCCGGGAAGGCGGCGGCGACGGTTCGCTCCTACGGCATGGACTTGCTGTGGTGGTGGCGGTTCCTGCTGGCGGTCGACGTGCCGTGGGATCGGGCGACGCGCGTGGACGCGCGGGACTTCAGCTGCTGGATTCAGCTGACGGCCAAGCCGAGGGCGGCCTCGGCCAAGCGTCGGCCGAGTCGGTCCGTGGGCGCTCCGAATCCGGTGACGGGGAAGCCGATGCCGGGGTCGGGCTATGCCCCGTCGACCGTCGTCCACAGCGAGACGGTGCTGCGCCGGTTCTACGACATGCACCGTGACGCCGGAACCGGACCGCTGCTCAACCCGTTCCCGCTGGACCTGGCCCGACGCTCCGGACTGGGTGCACGCGCACCACAACCCGATGGACACCTGGGCTCCGGAGCGGGTAGGCCGCTACCGGCCAAGTGTTCCGCGCCGGATCCCGCGCTCGATCCCGGATGAGTGGTTCAACACGCTGTTTGCGGCGCTGCCGTCGAACCGAAGACGCCGTTACTCGGCTGCGAATGCGATGAGTGGGGATGCCAGCCGTTCCTGGCCCGCATCACCGTGACGACGGACCTCGTGACTTGGGACTCCTTCGAGCAGCCCCATCGCGCAACGCGCGACTACACCGCGTTCGGCCCGTTCCAGTTCGACCGCCGCCAATACGATGACGCCTTGCTGCCTCTGAGCACGGCAATCAGCTCCGGCGACACGTGAGTACAACGCATCCGTCCCGGCAAGACCTCGACTGTCACGTCCACTGTCAGATCGGCTACGCAGCGCCAGGGAGGATTGGTCATGTTCGACGGTGTCGTCGGGTTGCCGCACGAAGAAGCTGCCCGTTGGACCGCGCTGGTTGAGGAGTGCCGGCCTGTGCTCGCGGCCGCAGGGATGGAGGCCGTCCAAACCTTGCTGGCCGAGCGCGGTGCGAGCACCATCCAGGCGATCGCGATTACGCAGGCCCTGCTCGGCAGGGCAGAGACACCCCTGCGAGTTGCCATCGACATCGTGGCCATGAGCACGGCTCGGACAGCCGTCGGCGATGCCGACTGAGCCAGGATTGAACGACGCTGCTTCACAGGGGCACAGGCAAGATTTCCAGGTCGAAGAGGAGCGGTTGATGGAACGATTCGAGACGAAGAGCCTGGCGCTTATGCCCGGTCAGCCGGTTCGCGCCAAGGTGCTCAGTCACCACCCGTGGGGCGTGCTCGTTGAAATCGTCGGCTACGAGGACGCGGGCCTGTCAGCCTCAGTCGACATGATCCAGCAGTTCTCCCGGACCATGGGCAGCCATGACGAGCTACTCGCGCGCTTTCCGCCCGTTGGCTCGCAGATCGATGCAGTCATCGAGCAGATCCACCGGTGGCACCCACCGGTATCCGTGCGGCTCAGCATCCGCCCCGCCGATCTGGAGTCCTTTGACTGGCCCTGCGACTTCTGTGGTGAACGGGTCACGGTGAGCCACGGCGGAGACGCCCTGGTCCTGGACGTGCGCAGCAACGACGGACCGGGAAGCCACACCGTCGTCTCCCACCGGCACTGTCTCGCCGATCGAATCCGCCCAGAGAACAGGGGTGAACGGGCACGAGCGCTCAAGATCGGGAACATGTGAAGCCAAACAGCTGATGGGTGCGCCCGACGTCCCCCAGCAGAGATCAACTCGTTGTTCAAAGAAGCCTGCATCCGATGCGCGATGCTCCGCGTCCACCCGCGCGAGCGACCCCGCCTCGACGAGATCCGGATCAACCTCACCGCCCGGATCACCGAGGCCGAACGCGAAGGCTGGCTCGGCGAAGTCGACGGGCTCAGTGTCAGCCTCGCCGCCGCCGAGGACAAACTCACCCAGCTCGACGCCGAAGTCGCCCGCCGATCCACCGTGGTCCACCTCGGCCTGCCCATCTTCAGCCAGATCGCCACCCGAGCCACCGAACCCTCGTAGTTCAGAGAATGGCTCGGCGACGTCGAGGGCCCCACGGTCAGCCTCGACGGAGCCAAAGACTGACGTCACGCTCCGAGTGCCCTGGCGGAGCCGGTTACATGAGGCGGCGCGAGTGACCTGCAGTTTTCCTCAGCGATCAACTCACTCTTCTAGGACAGCAGCCTGGCGGCGCGCGAGAATCATCCCCCCGAGCTTGCTCTCGGCCGAGGTGAGTGTTCTATGCGACTCGACGGCGAAGCCAGCATTGTTGAGCCATGCAATCAGCTGGCCGTGCTGCCGCAGATGGACGTAAACGTTCATCGGGTGCCCGCCATAGCCCTCGGTCTTCAACTGCGACTCATCACCGACGTGGAAGCTGAGTAGCAGCGGTCCACCAGGCCGAAGCACGCGCTGGAAGTGCGCGAAGACCGAGCTGAGCTCGTCGTCGGGGACATGGATCAGCGAATACCAGGCGACCAGCCCAGTCATCGAGGCGTCGGCGAGGGCGAGGTCCGTCATGGAGCCGAGATCGAACCGGAGACCAGGGTGATCACGCCTGGCCACCTCGATCATCCCGGGCGACAGGTCGATCCCGAACGCGTCCAAGCCCAGCTGATGCAGGTGAGCCGTGATCCTCCCCGTCCCGCATCCCACGTCAGCAACTGGCCCCCCGCCCTGGGCACGCACCAGGTCGGCGAACAACGCCAGGACAGCACGCTCCTCAGGCGTTTCATCCAGGATGTGACGCGTCAGGTCCGCATAACTAGCAGCCACGGTGTCATAAGACGTCCGCGTGTCTTCCAGCCAGCCGTCAGTGTTCGGTCCCGTTCCCACGACCGCAGGCTATCCAACAGCCCAACGGGTCGGGCCTCTTAGTTCAGAGAAGATCGTGTCGGCGCGCAGGTAGAACTGGTCCACGTGCACCAGCCGGGCCCGGGGCAGCGCCTCATGTGCGGGGTTGACGACAGGGGTCATACCGATGTTGCACGCCTCCGAGACCAGGAGGGCTACCAGGGAGGTGGTCAGGTCCTTCATGCGGGTCGTGCCGTCGCCCAGGTGCACGAACGCGTCCAGGAACCCGGTCCAGCCGTGCACCTCGAACAGCAGCTCCGGCAGGTCGATCTCCGGGAGCATCTTCTCCACCCGGCCCCGCAGCCGGGCCAGGGACTGAACGCGCCGATCACATCGACCCTCTCCAGCGACCGCGCGAACGCGGTACCCGTCGTCCGTGTCGGCGGCCGGCGCAGCCGCTCCAGCTCCGAGTACCGCCCGCCCTCCGGCGTCACCAGCGTGGCCACCAGATCCTCCGGCAGCGCCGGGTCCGTGCGTCTGGCCGCCCTGGCCACGGTGGCGTGCAGCCGCTTCTCCGCGATCGTTACGAACCTCGGAGACCTGCCGGGTCAGCACCGAGACACCCGGCGGCAGCACCCGGTTCCGCCGCAGCCGGCCCACCGCCCGGTTGAACAGCGCCACCGGCCCCTCCGCGTGCGTCCACGCCCGGCCATGCAGGAGCGTCCGGAACTTCCGGCCCCACTCCGGATCGTCGTACGGGTGGTAGCCCTAGGCGTCCCGGATCTCCCACGCGTGCCCGTACGCCGTCTCCGACCGCTCGGTGTACCGCTTCACGCACGACGGGTCCTCGATGCCGAGCTGCGCGGCCAGGTGCTCGACCACCGGCCACGGCACCACGAGAGGGTCCTCCAGGAACAGCCCCACGTAGCGGACGGTGCACATCCGGAGGGCGAAGCCCAACTGGTGGTGCTTCGTCCGCCGCAGCGCGATCAGGTCCCCGTAGACGTCGGCAGGGAAGAACAACCGCTCCAGCTCAGGCCTTGTCGGCTCCTCGGCGAACTTCCCGTACATCTCTGATCATCAGTCAAGAACTCCACCGGCATGAGGCGGACCGTAGCCAGCCCCCGCCTGTGACCGGCGATCTTTCAGCGAACCCCTGCTCTGGGAACGATCACTGTGCTAGCCAACCATGATCGTTTTCGGCGTCAACGGCTGTACCGATGTTCCTACCAATCCCAAGGCCGTTGTCAGCGGACGACGTCGAAGACGTTCTTCTGCAGGCCGTTGGAGTACGCCTCGTACTCGACCAGCTTCAGCTTCTGGGTGTCCTTGTCCGTGGTGCTGAACAGGCGCTTGCCGGCGCCGAGCAACAGCGGGAAGACGAGCAGGTGGTATCGGTCGATCAGGCCCGCGTCGGACAGGGCGTGGTTGAGGGAGGCGCTGCCGTGGATGATGACCGGGCCTCCTTCGGTTTCCTTCAGTGCGGCGACCTCGTCGAGCGAGCGCAGGATGGTGGTCTCACCCCAGTTCGAGACAAGGCGGTCGTCGGTGAGAGTGGTGGAGACGACGTACTTCGGCATGGTCTTGTAGTCGGTGAATTCCTCCATGTCCGGCCACACCGGGCTGAACGCCTCGTAGCTGACCCGGCCCATGAGGATCGCGCTGGATTCCTTCTGCTCCCGCCCCTTCATTTCGAACGCCTCGGGGACGAACTCGACGTCCTTGAAGGTCCATCCAGAGTTTCGGTAGCCCGGTTCGCCGCCGGGGCCCTCCACGACGCCGTCAAGCGAGATGAAGGCGGTGCTGATCAGGGTACGCATGAGATTTCCTTGGTGTCTCGTGTCCGTTTTTTCGGTTGTTTGCTGCCGCTTCGGTCGTGTTCGAGACGGCAGAGGTCTAGTGACGATGTATCCCGGAGCGCCGCATCAGGCAGCTTTTCCGGTTCCACCGGGATCTGGCACACGCCGCGTGGACGGGCGTCCTGAGCGGCTCGCGGAGGTCAGCTGAGGAGTCCGGTCAGCCACCGCTGCCAGGCGGCCTCGGCGCCGTCCGTGTCCGGGCCGAACAGGTGGTGGAACATCAGCGCCATGCCGGAGCTGTGGTGGAAGGTGTAGATCCCGTCGGCGGTGCGGAGCTCCATGCGCTCGTCGTCGGACCAGACCACTTCGCCATCCAGTGGCGGCAGGCCGGTCGGTGCGGCGTGTGCCTGCGAGCCCACGGGGGTCGGGCTGGTCAGCGACAGCTCTCGGGCGAGTGCCGCCCGCACCTCCAGTGCCGATCGCCCGCCGGACGGCGCCAGGGCGAAGACGGGAACGCCGGTGCGTCCGGGGAAGTGCGTCAGGTATTCGCGGAGCGTGTGGAGGTGGAAGGGCCAGCCGCGGCGCAGGGCGTCGTACTCGTCCTGCCAGTCGTCGCCGAGCAGGCCGCTGTGGACGACGCGGAGCACGGTGCTGCCGCCGTCCCGCCCCTCGATCAGGTACTCGAAGGCCATGAACCGGCCGTCCTCGGCGGTGGCCGTGCGCGTCGCGAAGCGTTTGCCGGGCTCGTAGGCCGTGACCACCGCCTCTTCCCGGTGGCCCCCGGTTTCCATGGCCGTGGCCCCGCCCTCGCGTGGCTCCACCTCGTTGCGTCCCATGAACCAGGAGTCGATACCTGGTCCTGTGGCGATCGCTTCCCAGACCTGTTCCGGGCTCGTCGGCAGGGTTGTTTCCAGCTGGATCTCGAACGGGTGCGTCATGGTGCGTTGTCCTGTCCTGCTTCGGGTTCGGTCTCGTGCGTTCCGCCGGACTGGTGCTGCGGGCCGGCCGTGTTCGCGTCAGGGCCGGGCTGCGGTGAGGGGATCTGGTGGAGCCCGACGATCACTCGATGGCTCCGGCCTTCTGGGGCGGCCTCATCGTGGTAGCGGCCGACGAGGTTCGCCACCGCCTGGGCCAGTTCATCGGCGAAGGCCGTCCGGTCGGCCGCGGAGGCGAACCGCACCTCGGCGTCGATGCCGAAGGTGGCGACCCGCCGCCGAACTCGGGCTGCGCCGGTCAGTAGCGTCCCGACCTCCTGTACCAGCCGGGCTCCCAGCGCCAGCAGCCAGTGGGCGGAGAGCTGGTCGGGGGACCGGGCGGGGTCCGGGCTGACGGCGGCCAAGGCGCTGGGGGAGATCACGTAGGAAGCGGCGGTGGCGCGGTACACCCGCTCGGTGACGTTGCCCTTGCGCCGCTCCTCGGCGAGCTCGACCAGCCCGTGACGCTCCAGCTCCTTCAGGTGGTAGTTGACCTTCTGCCGGGGCAGCCCCAGGCGGACGGCCAGCATGGCGGCCGAGCCGGGCTCGGCCAGGGCGGCGAGGATCCGGGACCGTATCGGGTCCAGAGACGCCTCGGCCGCGGCGGGTTCTTCGATCACAGCGACGTCCAGCACCGTTCCAGAATCCTTTTGACAAAGAATTTTGTCAAGACAAAATTTATTGTCGGTAAGCCGTGTGCCGCCCGGATGCCCCTGGGGTGAGAGGTATTCGTGAGCACCAGTCACTGATGGGAAGCAGGGGCGTCATCCATGGAAGGTCTGCCCTGCGTTCGTCTCACTCCCAGTAGGGGGCAGGTGTCCCGTCTCTTGTGTCCTGAACATGAGTGTGGTACTTCGGGCGGGCCGAGGGAGTCGTCTCGCGAACGTCGTTCCCGCCCGGCGGCGCCGCGGGGCTCGCGGCGTGCTCCTCCACGGTGTCCTTCCTCGCAGGTCCGGCAGGGTTACACGTCCACGGCGGCGAGTTCGGTGGCGATGGCCTGGAGCAGGTCGGGGGGATGAGGCCCACCGCGAACGCGGCGATCCGGAGCAGGGACAACTCCGCTGCCATGTTCGCGAACGGGCCGTCCAGGAGTGCTGTGAAGTGCGTTCGCAGGATGCGCTCGCCCTCGGTGTGCGCGAGCAGGTCGCGCAGCGGGGCGTGGACGCTGAGAGGGCCGGTGGGGAAGTCCTCCGGGCGGGGTGGAGGAGCGGTGGACGCCTTGGCCTGGGGGCTCTGTGTCCAGGGGAGCAGATGAGCCTCGGCGACCGGGCCCGACTCCGGCAGGCCCAGGCGGACGTACTGCTCCCGCGGGGCATCCGGCGTCCTCAGTAGGTCGGTGAGCAGTGACGCCATGCGCAGCTCCAACTCATTGTCGATGAGCGGGTGTTGCTGCTCGGGATCGGTTTCCAGGTCGTGGAGCAAGGTTCCGAAGGCGTACGGATTGAACATGGCGTGGCCCGGGACCTTCACCAGCGGTACCTCCTTGGTGAAGGAGAACGGCGGAACCAGCTCGGCGTTCTTGAGCTCGGCGGGAGTGAAGCGGCCGCGCATGTGGGTGGGCATGAGGGTGTGCTCGTACAAGGGCTGGTTGGTCTGCTCCGCGCTCACGCGCATGTATACGTAGCGGCCGTCGGTGACGCCGGCGTGGCCGCCGAAGGCACCGAACAGGCCCGCCTCGCGTACGGGGGTGTCATCGGCGACGGTCTGACGCAGCTTCCGTTTTGAACGCTTCCGGCACGCGCCGGATCGCGCTCATCAGCCGCGCCGCCTGCGACGCCCGCTGGGCAGGTCAGCGCCCCGAGAACGAGCTGGCGAGACGGTGGCCCGACGGCTCCGTGCTCCAGAACCGGCTCCGCGTCGCGCGCTGGGGGCGGGTGCTGGTTCGCCGTATGCGGTCTTTGCGCAGGGGTACCTCGACCGTCCGTCGCACCGAGAAGTGTGGCCGCCAACGTTGTCCACTCCATCTCAGCAAGTTGAGGGAGGTGTGCTGTCCGAGGTAGGGCGCCTTTCGGTGGTTGTCGTCCGTGGTTGGACTGCGAAGACCTGTCCGTCGCTCAATCATCGAAAGTATGGCTTCGAATTCCAGGCGCGCCCGGTTCGCCCCGCCAAATATCGCGCCGATGCTGGCCACGTCGAGGCCGCTGCCCGCGCGCGATGAAGACTGGGCATTCTCCCTGGTCTCGTCGGCTTTGGCGAGCCTGTCCGCCGCTGCCCCCCGACAGCGACGGTGTGCGGCGGTCCGCCGCCGCCGAGCAGGCCATGGAGATGGCGCGGCTGTCCGCCGCCGCGCACGGGTCGCCCACGGTCGGTACGGTCCACTTGCTGTCTGCGCTGCTCGACGAGTCGGTGACGGATGCGGATGCGGATGCCGGGGCCGGTGGCGTGGTCGTCGCGGTGCTGGCTGCCGACCAGGTGGACGTGGCCGCGTTGCGAGCAGAGTTGAGTCTCCGGCTGGGCGCATGACACCCGGGCCCGCCGGGCGGCGACCGCCGAGGCTGCCGTTTCTCCCGGGAGACCAGAGGCGGGGCAAGGGAGATCATGAGTCAGGCGTCCGAACACACGCAGCTGTCGCGCCCCGTCCGTACGGCTGAGGCACACGCCGGCCGGTGTGCCGCGATGGTTGCACCGTGAGGCGATGGAGAGCTGGCTCGCGGTGCGTGCCGCTGAGCGCCGTACGGTCGTAACCGAGACGCTCCTCTGTGTCCTGGTGGCAGCCGTCGGCCTGATGCCGTTGCTGCTGGCGCCCCCACATCGGCCGGCGTCCGCTGTTGTGGAGGCGTTGTGGGCGGCGCTGCTCGTCCCCGCTCGGCGCGGTCGGCCGGTCGCCGCGGTCCTGGGTTGCGCTGCGCTGTTCGTGCATGACAACGTGTGGACCCTGGCGGTGGCGCCGCTGGTCGTGCTGTCCGCCACCCGTCGTATCGCACCGCCGCGGCGTGTGTGGCAACTCGTCGGGGTGGCCTGCGCCGCTGTCGGCATCCTGACTTTCGCTCGTGCCCTGGTTCGGCCCGTGGCTCTGCAGTCGGAACTGGCCGAGAACGCGGTCTCGGCGGTGCTGTTCCTTCTGCTTCCGGCTCTGGCCGGCACCCTGCTGGGGCGACGGCGGCCCCTGGTCAGCTTGCTGCGGGAACGCAACGCCTATCTGGAGCAGGCCCGTGTGCTTACCGCTGCGGCGGCCCGGCTGGAGGAACGGACCCGGATCGCGGGAGAGATGGACGATCTCCTGGGCCACCGGCTGAGCCTGATCTCGGTGCACGCCGGGGCGCTTGAACTCGGCGCAGCGCGGCAGGGACCTGCCGCCGTGCGACTCGCCGCCAGAGGTGAACCAGTACTGGCACCCAGAATCACCCGGCAGCTGCTGGAACGGCACGTCAAGTCCGGCCGGGACACCGAGGCCGCGCTACGCCGGACAGAAGAACTGACCCCGGCCGAACAGGATGTCCTGCGGCTGCTGGGCACGGACCTGTCCAATGCGGAGATCGCCGATCAGCTCTATCTGAGTGCCGGCACGGTCAAGGCGCACATCAGCCGGATCCTCACCCGCACCGGCTGCGCCAACCGCGTACAGGCCGCCGTCCTCGCCCGCGACGCCGGGCTGCTCACCGATCGTTGAGCTGGTTCTCCACAGTCCCGCGCCAGCGGACGCGAGCGGTACAAGCTGGACCAGGGCGGCACGCGGCGCCTCCTCACCCGCAAAGCCAATGCCGCATCGGCCGACGTTCGCTCTCTTCCAGGTAGTGGCTCCGAGCCGACTGACCGACCATCTCCCTGTGCTGGCGGCCATGTCCCCGACCTTCATTTTCGGAACATGTGGTGGCCGGAGAGCGTCAGGTAGTGGCCACCAGTAGATCCTCTCCGCTTGACGGGCGAAGGCCGTCGGTCCGATCGGCGAAGTAGCTTTCGGCGAGCACAGTTCCCGACACGTGTTGGGCGTCCTTGAAGCCGGCCTTGCGGGCCAGTTCCAGCATCTCCTGCGGGGTGTAGAAGCTGATGAACGGCGTTCCGGCTGCTTGCGCCTGTGGCTTGGCCGCCTCGAGTGCGGGGCGATCGGCGTCATCGATGAGTTCGGTCGGCAGCATGAACGTCATGGCGAGCGTCGAGCCGGGGGCGAGCCCGGCGAGCCAACGCAGGGTCGCTGCGGTGGCGTCTTTGGTGAGGTACATGGTGACGCCGGTGCAGACGACGACCGCCTGCCGACCGGGATCGAAGCCGGCGTCGGACAGCTGCTCCCACCAGTCTCCGCCCGCCTCGAAGTCGACCGGCACCAGTCGCAGCCAGTCGGGGATCCTGTAGCCGAGATCGATCAGGCGTTGGCGCTTCCAGGCTTGGGTACCCGGCTGGTCGATCTCGAACACCCGTAGGCGGGAGGCGATCTCCGGCCTACGCTGGGCAAAGGTGTCCAGCCCGGCCCCCAGGACGACGTACTGGGCGACGCTGTGGCAGACCTGCTCGGCAACCAGGTCCTCGACGAAACGAGCACGGGCCACAATGGCCGCCCGGAACCCGCTGGTGCTGCGCGGGTCCATGTCCGGGCGGCGCCGCCATCCCTCATCAGGGGCCGCCAGCTGCAGTCCGATCTGGTCCTCGATCACGTGGGGCGGCGGGTCGACCTGCACGTGCATCGCCCGCCAGAGGGCGACCCGCACCGCGGTGCTGTCCGGCACCTTGCGTCGACGGTGAGTTCGGGGCCCAGGATCTGGTCCCAGTATCCGGAGACTTCGAGGAGCAGGTGCCGGAGGTAGTTCTTCAGGATGGCTCGGTGGAGCGGCTTCTCTGTCCGTGCGAGGTATTGCTCGACGTTGATCGGCCAGTGGGTGACGTCGAATCTGGTGGGGACGTTCATGGTGGTCATGGCGTCGTGGTGGTCATCCGCGCATTGGGGGGCATTCGTGCGCTCCATCTCACGTGCTTGAGGGCGTGTGGCCACAACCAGGGCGTGTGTCGGCCACGGGTGTGGTCGCTTGCTCGCTCGTCGGGGTGTTCTTCCTGGGGCGCGCCGGCGGGACCGGTCTGTCTCGTGTCAGGTGCGCGGCCAGGCTTGAGTTGTCGGCCCGGCCGCACAGCAGGCCGCCGATCGGCGGCCACCGTGGGGGTCTGCCGGGCCGAATTCTCGTACAGGGAGGTCGAGCACCTATACGGCAGCAGGCAGCGCGCCGAGCTGCTGCATCAGCGAGAACAGGTTCGCGACGCCCCAGTGCTCGGTGATCTTCCCGTCGCGTACCCTCATGGCGTCGACGGTTTCGAAGCTGATCTGCTTGCCGGTGGGCGCGATGCCGAAGAACTCGCCCTTGTGGGTGCCGTGATACGTCTTGTACGTGGTGACGAGGTCGCCGTCGGCGGACTGCCAGTGGATGACGGCGTGGAAGTCGGGGAAGGCCTCGCGGAGCACCTGGTACAGCTGGCGTGCGCCCGCCTTGTCGGCCGTACGCCCCGGCTGCGGTGTGTGGTCGAGGAAGTCGTCGGCGAACAGTTCGTCGAAGAGGGCGAAGTCCCCGCTGCTCTGTACCTCCTCGGTGTTGCGACGGACGATCGCCTTGGCGGCCTCGCTCGGATTGTTCTCGCTCATGGGATTCCTTCGTGGAAGGTGCTGTCGCCCGGTTCGGCTCGCACAGGTCTTGAGCAGGTATCAGATCACCGAGGTCAGGCCGCCGTCGACGACGAGGGCGGTTCCGGTCACATAGCTCGACAGATCCGATCCGAGGTACGCCACGGCGGCACCGATCTCGGACGGCTGCCCCTGGCGCCGTAGCGGAGTCCGCTGCCGGAACCCGTCCGCGGCTTGCGCGATGTCGGGCGTGGACCGCAGGAGATGGGTGTCGATGGTGCCGGGGCACACGGCGTTGACCCGGATGCTGTCGGGCCCCAGGGCGTCGGCGAGGGACTTGGCCATCAGGATGACCCCGCCCTTGCTGGTCGAGTAGGCGACGGTGAATCCGGCGCCGACCAGTCCGCCCATGCTGGCCATCGGCACGATGCTGCCGGGCGTGGCCCGGTCCTTCATCTGCCGTGCCGCGGCTTGGGCGCCGAACAGGACACCGTCGAGGTTGACCGCCATCAAGCGGTGGTAGTCGGCCTCGGCGACGTCCGCTCCGTCCGCCCCGAGCGTGATTCCGGCGTTGCACACCATGACGTCGACTCCGCCGAACTCGCTCGCGGCGTCCACCAGAGCGTCGGCATCGGCGCGGCGGGTGACGTCGGTGGCGACGAACCGCGCCGGGACGCCCCGCGTTTCGATCGCGCCAACGGTGGGCTCGCCGCCCTCGCGCGGGGTCTCGGTGAGGTCGGCGACGATCACGCCCTTCGCTCCGTGCCGCGCTGCCGCGACCGCGATGGCCCTGCCGATCCCGCTCGCGGCGCCGGTGACCACGACGACCTTGCCTGCCAGGATGTCGCTCATCACGCCTCCGATGCGGCACTACACGGGGCCACCAGTGCGCTGCTCGACGCGGCGACTCGGTCGGGCAGGGCAATGGCCTCTGGGCCGTTTCGGCCGAAGCCGGTGCTGCCGATGATCGCGGCGGTGATGGTCATGGGGCGGCTTGCTCCTTGGACATATGTGGCGGACAGTGGCGGTTCACAGCTCGCCGGGACGTCCGTAGCGGTAGAAGAAGGGGCCCAGCTGTCCGGCCAGCGCACGGGTGAGTGCTGAGCAGTCTTCGAGCAGGCGGGCGCCGGGGTCGAGGTCGCCGACGAAGACGGGGTCGTAGCCGGCGTCCCGGATCAACTGTTCGGTCGTCTCCCGCGCGGCCGCTTCGGCGGCGAAGAGGTTGCTCGGGCGAACGCGCTGGGCCTCGATCTGGTCGTACACCGCGGCGAAGTTCGTCGAGAACGACTTCGCGGTCGGTCCGCCGACGATCGACTTCACCTGGTGGGACAGCGAGGGGAAGGAGTCGTCCCGCGGTCCGTAGAGGTTGCAGGCGTCGATGGTCACCTGTCCGGCCAGCCCGGACACCCGCGCCAGCGCTTCGGCGATCGCCGAGCCCGGCACCGCGACCACCAGGACGTCGGCACCGGCCGCGTCACCGCCGTCGCGGCCAAGACCGGTCACCTCGTGGCCGGCCTTTTCCCACAGACTGGCCAGGCCGCCTCCGACACGTCCTCGCCCCACAACGGTGATCTTCATCCCGACTCCTCACGTAGGTCTGCCACAGCCGACACTCGCAGCGCGTCGGCCGACTCGCGTCGGTGACGGTCGCCTATGCGGCGGGGTTACGCAGGGTCTGCCGACGGCGCGATCCAGTGCGGCGCTGCGCGGCGCGTGCGGGCACTGCGCCCGTGATCAGCTATGTGAGGGAACGGACGGAGGAACGGTCAGTCCGTGTCGCGTGAGAGTGAGGCGAGGAGCCGGTCGAAGAGTACGTCCAGCGTTTCGACTTCGTCGTGGGAGAGCGGGTCGAAGAAGTAGCGGCGGACGGTCTCGACGTGCTGCGGCGCGGCGGCCTCGATCGCGGCCCGGCCCTGGGCGGTCATGCGCACCATCGAGCCGCGTGCGTCGTCCTCGCACGGCTCGCGGGCGACCATGCCGCGCGTCTCCATGCGGCTGATCTGATGCGACAGCCGACTCCGTTCCCAGCCCAGCTCGACCTGGAGCTCCCGGGCCCGTAGGACGTCGCCCGGCGACTCGGACAGGGGGACGAGCACCGCATAGTCGGCTCCGGACAACACGGAGTCGCGGGCGAGCTGCCGGTCCAGGGCGCTTTGCAGCTGGCGCTGCAGGCCCCGGTACTTCTTCCAGACAGCCGCCTCACGCACGTCGAGCCAGCGCGGTTCGTTCATGAGGCCAATCTTCTGGGTGTGTCCACTGGTTCGGAAATCGTAGCCGGAGGCCCTCAAGCGGCTTCGCGTGGTGCCCGACGGCAGCGGCAGCCGGCCGGACCGGAGCACGTCTGCAGAACCCGGCGCAGCCAGCGCAGCCGGGCCGCGCGGGCGGCTTGGGACAGTGCCGCGCCCGGCACCATGGCGTCGAAGCCATGGAATCCGCCCGGCCACACGTGCAGCTCAGCGTCGCCGCCGGCGAGCCAGAAGCGGGACGCGTACGCGACGACCTCGTCGCGGAACGTCTCGGCGGAGCCGACGTCGATGAACAGCGGCGGCAGACCGGCCAGGCTCGACGCACGTGCTGGGGCCGCGTACGGGGAGACGTCGGGGCCGCCGCGCGCCTCCCCGAGCAGCGCGGTCCAGCCGGTGTCGTTCGACGTGCGGTCCCAGACGCCGCGTCCGGCCATCTGGACCCCGGACGGTGTGTCGTTGCGGTCGTCGAGCATCGGGCAGGCGAGGAGTTGTCCGGCGAGGCGTGGGCCGTTGCGGTCGCGGGCCAGGAGCGTGGCGGCCGCGGTCAGGCCACCGCCCGCGCTGGCCCCGGCGACCACGAGGCGATCGGGATCGACGTCGATGTCGGCCGCGTGGTCCGCGACCCAGACCAGTCCCGCGTACACGTCTTCGATCGCGGCCGGGTAGGGGTGCTCCGGGGCGAGGCGGTATTCGACCGAGACGAGGACGACTTCGAGCTCCTGCACCCAGTCGAGCATCTCCCCGATGAGGTTGCGGTTGTCGCCGAGGACCATGCCACCGCCGTGGGTGAAGTACACGGCCGGTCCGGGGGTGACGACGGTACGCGGGCGGCAGATCAGCAGTGAGACGTCGGGTGCGCCGGGCGGCCCCGGGATCCGGCGCTCCTGCAGCTCGATCGCCCCGCCGCGCGCCAGGTCTTCGTCCGACGGCCGCTGGCCGGCGATGGAATGACGCACGGAGGAGATCATGGACGGCAGGATCGCCGGCGGCAGGACTTCCGCCAGTGGCGCGAGCGCCGGGGCGAGCTCGGGGTCGAAGGGCGGCGGCGGGCCGGGGTTCGTGGTCCGGGGTTCGCGAGGTGCGAGTGTCGTCATCGGTTCTCCTGGACATGCGCTGGGCGGCCCTGGCCCGGTGGCCGGGGCTTGGGTGTTTCGGCGCGGGGGCACGGGATGCCGGAGCGTGCGGGCGCGGGTACGTCGCGGCACATTCAGCTGGCCGTCCGGCCGCTGTCGGCCACGTATACGGGCTTGGGGTGTTCTTCGACAGCTACCTGCTCCAAACGGGCGTACGACCGAGAGACAGGGCTTTCTCGGATGTCTGCGAGGTCTTTCTGTGTGCGTGCGACGACACGCGAACGAGATCACCATTACTTGTTGACATGTCAACAAGGCCGGTGGGACTCTCAAAACGCGCCGGCTCGCGTCGCATTCGGGAGACGAGAGGGAGTCCCATGACCAAACTCGCAGGCGGAGCCCGTGTTCGCGTCGGCAGAACCCACCTAGACGGCCGACACCGCGGCACACCGGCGAGTGCCGGCACCTGGGGCGAGAGGACGTGCACACCGCCGGTGGCGACGCCGGTCGACATCGACGTGTGCACCGAACGGGCCCTCTGATGCGGGGATCCCGCCCGGGAATCGAACATCCCGGCCTCCTCGGCCGGCGAAGCGAGTCGGACGTGTTGGATCGGCTGCTCGACGGCATCCGGTCCCGGCGTGGCGGCGCCTTGGTGGTGCGGGGAGAGCCGGGCATCGGGAAGACCGCGCTCATCGAGCATGCCCCGGCGGCACCAGGCCTGAAGGTGCTGCGCGCCGTCGGCGCCGAATTCGAGTCGGAACTCGCGTTCGCCGCACTCCACCAGCTCTGCAAGCCGACTCTGCGCTGGCAGGAACGGCTGCCCGCGCCGCAACGCGAGGCACTCGACGGGGCGTTCGGGCGGTCCGCGGACGGCGTGCCCAACCGCTTCCACGTGGGCTTGGCGGTCCTCAACCTCCTCTCCGAGGCCGCGGCCGAGCAGCCTGTGCTGTGCGTCATCGACGACGCGCATTGGCTCGACCAGGCATCCGCGCAGGCCTTGGCCTTCGTCGCGCGCCGGCTCCAGGCCGAACCCGTGGCGCTGCTTTTCGCCGAGCGCGATGCGAGCGAACGCCACGAACTGGCGTGCCTGCCTGAACTGAAGCTTCGCGGCCTGGCCGACGAGGACGCCCGCCGGCTCCTCGCGTCGCAGATCCACGCGCCTCTCGACGGTGCCGTACGCGACCGCATCATCGCCGAGGCGCGCGGCAATCCGCTCGCCCTCCTCGAACTGCCACACAGTGCGGACCTCGCGGGCGGGTTCGCTCTGCCCGCGGCGTCGCCCACCTCAGGGAAGGTCGAGGCGAGCTACCGGGCGAGACTGGCCGAACTCCCCGTCGAGACACGGACCCTGCTGTTGATCGCGGCAGCCGAGCCGACCGGCTGCCCGATCCTCCTGGGCGCGGCGGCGGAGCAACTCGGCGTCCCCGACGACGCGGTGACGCGCGCAGAGGAGTCCGGCCTGGTGGCCATCGGCGGCCGGGTACGGTTCCGCCACCCGCTGGTGCGTTCGACCGTCTACCGGTCCGCTGCCCTCGACGAGCGCCGCGCGGTCCACCGCGCATTGGCCGAGGCTGTTGCGGACACGGAGCCCGACCGCAAGGCGTGGCACCACTCACAGGCTGCATGCAAGCCGGACGAGGACCTCGCTGCGGCGCTGGAACGTTCGGCCGGCCGGGCCCGGGCCCGCGGCGGCGTCGCCGCCGCAGCGGCCTTCCTGGAGAAGGCCGCGAATCTGACGCCGGATCCCGCTCGCCGCGCCGTACGAGCCGTCGTCGCCGCGCGCGCCAAGCGCGACAGCGGCGCCGCGGACTCCGCATTGTCCCTGCTGTCCATGGCGGAAGCCGGACCGCTCGAAGACCTCCAGCGTGCCACGGTGGCCATGCTGCGCGCACGGATGGCGTTCGACAGGAACCGGGACGATGCTGCGGTCGAGAAGCTGTTGCGGGCAGCCCGGCTCATTGCACCGCTCGACACCTTTTCGGCCCGCGAGACATTCCTCGAGGCCTTCGCCGCAGCGGTGTTCGTCGGCCGTTTCACCACCGCCGGCCGCATGCTCGACATCGCCGAGACCTCCCATGCCATGAGCCCCACACCGCCGGAGCCGCGCCCGCTCGACCAGCTGCTCGATGGATTGACCACCCAGGTCAGGCACGGGTACACGGCGGCGGTGCCGGAACTACGGCAGGCCGTGGACGTCTACCGGGGCGGTGCGGGACGCGACGCGTACGAGGTGGGCCAGTTATGGGTGGCCTGCGGTCCCGCGATGGACCTGTGGGACGACGCGGCATGGCGGGAGCTGGCCGCCCGCCAGCTCGAGCTTGTGCGTGGCGCGGGCATGCTCGCCGAACTGCCCGTGGCCTTGAGCTACCGCGCCCTCGCACACGTCCACGCGGGCGAGTTCGCCGACGCCGCCGCGCTGGTCGACGAGGCGCACGCGATCGCGGCGGAAGTCGGCACCCCGGCCATGCTCCACGTCGACGTCACCGTGGCCGCGTGGCGCGGCGACGAGGAACGCACCACCCGGCTCGCCCACATCGCCACCCGCGACGCCAACGCGCGCGGCGAGGGACGGCTCCTCAGCGCCACGGAGTACGCCCGGACCGTACTGCTCAACGGCCTGGGCCGCTACGACGCCGCCCTCTCGGCGTGCCTGGAGGCCGGTGATCTCGACGAGATCAGCTTCCACGCCTGGATACCCGTGGAGTTCATCGAGGCGGCGACGCGCGCCGGACGTCCCGATCTCGCGGAGCCCGTCATGAAGCTCCTGTCCGAGCGCGCTGCCGCGAGTGGCTCCGAGTGGGCGCTCGGGACCGAGCTGCGCTCGCGGGCCCTGCTCGCCGAGGGGCCGGCCGCCGAGAAGCTGTACCGGGAGGGGATCGAGCGTCTCGCCCGAAGCGACGGCGCCCCCCACGTCGCGCGCGCCCGACTGGTGTACGGCGAATGGCTGCGCCGCGAGGGCCGGCGGTCCGAGGCGCGGGTGGAGTTGCAGGCGGCGTACGAGCAGTTGTCCATGCTCGGGGCGGCGGCGTTCGCGGGACGGGCCGCCCGAGAGCTCGCCGCGACCGGCGCCCGCGCGCGGAAACGGGTCGGCGACGCGCCTGCCCGTCTCACCGCGCAGGAGTTCCAGATCGCCCGGCTGGTCGCCACGGGCGCGACGTCGAAGGAGGTGGGCACACAACTGTTCCTGAGTCCGCGCACCATCGACGCCCACCTGCGGAACATCTTCCGCAAGCTCGGCATCACCTCGCGCCGCCAACTGCGCGATCTGCCGCTGACGACCTGACCGCGTGACCGCTGCGGGAGGGGTGGGCTCGGTGGGCGGGGTCGAGCTGCCACCCACCCGCCCACGTGCGGATTGTCAGTCCTGACCGAGGAGCTGAAGCTCCCAGGCCAGGCTGGTGCCGAAGCTGCCGCCGTGGTCGAACATGATCTGGCTCATGCCGGGGACGGTCGCCTCGCGCGCCCAGTCGCGCTGCCATTCCGAGATGACGGTCCCGGCAGTCATCGGGATGACGCCCGCCTGGATCATGCGCTGGACTCCGCGCTCGTGCGCCTCGACCGTCGTCGCGCCGGACGCGTCCGTCACCGCGTAGACCCGGTAGCCGTCGGCCATGGCGTGGATCGCCGGGAACGCGAGGCAGATGTCCGTCCACAGGCCGGCTATGACGAGATCCTTGCGGCCGGTGGCGGCGACGGCGTCGACCACCCGCTGGTCCTCCCAGGTGTTGATCGTGGTGCGGTCGATCGGCCTTTGGTCGGGGAACACGTCCTGGATCTGCCGGATGATCCGGCCGCCGCGGTCCTCGACGACCGTGCTGAGGATCGTCGGTACGTCGAACAGCTTGGCGCCCTTCGCCAGAGCGGTCACGTTGTTGACCACGAGGTTGGGATCCATGCTGTGCATCCCGGCGAACTGCGCGCCCTGGTGGTCGATCAGCAGGAGGACCGACCTTTCGGGAGCGAGCAGTGCGTCCAGGCCGGTGTAGGTGACGCCGTTGGCTGCCATGTATGAGTCTCCGGTATCGCTGGTTCCCCGAGGGGCCGATCGGCCCTCGCCGACCGAAGCTCCCATCGCGGAGCGCGGCCTCGCATCGGCGATGGCTACTTAGACTCGTGTTACGTACTCGCCCTGGTCCGGCGCGCCCTGGATTCCGCCGCGGCTGGAACTCCTGCTCGTTCCAGACACCTTTGGTTTCCAGGTCGTCACAGGGGTCCGCGCATGTGTAACGGCGCTTGCTGCAGCGGGTGGCCACCGAGGACGTACGCGCGGACCGCTTCCACGTAGTCCGACTTACCAGACGACTGGGCCGGCCTGGTCGAAGAAGCCGCCGCTCGGGCCGTGAGCTCCGATGGAGGCCATGCTGCCGGTCCGCTTCGCGGCCTTGTCGCCCGCGTTCGGGATGGTCCGGCGTGACGGCGAGGACGGTGACGATGCCGATGAGCGCCACCCCGTCGGCGAGGACCTTCTCGGCGATCTCCCGTCGCGTGATCCCGCCCGCGTCGGGAACCACCACCTGGGCGCCGGCCGCGAGGGTCGCGAACATCTCGAACGCGGAGACGTCGAACACCGGGCGGGTGAAGGCGAGCACCCGGTCCGCGCCGGTGATCGCGTACGCATCGTTGATCTCACGGCAGAAGTGGCCGAGGCTGCCGTGGGTCACCTCGGGGAGGGAGGGCGTCGCGCCCGGCGCCGCGAGATCGCGGCTCATCCGGACCACGGGCGTGCCGTGCACAAAGGAGAGCAGGCGGTCAGCGGCGGTGGGAGAGAGCGAGAGGCCGCTCAGATCCCCCTCGGGGTCGGCGAGCCAACTGGTCACCAGAGTGCGGAGGGAGTCGAGGAATGCCTCCAGGGGCCGCTGGTCCAGGGTGCTCCCCTCCCACAAGACGAAGAGGGCCATCTCCACCTGCTGCGATGTCGGGACCAGCCGTCAGGGCCGGGCCGAGGAGAGGGCGAGCGCGGCCGTGTACCCCGGCAGGCGCGGGACGTCTCGCAGGGCCCGGCCCAGGACCTCGGCGGGCTCTGTCAATCCCCTCGGACTGTGGAGATCTTCTATGCGGCCAGCTCCAGGCCGAAGTTGGTCCGGTGGCCTGGAGGCGCCGCAGACCCGGCGCCCGGAACCGGAGGAACTGCGGGCGGAAGTATCCCGGCTGAAGAAGGCGGAGCGCGAGCTTCGCAGGGAACACGCCTCCGAGGTCTGTGAACTCAAGGACACTCTGGCCGCCTACGCCAACCAGATCCAGGTCCTGACCTTGCACAATGCCGAGCTGGAGGCCCACAACGCCCGTCTCTTCGAACGGCTGCTGCACTCTGGGGAGGACATCGCGGTCCTGCCGGCCCCGGGCCGCCCCTCGCCGTGACCGGACGCCTCACCCGCCGGTTCGCACCGCCTTCGCCGGTGTGACTGATGTGTCGTGCGAAGGGCACACGCGCTCACCACAGGGATATACCTGAGTAGGTGTTTTCTTCTTCCCTGCTGTAACCGGTCGCGCGGTGTCGGCGGATCAGCTTCCTGGTGGCAGGCGCGTTTTTGTGTCGGTCGTGTTCTCAACCGGCTTCTGGTGCGTCGTCGGAGAAGTTGTACCCGGCGAAGTCGGTAACCGGTACGTATCCGATGCGCTGGTAGACGGCGTTGCTGGTGGGGTTGGCCGGGCTTGTGAACAGGACGACGTCCGTGGCGCCTGCGGCCAGTGCGGCTCTGCTCACTTCGACCGTCACGGCACCCGCGTAGCCGTGGCCCCGGAGGTGGGCCGGGGTGTAGACGGGGTCCACCCGGATCATGCCGCCGACCATCGCCGTCGAGCCTGCCATGGAGACGGGAGTGCCGTCAGGGGTCTCCCAGAACGTGAAGTGTTTGTCGGCGAAGCGCGAGTCGGCCCAGGAGTCGGCGTCCAGGGAGGGGGTCTCTCCGACGGCAGCTGCGAACTCAGTGCACCAGCGGATGAGGTGCTCGTGGTCCTGTGCGTCTGCGACTCGGCCCTGGCCCTCTGGGCGCGGCTGCGGTGGGGTGAGTGTGCCGAGACGGTAGAGGCGGCCCCGCCAGCTGTGGTCCGGCGTTGCGCCTGTGTGCCGCTGCCATGTCTCGGTGAAAGCGGTGGCGGTGTCGTGGTCCGCGAGGACGCCGGAGAGGGGGTGGCCGAGGTCGGCCAGGTGGGCGGCGAGGGTGTCGGCCTGCTCGGGGGAGAGGGGGGTGAGGGTCAGGCGGTGGGATGGAGGGCGGTAAAAGATGGCGCGGACCTCGCCCCCCGACTCCAGTCGGCCGAAGAGGGTGGCTTCGGCGCCGTATGCGTCCGCCCCGCGTGTTCGCAGTTTCTCGATCATTGTCAGCGGCGTGTTGTGCAGGGCGGGGCGCGAGCGCAGGAAGTCTCCGGCTCGGGTGAGAAAGTCGTCGATGTCTTCGGTGAGGTGCCAGTCATCCGGGCGCATGCTTCATGATCCCTGATGTACTCGACTCGGGGGAGCAGTTGCCCAGAGATGAGGCGTCGCCGCGACTGGTTCAACGTCTGCCAGCCGCGTGAGGTAACTGCTCCTGATTACGCAAGAGTTTTCCTCGTCTACTGGCTGGTCCGCGGGCTCTTGCTGGTGAGGCGGCGGGCGGAGCGGGCCAGACGGGCGGGCACGTTGATCAGATGGGCGCGGATCGTGGCGGTGACGGCTCTCGCGTGGAACGCTCCGGCCAGGGTGCCGGTGGCCCGGGTCAGATTGTGGGCCAGTGCGGCGAGTGCACGGCGGGCCGGTGTGGGCGTTCCGTGACACGTGGTCCATGCACGCTCCCTACGTGCCGCTCCTGGTCTCGCGCGGCTACGCGGTGTTCCACCCCAACACGCGAGGCAGCGGCGGACGCGGACAGAAGTTCGCCGGCGCCGTCGTCGGGGACATGGGCGGCGCCGACGCGCAGGACATCCTGTCGGGCATCGACGCGCTGGTCGTGCAGGGCCTGGCCGACCCGGACCGGACGCCGACCGTGGGCAGCGCGATGGTCGACGGAGCGGTCACCCGGTCGCGCAGTGCGCGGAGTTCGGGGCTGTGATGTGCTGTCCCGCTCACGGGGGATCCCTTCTCGGCGCCGACTGCAGGGAACTGCGCTGTGCGGTCACTGCCTCAACCACACGCAGTCTGTTCAGAATTCGCTCGTTACTGATCCGAACGTATCGACTGAGAGCTGCGCAAGAAACTGATTAAGCACCCACTTCGGGACTGCTGGGCGTACTGACGGGTCCTGGGGGTGGCCCTTTGTCTGTCCGTCCCACTGGCGTTCGTGGGACGGTCGGTTTGCCCGGGGGCGTTCACGAGAACCGGCCCGACCAGCGGACGGCGGCAAGGGAAGGCTTGCCGACCACGAGGAACGTCATCACTGAGTGATGACGAGCCCGAGAGAAGCGATGGCCATCGCGAGGTAGGCACCGGGAAAGGCAATGTTGTGAAACACGCGGGCACGGAAGTGGGCGGCCATGGCACCGGCGAAGAACAGAACGAGGCCGATTGCGGCGGCGGCGCCGATGGCCCGAATATCCAGGAGTCCGACAGCGAGCCCGACGGCCCCAGCAGCTTTCAGCGTGGCGAGCGTCGGGAGCGGGCCAGGCCCTGGTAGCGCGGGTGCCCGCTCTGCTGGCCGACTGGGACCGGGCACTGCGGGAGACGAAGAGCACGGCCGGCCAAGTGGCCCGTGTGCTGCGGGTCGGATTCGTGGCCAGCGCCGCCAACGAAACCACCCAGCAGATCATCGCGATGTTCGCCCGCCGTCGGCCGGGCTGGAGGGTCGACATGCGGCAGGCAGCGTGGTCGAACCCGACCGCCGGACTCGCCGACGGAGATGTCGACGCCGCTCTGCTGAGGCTGCCCTTCCCGGGCCAGGACACTCTGCGAGTGGAGGTGCTGTTCGCCGAGCCTCGCTGGGTCGCGCTCCCCACAGCCCACCCGTTCGCCACGCGCGACCAGATCCCTTTCCGGGATCTGTGGGAGGAGCCGTTTGTGGCAGCCCCACCGGAAACAGGCTGGTGGCGGGAGTACTGGCTGGCTACCGATGAACGCGAGGGCCACCCGGTCCGTATCGGCGCCGTTACCGACCAGCCCGACAAGTGGCTCAGCGCGATCGCCAATGGCTACGGCATCGCTCTCACGCCCGAATCCTCCGCCCGTTTCTACGCCCGCCCCGGCATCACGTACCGGCCCGTCAGCGGCGTCAGCCCCAGCCAGGTCGGCATCGCCTGGGCGCCCGCCGACGACACCAACCTCATCGTCCAAGACTTCGTCCGTTGCTGCCTGGACAGCGAACCACCCAGACCCGGTGGAACGGTCGCCTGATCCGACGCCGCGGCCGGCCCGCCGAGCAGGGCGTCCGGCTCGCGGTCTTTCGCCGGCTCGGTTTCTGCAACCACCGGCGCAGGCACTCCGCGACGCGAGCGACCTACGCCTCGTGGGCGAACCCGATCGAGGCGCAGTTCGGTCCGCTGAGGCAGTACACCATCGCCAACTCCCACCATCCCAACCACACCGTGCAGACCTGGGCCCTGCACGTCTACCTGCGGTGGCGCCCGCCAGCACGATGTCCTGGCCGCCGAACGCAAGGAACGCGCCCGCACCCGCAGTGAGAAAGGCATCCGCTGGGGCGGGCGCCCTCCCAAGGCCGCTGCTTGATCCGACCTGGCGAGCTCATTCGTTCACAGCACTAGCGGGGGTCCTTGCGCATGCACCACGTGCGAGGGCCGTTGTCGGGGAGCAAGATCTCGGCTGTGATCTTGAAGCCGAGGCGCTCGTAGAATTTCACGTTCCGCTCGCTGGAGGTCTCCAGGAACGCCGGGTACCCGGCGCGTGCAGCCGCCTTGATGCCGGGGACGAGCACCGCACTGCCAAGGCCCTGCCCCTGGGCTTCAGGGGCGACTCCCACCGTGTTGAGGAACCACGCCGGCTCTTGCGGCCGGTACGGAGCGACGGCCTGCTCTGCAGACTCATATGCAGCCGCCCGGTCACCGGCGAGGTCGCCGAGCAGCGGGCCGACCTCGGCAAAAGCGGGCGAAGGGTCCTGGTCAGGAGTGGCCCAGACAGCGACAGCGCGGCCCTCGTCAGCAACCCACACGCGCCCGTACACCATTCCGACGCGGGTCAAGCAGAGCTCTTGGAAGCGCCAGATCCGGTCCTCGTGGTCGTCTGCGGCGACCACGTGCCGGGTATAGGGGTAGTCGGCGAAGGCCCGGGCGAGGGTCTCGACAGCGGCGGGGATGTCGACGCCGGTGATGGAGCGTACGGCAGGGGCGTTCTGGTTGTGCGGCATGCCGGTTGAACGACCTTGCCAGGAGGCGAGTTCCCGGGAGCATCTGCGCTCTTCATCGCATCGCGGCAGCATTGGGAGAACAGAGTCGACTGGCTTGGCAGATGTCCGTCGGCCGGGGGAGCGAGGCGGGCAGCATCGTGCGCTGGAGCTCATCGGCGAGATACGTCTCTCGGCCGTGCAGCACGGCCTTGCCGGTGCCCAGCGCGGTGTATGTGGAGAGCTGGGCGGCGACCAGGAGGTCGTCCAGCCGAAAGGCCGGCCGGTCCGGACTGCGCGGGAACACAGGCGCTCCGACAACGTGGCGGCGGCCGCGCAGCGGTGCCGGAATCGCTTGGTGACCGTTCGGAACGCTGCGGATGTCGCCCAGCAGCTCGGGCAGGGCTGCGCGCGCGGTCCCGGAGTCGGCGAAGACGGGCCGCACGCCGCGCAGTACCTCCGCCAGCGCATTGCTGGAACGCACCTCGCACAGCTCGGCCACCGGGGGGCCACCGTCGGCAATCAACGGCAAACCGTCCTTCCGGCGCAGCCGCAGGATGGACGTGACACGGGCCGCTCGTCGCCCATGGGCAGTGGGTCGCGGAGGCAGACGAGGATCGGCGCCCGAGGAGGTGGGCACGGCGGCATGGCAGAGGCCGAGGACGATGCCGCGTGAGATGCGCCGGGTCGCGGCCCCCACGAACCGCATACGGTCCGAGGTGGCCCCCCACCGCGTGTTGTCCGGAGTTGTTCCGGACAACACGCGGTCCGCGGGAAGCGGGGCCTTTGGCCGACGCCCTGACCGGAGCTCCGAACCCCGACCTGAGCATGCCGTATGGCCGTCCGGCGGGACATGGCGTTCAGCGGGAGCGGGGTTCGGCGCGGACGTGTACGCGCTCGCCCTGGCCGCCGAAGAGGTTGAGGACCTCGACGGCCGAGTCGCCGACGGGGCCGAACCAGTGTGGCAGGCGGGTGTCGAACTCGGCGGCCTCGCCCGGCTCCAGCACCAGGTCTTGGTCGCCCAGGATGAGCCGTACACGTCCGGACAGGACGTACAGCCACTCGTACCCCTCATGCGTGCACGGCTCGGGCCGGTTCTGGGTGGCCGGGATGACCGACTTCCATGCTTGCAAGGGGCCCGGCCGGTTGGTCAGCGGAATCAGGGTCCGGCCGTTGCGCACGCGTGGTCTGCTGTGGATCCGGGGGTCGCCGACCTCGGGCGCCCCGACCAGCTCGTCCAGCGGCAGCTGGTGGGCCTGCGCGATCGGCAGCAGCATTTCGAGGCTCGCGCGGCGCTGGCCGGATTCCAGCCTCGAAAGTGTGCTCGTGGAGATCCCCGTGGCCTCGGCCAGTGCGGACAGGGTCACGCCACGCTGCGTACGGATGCGTCGGAGCCGCGCGCCGACCTGTGCCAGCGTGGTGGCGATGGGGGATTGCTCGTCCATGAGTCCCATTCAATCCAATCCTTCCCGGAAATGGCAAAAGGATTTGCCCGCAGCGCAAAGCTGGAGCACTTTGGGGACCGGAGGTGATCGCCATGATGAAGGCGACGGTGAACATGCAGAACGGCGGCGTGGTGCCGGCCGGCGACGAGGTCTATGACGTGGTGGTGATCGGCGCCGGAGCAGCCGGCCTGAGCGCAGCGCTCCTTCTGGCCCGGGCCCGTCGCCGGGTTGCGGTGGTGGATGCGGGAGAGCCGCGCAACGCCCCCGCCGCGCACATGCACGGCTACCTGTCCCGTGACGGCCTGCCGCCCGCGACCCTGCTCGACCTGGGCCGTGCCGAGATCGCCCACTACGGAGTCGACGTCATCCGGGGCCGGGTGGAGCACGTCGAGCCCGGTTACGACGTGCGTCTCGAGGGAGGCCCCGTACTCAAGGCCCGTCGCCTCCTGGTCGCCACCGGGCTGCGCGACGAGCTGCCCGACCTCCCCGGCGTCCGGGAGCGCTGGGGCAAGGACCTTCTCCACTGCCCCTACTGTCATGCCTACGAGGTCCGTGACCAGCCCCTCGCCGTCCTCGGCACACACCCGGGTGCTGTGCACCAGGCCCTGCTGCTGCACCAGTGGAGCAAGGACATCGTCTTCCTCACGCACGCTCTCGAACTCTCCCCGCAGGAGCGGGAACAACTGGAGGCGTTCGGCGTGAACATCGTGGAAGGCAGGGCGGTGCGGCTCGTCGTCGACGACGACCGACTGCGCGGCGTCGAGCTCACCGACGGCCGAGTGATCCCCCGCACCGCGGCCTTCCTCTTTCCCTACCCGGCCTCGCGCGACGACCTGTTGACCCTGCTCGGCTGTGCCAAGGATGACAACGGCTGGGTCGTGACGGACCGCACCGGTCGCACCAGCGTGCCCGGGGTATGGGCAGCCGGCAACGTCGTCGATCCCCGCGCCCAGGTGATCGCCGCCGCCGGCATGGGCTCAAGCGCCGCGTTCGCCATCAACGCCGACCTGCTCCACGAGGACGTGGAACATGCCGTCGCACAGCACCGCGCCGTGGTTGCCCTGACGTGACCACCCTTCAGGGCAGGAGCGATGTCGGCTTGGGCGCTCGAAGAGCCCTGCGCAGGGTCAGGGCGTCCAGCCATTCGAACAGACCTACTCCTGTGCCCGGTTGGTGATCTCGGCGATCGATCGGATCGCTCTTGGTGTCGGCGTACTCGTTCACGTCGTCCCACTCGTGCTCGGCGGTTGCCTCGGGGAGGACTCCCGCTCTCTGCGTTGGGCGGGGCGGGCTGCTTCTGGATCAGCGATCAGGGGGAAGGTTCACCGGACAGGTTGGGCACGTGGTGGGTCCGCCGAGCGCAGGCATCCTCATCAACCCACTCCTCTCTCATTCGTTACGATCGGATATGATGTGATCGATTAGAAAGTGAGCGATCCTTGATGAAGGAGGATCACGACCGAACTGCAGCTCACGGACTCGGCTCCGCATGCGCCAGGGGTGGTGCCGCAGGCTCATGGCACCGTGCAGGGTGACCCCCTGCGCGGACGCCACGTATCCGTCGTCATCGTCGGCGCGGGATTCTCGGGGCTTGGTACGGCCGTCCGGCTGCTGCAGGAGGGTCACCGGGATGTGCTGATACCGGAACGGGCCGACGAGGTCGGTGGAACCTGGCGGGACAACACCTATCCCGGGTGTGCCTGCGGCGTGCCCTCGCGCCTGTACTCGTTCTCGTTCGCGCTCAACCCGGCGTGGAGCCGGCGCTTCGCCTCGCAGGAGGAAATCGAGCAGTGTCTGCGGCGCTGTGTCGGCGCGTACGACCTGATGCCGCGTCTGCGGCTCGGCTGCGAACTGCAACGCGCAGCCTGGGATCCGGAGCGGCAATGCTGGGACCTGCGAACCAGTACGGGACCGCTCAGCGCGAAGCTGCTGGTGCTGGCTCAAGGCCCGCTGTCGCAACCGTCCGTTCCCTCGTTGCCCGGCTTGGGCGACTTCACCGGCGAGACGTTCCACTCCGCCCGGTGGGGGCACGACTTGGACCTGGGGGCCAAGCGAGTGGGAGTGATCGGGACCGGGGCGAGCGCCATCCGGTTCGTCCCTCATTGGCAGCGCGCGGCCCGGCAGGTGACCGACTTTCAGCACACGCCGCCCTGGATCGCATCGCGCCGGACGCGGTGTTCGCCGCGCCCACCGACGCAGGCAAGGCCGGAGATGCCTACGCCGGGCATCCGGTGGACGTGCTGATCTCCGGAACCGGGGTGCGCCAAGCGAGGTTGGCTCGCGCGTGCGTGCTGTGGCTATGAAGGCCATGGCTTCCCGGTCGCGCGGTACGGATGCGGCCGCTGCTCGCCCCGGGTTCTCCTCGGATCGCTGCGGACGGTGCCCCGAGATGGCGGTACTTGCGAAAGTGGCAAGTTTATTTGCTGATACCCGGATTGGGGGTGCACGCTCGGGGCGGAGGTGATCGCCATGAGCGATACGACGAACGATTTGCAGAACGCCCCTGCTGACGATGGCGTGTACGACGTGGTGGTTGTGGGTGCGGGCGCGGCAGGGCTGAGTACCGCCCTGGTCCTGGCCCGGGCCCGTCGCCGGGTTGCGGTGGTGGATGTGGGGGAGCCGCGCAACGCTCCCGCCACGCATATGCACGGCTTCCTGTCCCGGGACGGGATGCCTGCGGCCGACCTGCTGGCGGTGGGTCGGGCCGAGGTCACCGGTTACGGGGTGGACCTGTTTGAGAGCCGTGTGGATCAGATTGACTTTGGCTTCTTCGTCCGGCTGGACGGCGGTGCGGTACTCAGGGCCCGCCGGGTGGTGGTGGCCACCGGACTGCGGGACGAGCTCCCCGCGATCCCGGGCGCACGAGAGCGGTGGGGCAAGGACGTGCTGTTCTGCCCCTACTGCCACGCGTATGAAGTACGCGACCAGCCCATCGGAGTGCTGGGTACCCACGCGGGCGCGGTGCAGCACGCGCTGCTGTTGCGGCAGTGGTCGCACGACGTTGTCTTCTTCGCGCACACCCTGGACCTCGGCGCGGAGGAGCGCGCACAGCTGGCCGCCCGCGGCATCACCGTCGCCGACGGGGCCGTCAAGCGCCTGGTGACGGAAGGCGACCGGCTGCGCGGCGTCGAGCTGGCCGAGGGCCGTGTCTTCCCCCGTTGCGCGGTCTTCCTCTTCCCGCACATGGTGCCCCACGACACCCTGCTCACCGGCCTGGGGTGCGAGCGGGACCAGAACGGTTGGGTGACCACCGACACTGCGGGCCGAACCAGCGTGTTCGGGGTGTGGGCGGTCGGCAATGTATCCGACGCGAAGGCGCTTGTGATCACCGCAGCAGGGCAGGGTGCCGCGGCCGCGTTCGCGCTCAACCACGACCTCGTCGCGGAGGACATCGAGCGTGTCGTGGAGAACAGCAGCCCCTCGTCCCGGGCGCCCCAGCACTTCCCGCAGCCGGCCCCGCAGGCCGCCTTGTCCGACTGACCCCCGGCCGTTTCGCCAGCCGTCTCCCGGTACGTGCCGTCCGGGCCCACCGGGAGCGGCGTGCATACACGAACACACCAACAAGGAGAGTCTCACCATGGCAGGAAAGTCCACCGGTCCCGTGGACAGTGTCACCGAGCAGACATTTCCCGTCCGCGTACTGCAGGCAAAGCGGCCCGTCCTGGTCCAGTTCTGGGCCGCGTGGTGCGGGCCGTGCATCAGGGTCACTCCCATCGTGGAGGAGGTGGCCGCCGAGCATGCGGGCGTCCTGGACGTCGTCAAGATCAACGTTGATGAGGAGCCCGGACTGGCGGACCGGCATGGCGTCTCCTCGATCCCCACTTTCGTGGTCTACGCCGGCGGCACCCTCGCAAAGGCATGGACGGGCGCCGCCCCGAAGCCCCTCCTGGAACGCAACCTCGGCCCCTTCCTTCGCTGAGCTCCGGTGGGCACCACGCACTCGATGCGGCGGGGCCGGGCCGAGTCGGGGTGCCCGCCGTTCGTGCTTCTGGAACTGGAGGACTCATGAACTCACATCACCATCAGGACATCGAGTGGGACGCCTCGGGCGCGCACCGGGAACGCGAAGCCGGCCTGCATGCCCCCGCCCTCACGCAGACCATGGACTGGTTGCGGGATCTGTTGCGGATCAGCGGCGGCGGACATACTCCCGTCCACCGCGTACTGGACATCGGCAGCGGGCCGGGAGTGGTCACGTGCCTGTTGGCGCGTACCTTCCCGGACGCTGAGGTCGTCGCTGTCGACCGGTCGCCCGACATCCTGGAACGGGTCCGTTCACGCGCGGTGGCGCAGGGAATGGCCGACCGCGTCGTCACTCAACTGAGGGTCCTCCCAAGTGAGTTCGACTCGCTGTGTTCCGCGGATCTGATCTGGAGCCGTAATGGCGTCCACCATATTGGGGACCAGGAAGCGGCATTGCACTCCCTTGCCGCCTCCTTGCGCCCCGGCGGACTCCTTGCCGTCGCCGAAAGCGGGCTGCCCCCGCGTTTCCTGCCTCGCGACATCGGCATGGGGCGTCCGGGCTTGCAAGCCCGCCTGGACGCCGCCGCCGAGGACGCCTTCGGCGAGATGCGCGACCAACTGCCCGGATCGGCCGGGACAGTGGAGGACTGGCCGGCCATGCTTGCCCGGGCCGGGCTCATCCCCAGCGGGACACGCAGCTTCTTCACCGATCTCCCGTCTCCCCTCGGGATGTCGGCGCGGGTGTATCTGCACATGCATCTGAGCCGGCTGCGCGATCAGATCGGTGACCGGCTGGATCCGGAGGACCGCGCAACGCTGGAGCGTCTCGTGGACAGCGACACGTGCACGGGGATCCTCGGCCGCCCTGACGCCTTCTATCTCACGGCCACCACTGTCCACACAGCCCGCTCTTGCCGCAGCAGCGTTTAATACTCCAGCGGGATCTTTTTTCTTGGGCTGGGAGTGTTCGTTTGAGGGGTAAGGCAAGGCGTCCACCGCTGGGCCTGCTGAACGGCGTCGTCGAATCCGGTCGGCGCGCCGGCCCGAGGCCGCTGCCGAGCGTGGGAGAGGAGTCCTGGCGCCAGTTCTGCCGCTCGCCGATACGCACTCAAGCGTCGGCGATGCGCCTGACCGCTTCGCCGTAGAGGCGAAAGAGGCGGACATGCTGCTCCTCCGCTGCGCCGACCTTGCTGAGCCGGTCCAGGAGCTTCCAGCACCGTGCGACGAGCCGAAGGGCCTCGTCCTCGACGTAGGGTTCCCATGCGTTGGCGCTGACGTAGAGGCCGCCTTCGACAGGGGCGCCGCCGAGCCGGGTGAGAGCGGTGCGCAGTGCGTCGCGTGCTGTGCGAGTGTCTTCGGGTACAGCGAATGCGACGAGGTGCCAGATGCCGTCCCAGGGGGGCGAGGCCCGCGTCCTGCCGGAAGGCGTGCGTGACGAACTCGACGTCGGGCCCCAGAGCCTGCTCGGTGGCGCTGGTCGCCCGCAGCAGTGCTTTGCGCCCTCTGCCTTCCTGGATGAAGCGCCCTCGGCTACCAGCCGCTTGATACACGGACGCGCCTGCTGGTCGGTCATGCCGAGTAGGGGGGCGCCGCCGTGGAGCTCGTCGGCGTCGATGGTGTGGTCGGTACGGATCAGCGCCTCGACGAACATTCGGGTGGGGACCTGGACGGGTGCTGTCGGCGTGTGGAGCGAATCGGTCTCGGTCACGAAGTGGTGGGCCTTTCTGGTACGTCAAGGGTGTGGTGCATCGTGGTGACCGAGCCGAACCTCAGCAGGTCGCGCAACGGAGGGGTGTGCTCGGTATACAAGGGACGGTGACCGTGCCGCTCATGCAGTGTCCTGGCGCCGGGGGTTCACGTCGGATCGAGGTCGCCACCACCGGCGAACGCGCACACACCGCCCGCGCCTGGATGGGCGTGAACGCGATCCACGAGGCGGGCCCGATCCTGGACGTCCTGCGCGTCTACGTACCGGCCCGCCCCTTGGTGGGCGGCCTGGAGTACCGCGAGGGCCTCAACGCGGTCGGGATCAGCGGCGGCGTCGCTGGAAACGTCCTGCCCGACGAGTGCGTCGTCACGATCAACTACCGATACGCCCCGGACAACACCGAAGCCGAGGCGGAGGCCCTGCTGCGCGCCCTGTTCACCGGATTCCGCGTCACCGTCACCGACAACTCACCCGGCGCGCGCCCCGGTCCGGCCTCCCCGCTGGTCCCCTCATTCGTACGATCGACCGGCGGCGCGGTCCGCGCCAAATTCGGCTGGACAGACGTGGCCAGGTTCAGCGCCCTTGGGATACCCGCCGTCAACTACGGCCCGGGCGACGCCAACCTCGCCCACACCCAAGGCGAGTACGTGGAAACTCCACGCATCCGCGCCTGCGCCGAGCGCCTCCGGGCCTGGCTCACATGGGGGTTCATGAGAGAACCCTCGATCGGGGTGTTCAGGTCCCCGAATCCGATCGAGGGGCTTCGGGTTGCAACGACCGCTGGAAACCGCCCACCGAAACGGCCCCTCGGTCTACGACTCTTTCGAGTGGCCGGCCGAACCGGGGGTCGACGCCTCGTCCCCGCCCCCCCAGCGAATGATCGGGTGGGAGGCCACGTTCACCGAGAACGGCGCCATCAAGTCCGTCAGCGACAGCTGAGGTACAGGGCCCAGCCCCGGGCGACCGGCCGGAGGGACGGCTTCCGCGCTCCGAGTACGATGCGCTCGGACCATCATCGTACAAATGAACGGAAAGGGTGCTCGCACCACCATGTCCGGCCCCCAGAGTCACGAGCCGATCTCGTCAGCTTCCCCCGCATCGCATCGCTGGTGGCAGACGGGCCGCGCACGCGTGGGGGCGGTCGCCGCGGTGCCTCTGGTGGGGCTGCTGAACGACCGGCTGGGCGGGCTGATGCTGCTGGTCACCCTGGTGCTGTTGTGGCGGCGCAATCCATGGCCCAAGGCGGGCCGGGTCGTGGCCACGGTCGTGGCGACGGCGCTGTTCGGGGCGGTGCTCCCGGAGCAGCCGGCCGGCGCCCCGGTACCGGCGGCGGGCGCCGCTGACGCGAAGCCGGCCACGCCCCCGAGCCTCATTCCGAGCCCCTCGCGGACGACGCCCGAGGCGACGATGCCCACGGTGCCCGAGTTCACGGGCGACTCGCTGGACGTGGCCTTCCCCCGGTCGCGGAAGAGGGGCTTCACGGTCACCTACCATGACGCCTCGGACCAGAAGCGGGAGGTGACGGCGCGTTCGCTGTGGAAGGTGTGTTTCCAGGAGCCGGGCGGCAGCCCCGAGGAGCCGACGGTCGACTTCGCCGTCGTACGCCGTGCGGAACCGTGCCCCCGGGGCGAGGGAAAGCCGGTGCCGTGGCAGGTGATGCCCGAGGTGGTGTGGATGACCTGGCGCACGGCCGTCCCAAAGGTGGTGGGCGTGGGCATGCCGGAGAACCGGGTGCACGCCGAGGCGGCGTACAGCAACGACGTGCTGCCCGCCGATGGCGAGTACGACAGCTGGCGGGTGTGCGGGCAGGACCCTGCGAAGGGTGAACCCGTCACGGACGAGGTCCGGTTGGTGACGCTCCTCCTGTCCTCGCCTGGAAACGGCTGCCCAGCCCCGGACCGGGGTAGGGACGCCTACCTGCCGGACCGTGACGGCGACGGGGACCCGGACTACCTCGACCCGTACCCGGGCGACCGGAATCGCACGAGGCTGTTCCCGGACGGACGCCCGAACGGTTCAGGTGGTTCCGGCGGCGGCTGGAGCGTCTGCCGGCACACCCGCTGGTGCTGACATACGGGCCCCCGGTCGGGACCCTCGCCCACGCCACCGGCAAGGGCCGTTTCTACGAGATGCTGTCGCCGATCCGCGGCTCCTTCGAGCTCGAGCACGCTGGGCATCATCTCTTCGAGGGAATCGCCGCCGCCGACGCCCAGCACGCCGCCGCTGAGATGCTGCGGAGCGAGCTCTGGCGGCACGAACGCGCCGCCTACCGCTGTCCGCGCAACCAGGGCCCCGGCACTGGCACATCGGCCGCCCCCGGTGCATCCCCCCGCGGTCCCGCCGGGCCGGTCTTGTGCTTGCCCGCCGTCAGCTCCGCTTCTTTGTCACTCGCGACCGGCAACCGGGCCGTACATCGGGCCCGCCCGGCGGCCGGGCGCCCTGCTCGGCGGGTGGGTCTTGCGAGTGGCGACCCGGTTCGGCTTGGCGCGGGCTCACTCGGAAACCATGGGCAGGAACCGGGTCGCCATTGCGCAACTAACGGTTGCACATGCCTGAGGGGGTGGGCTAGATTGATGTGCAACCAAACGTTGCAGAAGGTGGCAGGCATGGAACTCGGAACGATCGAGCGGGAGATCCACATCGACGCCTCACCCGAGGTCGTCTTCGACGTGGTGAGCAGTCCCGAGCACCTACGCGGGTGGTGGCCGGACGAGGCGGAGTTCCCGGCCGTGCCCGGGGGAGCGGGGCGGATCGGCTTCGGGAACCTCTCGCAGGGCGGCACCTGGGTGCAGTTCACGGTCGTCGACGCCGTGCCGCCGCGGCTCTTCTCTTTCCGGTGGACGCACGACGAGGGGGAGTCGGCCGCCCCGGGCAACTCGAACCTGGTCGTCTTCGAACTCGAGCCCGCCGGGGCAGGGACGCTCCTGCGGATGACCGAGAGCGGCTTCCGGGAGCGCGGCTGGGACGAGGCGAAGGCCGCCGCCAAGTACGCCGAGCACGTCACCGGCTGGGACTTCTACCTGCCGCGGCTGCCGGCCTACGCCGCGAAGGTCGGAGCGGGCGCATAAGCGTGATGGTGGACGACGACCTCTGGTCGGCGGTCGGTGACCCGACCCGGCGCCGGATGCTCGACCTGTTGCTGAGCGAGGGCAGCGGGACGGCGACCAGCCTGAGCGAGCACCTGCCGGTGACCCGTCAGGCGGTGGCGA
The DNA here is from genome assembly GCF_044741025.1 of Streptomyces sp. NPDC088246. NCBI lineage: Bacteria > Bacillati > Actinomycetota > Actinomycetes > Kitasatosporales > Streptomycetaceae > Streptomyces > Streptomyces sp. NPDC088246. The sequence goes on from NZ_JBIURV010000016.1 coordinate 139,668, forward strand.
AGCACCTCGTCGTCCTCGACCGGGTCGGCCTGGTGCACGCCACCACCGCCGGCCGCGAGAAGCAGTTCCGCGTCGATCAGGCCCAGCTCGCCCGCGCCGTCGCCCAACTCGCCGACGTGGGAACTGCCTGGGGCTCCCGTCTCCAGCGCATCAAGCGCATCGCCGAGACGATCCAGCGCGGCAAGGACACGAACAACGAGACCGAGAAGAAGCAGTAGAGAGGAACACGGAGATGGCAGACATCCTTCACCGCATCGGAGTCGAGCAGTCCTCGCCGGAGCAGGTGTACGACGCGCTCACCACCCTGGACGGCTTGTCCGGCTGGTGGACCGAGAAGACGTCGGGGGAGACCGGCCTCGGCGGCGTGATCGAGTTCCGGTTCGGGCCGGGCGGGTTCGACATGAAGGTCGCCGAGCTCGATCCGGGCCGGCTCGTCCGCTGGGACGTCGTGGACGGACCGCAGGAGTGGATCGGCACCAGCGTGCAGTGGGACCTCCGCCAGGACGGCGACTACACGATCGTGTTGTTCAAGCACGAAGGCTGGCGGGAGCCGGTCGAGTTCATGCACCACTGCAGCACCAAGTGGGGCACCTTCCTGATGAGCCTCAAGCAGCTCCTTGAGACCGGGGAAGGAGCCCCCGAGCCGCGCGACGTCAAGATCAGCGACTGGCACTGACCCGGCAACGCTCGCCGAGCCAGCCGTTCGCGCAGGCTTCGCGGATGCGGTTCTTCGCCGGCTGCATCGCCCGCAACTTCAAGCCGCGCTGACGCTCTCCATCGGCACCATGGGTGCCAGGACACCGGTGCTCGCGCCCCGTCCGCCGTGTACATCGGGATCGCGGCACCGGTCCTGCTCCTTGTCGCCCGTCTCCTGCAGGGGGTTCTCCGCGGGCGGGGAGACCGGGGGCGCCGCGGCCTTCCTCGTCGAGCATGCCCCGTCGGACCGGCGGGCCCGGTACGCGGCGTGGCTGCAGGAGTCCATGGGGGTGTGCAACCTCATCGCCGCAGTCGCGGGGGTCACCATCACCACCGTGCTCCCCGAGCCAGCGGTGAACGACTGGGCGTGGCGGCTCCCGTTCATGCTCGGCCTGCTGATCACCCCTGGATCTCCGACCCCGGCCGGTGCCGGGCCGCGGCCCGCGACCTCGGCACCTTTCCGTAGGGGTGCATCAGTCTGCCGCAGCCCGCCGATGCCCATCGGCTCGGAGGGAGTCAACCGTACGCTGTGACAAGCCGCCGAAGCGGCCTTGCGGACGCCACCGCGGAACTTCTTGCAGACGGTGACTTCTGCCGACGGGGCACCGCCCAGACATCAAGATCACGATCTACAACTGAAGGGCTGGCAGGTCCCCCGCCCGGAATGCCGCTGGACCGTCTCCGGGCACCACGCGCATGCCCAGCCCGCGTACGCGATAGATGCACGTGTCATCGCCCCACAACGACGCCTCCGCGGTCGCATAGGGGCCTCGTGCGTCCCTGCCGGCCTCCAGGATCTCCATCTCCACCCTGATCAGCCGGTTGGCCGGGGTGATCTGACCGCGGTACGTCCAGGTCATCTCGCGGTCGGGTAGCACCGGCTCGAACCGGGCATGCGGGAAACCCGCGGTCATGCCGCATTCGAGCAGGTAGTACTGGAGCAGCTGGCACATGGCCTCGATGCCCAATGAGCCCGGCTGCACCGGGTCCTGGAAGAAATGAGCCCTGAAGAACCACTCGCCCGCATCCACGTCCTTCTCCGACCGCAGCCGGCCGAGCCCCGCGCTGCCCGCGTCCGGCCAGTAACCGGTGATGCGGTCGAGCATCAGCAGCATGGGGCCGGGCAGGCGCACCGGGCCGGCGCAGTAGCGGGCGGGCCGGGCGGTGAGGTCGACGGTGTGACTGCAGGGTTCGTCGAGACGGGCCCGGTCCTGCGCCGACACCGCGAGGCCGGCCTGGTTGTCGAAGGACGAGGGCGGGAAGTATCCGAACACCGTGGACAGCTCGAAGAGCGGTTTGCCGTCGGCCGTGCACCGGACCTCGAACGACTCGATGATCATGTCACCGCTGCGGGAGATACGGGTCAGTTCGGCGTGGGTGCGTACCGTCCGGGTCGCGGGGGTGACCTCGCCGGTGACGGTTCCCGAGCCGTCGAGGTTGCGGAACAGCAGGTCCGTACCGGTGGTCAGCGCGCTGCCCACGTACGAGGCCAGCCACCCGCACGGTTGGAGCGCGGTCTCCAGGAGGACGGCGAACGGCATCGTATGGCCGCCGCTCTGCTCAAAATACCAGGCCAGGGCGGGCACGTCGTATTCGGCGACGACGCTGCTGCCCTCCCGCATGCCGCCCTGCGGGCCGTCCACCCCGACGATACGGCTCATGAAGTGGTACGGGGGACCGGGCAGGCGTGCGACCTTGCGGGTGCCGTCAAAGGGCTCGTACGCGGCGCCGAACGCCTCACTCGGCCTGCCCCACGCGCACGCCAGTAAGGAGGCGTAGCCGAAGGAGAATCCGTCCACCGTGGCCACCGGTCCGCTCTCCCGGTGGCCGGCCAGTCCGCCGAGCGCGGCGAGCGGCACCGGCGCACCTCCGGTCTGTACCGTGGACGGGCCCGACCGCCGCCAGTGCGACAGCGGCCAGTCGGGCACCAGCTGCAACGTCACGTCACTGCCATGGAACGCCTTGACCCCGTCCACGGTTCCCAGGACATCCGCGTACAGCGTCGGCAGCGGCCCGGACGAGACACCGCGCACGAACACCTCGTACACGACCCGGCTGCTGTCCGGGGTCACCTGGCCACGGCAACTGGCCGAGCAGGGGGCGTTGTCGACGGGCTCGAAGCGCCATCCGTCCCTGCCCACGGTGAAGCCCATGGCCGCCAGGTAGAACGCCATCGCCTGCAGGCCGCCCTGGAGCATCAGGGTGCCAGGCATGCAGGGATCGTTCTTGAAGTGCCCCGCGAAGAACCAGTCGTCCGGCGAGACGGGCGTCTCGGCGCGCAGGTAGCCACGGCCCCACGGTCCTCCGGCCGGGTCGAACGCGGTGACCTCGTGCAGCAGACGCAGCCGACCGCCGTCGATCCCGGGGGAGCGGACGTGGGCCGCGGTCGCCTCCCAGCCGGGACCGAAACAGTCCGCGGGTCGCCCCTCCGCCAGGGCCCGTACCCGCTCCGCGGTGAAGCCGGTCAGCTCGCAGCGCACCGCAGGCGGGTCGAGCGGCAGTGCGTCGCCGGGCCGGCAGTCGGCAGGGTCCCACCGCACACCACCGCTGCCGCCGAGTTCGGCCGGGGTGAAGAACCCGGCCCGGCCCTTGCGGACGCTGAGCCGGAGTTCGCCGTCCACGTGGCAGTCGTAGCGGAAGAAGAAGATCCGGACGCCGTCGTGTTCGGCGTGGCCGTCGATGTGGATCTCGTAGCGCAGCGTGTCCCCCGCTTCGGGCGGGCTGCCGTGGAACGTCAACTCGCAGCCGAGCAGCCGGTAGGCGCGTTCGCCCCGGTTGAGGAGGTCGACGCCGAGCCAACTGAGGAGAAGCAAGTCCGCCTGGCCGGCCTCGACCATCAGACCGGTCGGCATGCGGCCCGTGCCGTCGAGATACCAGCTGTCGGGGCGGACGTCGGTCTCGGTCCAGATCGTTCCGTCGGCGCGTACCGGTCCGGGTTCGACGAGTGCCGCCGGTACCGCGTCGATGCCGGTGACGCGGTCGGCGAGCAGCATGGGCGGTGCGGGCATCCGGGTCTGTACCGCGTACGCGTCCTGTGCTGCGAACCGTGCGCCGAAGAACGCGGAGATCTGCCGGGAGGCGAGATGTTCGAGCTGGGTGCGGTCGAACTTCGGTCCCGGCAGCGGTCCGTGTGGAGACCCCGGTACACCTTTCGACCGAGTGGCAGGAACGGACTCGGGTCGTGGGGACGGCAGCGGCCCGGCAACGGTGGGAGCGACCGGGTGCGGCGTCGCGGGACCGGGCATCCGTACGGGGAACGCGGGCGTACCGCCCTCTGCCCCGGCGCGTGTCAGCAAGGTGACCGCCTGGGCCGACATCCGCAGGAATCGCTGATGGGCCTCGGTGTGCCTGGCAGTGATCTCCTGGTGGAGCGCGATCGCCCGGCGGCTCTGCCGGGCGACCAGGGCACGGACACTCGCCGGCTGTGGCTCCGAGGGCCGACTGGCCGGCTGCCCCTCCGGCAGCGGTTGCCGCACGACACCGGGGGAGGACGCGGTGACTGCCGGTGTGCCGGACCGGTCGGTCTCCAGGTCCGGCACCGGTGCCAGTTCGGGGGCCCTGGGCATGGTCACCGCGGACGCCTCCGCGGACGTCAGGCGCGGAGTCCCGGGCACGGCCACCGTGACGGTGGGACCGGGGGTGGTGAGGTCCACGGCAGCCCTCCCGAGCTGTGCGAAGAGTTCGTGGGCACGCACCGGCGCCCCGGCGACGACGAGTTCGGCCACCGTGAGACACAGCTGCCGCAGCCCCTGGTCGTGCGGGGCGTCCAGAGCGACGGCCACATGGTCCCGGTCGCCGAGCACGCGCTTGATCCAGCCGGTGCACAGGCTGCGCGGCCCGTGCTCGACGAAGATCCGGACCCCATCGGCCCACGCCTGTTCGACGGTACCCGCGAAGTCGATGGTGTCGAGGCCCTGCGCGGTCAGCGCTTCGGCGACTCGCTCGGGCGTCGGGGAGTACGACTGCCCGGTGGCTCCGCTGTAGAACCGTACTCCGGGCACTTCGGCGGTGGGACGGTGGTGGACTTGGCGCCACTTGTCGCGAACGTCGGCCAACTCCGGTGCGTGGGCTGCCATGTCGTAGTCGATCGCGATCGCGCGGCCGACGCCGAGCCGGGCCACGACGGCCGCGCACGCTCGCGACTCGCCGCCGATGACGCATACGCCGGGTGCGTTCACCGCCATCAGGTGGACTGCGGGTTCGGCCGCGAGTTCCGTACGGACCGTGTTGAGGGGCGCGCTGACCAGGTAGCTCGACCAGCGGGATCCCCGGATGCCCACACGTTCCCATGCACGCCGGACCGCCCGGAGTTCACCGGTGAGTTCCGTCGTGAACAGACCGCTGTCCCTGGTGGCTTCGTACAGCCCCGCAGCGTCCTGCCAGGCACCCAGAGCGATCAGGGCAGCCGACTCGCCGGAGGAGTATCCGATGGCGGCGTCCGGCCGCAGACCGAGCAACTGCCGGGTGAGTACGGTGTGGACGGCGGCGAGCTCGGCGGCGCCCCAGATCTGGTCGAGCACCCCCGCTGCCGATCGGGACCGCGCCCGGGCGCCGACGGGCCCGTGCTCTGCCCTGACGGTCTCGCCGAGCGAGGGCAGCGCGAGCATCAGCGCGTGGCCCATGCCCCGGTAGGAGGCCGAGCCGTTGGTGTACACGAAGGCGGTCTGCCCCTTCACCGGCTCGTCCCGGTACAGCACGTCGGCCGGTCGGATCCCGCCCTCCGTCAGCCAGTGCCGGGCGGCCTCCTTACGGCCCGGCAGCTCGACGTCGTCCTGAACCACGAGTGCCAGCCGGGCCGGGCCGTCGGAGGACTCCACACCGGACTCCAGCGCGGCCAGCACTTCTCGGCGGTCGCCCCCGGAGAAGAGGTGCAGACGCGGGGCCGGCCCCCGCAGCCAGGGCCGGACGTCACCCGCGCGCAGCCGGGCCCGGGCGGGGGGTCCCTCCAGCGGTGACACGACGGCAGCCGCGGTCCGCGGAGAAGCGCCGGTGTCCGCGGGCTCGTCCGGGCGCGGCACCGCGCGGTGCTGAAGGGCGGTCGCCGCGACCGCGACGGAGACCAACCCCTGGGCGGCATGGGCACGGCCGAAGGCCGACGCGGGGTCGAACGCGGCGTCGGAACCGTCACCGATGACCATGTCGGGTTCGCCGGTGGACTCCTCGTCGAGCAGGGCGATCACGGTGTCGCCGTCCCTGCGGGCGGCGTCCAGAGGCTTGAGGACCAGGACCACGGCGGCGTCACCCGGATCGGCCTCATGACCGAGTTCACGCAGGGCGGCCCGATGGACCGGCTCGCAGGACAGGTCGGCGGCACCGACGAGCGCGGCGTCCGCCTCGCCCGCCCGGACGGCCCGTGCCGCAAGGTCCAGCGCCACCAGGCCGGATGCCTCTTCCGCCGACACTGCGAAACCCGGCCCCGCCAGATCGAGCTGGGTGCTGATCCGGTTCGCCATGAGGTTGGGCAGGCTGCCGACCACCCGCTCCGCGGTCATGGGCGGTGCGAAGGCGTCCTGGGCGTGGGCCGGTGACTCCGCGACGGCGGTCGGTCCGGCCTGCTCCAGCCAGTGGGGAAGCCGCCAGCGGGCACCGGAGCGGGCCACCTCGGGGTCGACGCCCATCCCGATGACCACCATGGTCCGCTCGCGGGGCAGCGAGACGGCCCGTACGGCCTCGCGGGCAGCCTCGAACACCAGGAGCTGCTGGGGCAAGGTCTGCTCCAGCGCCAGCGGCGGGAAGGACAGGTCCGTCAGTTCCACGGCGATCTCCGCGGCGGGACCTCGCCGTTCGCCGCCGAGCACCGCGCGGCGGAAGTCCTCGGCGCTGGTTCCGTCGCCGACCCGGGCGCCGAGGGCGACGATGGCCACCGGCGTGCGGCCCCCCTGCGATTCCGGCACCGGGACGCCGGGTGCCGTGCGGGCGGAGGATTCCGGGGCGAGGCAGCCGGAGGACGTGAGCGTTGCGGAGTCCGGAACCAGGGCGTCCGGGACCGCGCGGGCCGACGCGGGCACGGCGAAGACCGGGTCGCCGTCCGGGAAGTCCACGATCAGGTGGGCGTTGGTGCCACCGAAACCGAAGGCGCTGACGGATGCCCTGCGCGGCCCCGGCCATGGCTCCGGTGCGGTCAGCACCCGTAGCGGTGTGCCGCGCAGTCCGGCGATCGGACGCTCCGCGCCGAGCGTCGCCGGACGGATCCCCGTGCGCATGGCGCCAAGCACCTTCAGCAGCCCGGCCACGCCCGCCGAAGCCAGCAGGTGCCCGACGTTGGACTTCGCCGAACCGATGGGCACATCGTCTCCCGCAGCGTAGATCCGGGCCATGCTTCGCGCTTCCACGGCATCCCCGAGCGGAGTTCCCGTCGCGTGGCACTCGACGAGCGAGACGGTCTCCGGCGCGATGTCCGCCATGGCGTAGGCCAGGCGCATGGCACGTACCTGGCCCTCCTCCGCCGGGCTGAGCAGCCCGCCGCCGCGCCCGTCGTTGGACAGCCCGATACCGCGGATCACCCCGAGAACGGGCAGGTCGGCGGTGAGCGCCTCCGAGAGTCGCATCAGAGCGACGAATCCGGCGCCTTCGCCGTGCATCAGCCCGTCGGCGTCCTGGTGGAAGGGGCGGCTGCGGCCGCTCCGGCTCACCGCGGACAGGCCGCAGAACCCCACGTGCAGATAGAGGTTGTCGACCCGGTTGACCGCGCCGGCCACCATCAGGTCCGCCGTGCCATCGTGCAGGCGGTCACACGCCAGCTTGATCGCGTACAGCGACGAGGCACAGGCGGCGTCGAGCGCCCAGGCGCCCGCGCCGAGCCCGAGCGCCCGGGCCGCGAGACGGGCCGGGAGCCCGGACGAGAAACGGTTGCGCGCGTCGGGCCGCCTCCGGCGTACGCCCGTCAGCAGGGCGTCGCGGAGGGAGGGGGGCTGGGCGGACAGCCATACGTGTTCGGCGAAGGCCGATCCCGCGGCCGTGGGAAAGGACAGGTTGCCCAGCACCAGGCCCGCGCGCGGCAGCGGACCCTCACGTCCGGCCTCCGTGAGTGCTTGCCGGGCGCCGTACATGACCCACTGGAAGAGCGGGTCCAGTGCCAGGATCCGCTCCGGGGCGATGCGGAAGCCGCTCGGGTCGAAGGCGGACTCGAACCCCCGTACGTACCCGCCGACATCGGTCCAGGTGCGGTCCAGGTGCTCGTCCACCGAGCCCATGGCCCAGCGGTGCGGCAACCGCCACCGGCCGTCCGGAACGGCCGACAGACTGTTCCGGCCCGCGGCGATGTTGTTCCAGAACGTGTCCGGATCGAGTGCGTCGGGCAGCACACAGCCCCGGCCGACGATGGCGATCGGTTCGAATCCCATACAGGTCTCACTTCATGACACGGACGCGGTGCGGCCGCGTGCGGTACGGACGGCTGTGTGCCGGGGCGACGGCAGTTGCCGGCAGAGCTCAGGAGGGACGGCGGACGAGTTCCACGCCGAGCAGTTCGATGCGCACGGACGCGTCGGGGTCGATCAGCGCGACGTCGCACCGTGCTCCCGTCTCGTGCGTCTTCCGCGCCCGAACCACGCACCGCATGGTCTCGGGTGCCGGGCCGCGCCGGTGCACCCTGCACTCCGCGACTGCCATGGGCAGCGTCGCCTCACCGAGTACGTTCTCCGCCCAGATCAGGGCGAGTTGGAGCGCGCCGTCCACGGCGGCCGGGTCGAGCGGCCAGTGGTCACCCGCCCAGTCCAGCGCGTGCAGGCCCACAACGGTCGCCTCGGCTCCGCGGCCGGAGACACCGTGCAGGGTGCGGATGGACTGGAACCGGGGGCCGTGGAACAGGGTCCGTCCGTCGTAGACCTCCGGGCGGGTCGGCGGCTCCAGCCCATCCGGGGTGCCCCACACGGCCGGATCGGGTTCGACGGCCTCGAACTCCAGCACGGCCCGGAAGTGCGCAACGCCGTCCTCGCCGCGCAGTTCCGCCTCCAGGTTCGAGGGCGCACCGACCGCGCCACGGCGGCCGTGCACGGTGATCCGGTGACCGTCGCCGGCGAGTCGCGGCAGGACGAGCTTCTTGTACACCCGGACATCGCGCAGGACCATCCGGCCGGTGGCGGGCCGCCAGGCGGCGGCCGCGCCGGTGAACCAGTTCAGGACCATCGCCACGGGCAGTACGGGAACTCCGGCGAGCTGGTGGTCGGACAGCTGCGGATGGCTGCTCTCCCGGATCAGCACCTGGGCCGGGCGAGGATCGCCAACAGGCGTCATGGCTGCTGGATCGTCGCCGGCCGCGATGACGACGCGCGGTTCGCCGACCGTACCGTCCAACTCGGCCGAGAAGGCGGCGGCGCCCTGCTCCAGGGGGATGAGGGCGACGCCGGCCCGGCCGAAGTGCCCGGCCAGGGCGGGGGTGACCATTCCGCCGTGCCACGGGCCCCAGGCCACGGAGCGCACCAGGCAGTCGGGGCGGCGGGACCGCTCGGCGGACGCCACGTGGTTGAGCACCTCATTGGCCATGGCGTAGTCGCTCTGTCCCTCGTTGCCGAACACGGCGGCCACCGAGGAGAACAGGCAGATCACGTCGAGTGGATCGTCCGCCGTCGCGGCCAGCAGCGCGCGCAGGCCGTCCACCTTGGTGGACATCACCTGGTCGAACTGCTCGTCGCTCTTGTCGGCGATCCGCTTGTCGGCCAGTACCCCGGCGCCGTGCACGATGCCGGTGATCGGACCCCACGATTCGCGTACGTCGCGCAGCGCGGCGGCGAGCGACTCGCCGTCCCTCGCGTCGACCGGGACGTAGCGGGCGGCGGAGCCCGCCGCAGTCAGCGCCGCCAGCGTCGCCCGTACCTCGCGAGCCGCCAGGATCTCCCGGGCCCGGACGGTGATCTCGGCCGGGGAGGATCCATCCGCGTCCCCGGCGGAGCGTGCGGCGAGCAGACGGGTGAGTGCGGGTTCGTCGGCGGCCGACTCCAGCCCGGGCGGCTCGGTGGCCGGTTCGGTCCGGCCGAGCAGCACGATCCGGGGCCGGTGTGTCCTGGCCAGGTCCAGCAGCGCGGCGGCGGTCACCCCGCGTGCCCCTCCGGTGGCCACGATCACCGACTCCGAAGTGATCCTCGTCGCCCCGCCGGGCGTCAGTGGTGCGGGGACCGCCCGCGGGATGGTGCGGGTACCGTCCGCGCGAAGGCCGACCTCCGTCTCGGGGCCGCCTTCGAGGAGTTCACGCACGATCGCCTCGGCGACCGTGTCGAGGTCGCGCCCGCCGGCCTCGCAGTCGATCGCCTTGACCGAAGCTCCCGGCCACTCCTTCGCCGCGGTCCTGGCCAGACCGGCGATCCCGCCGAGCCACGCGCGCTCGGGCCGGCGGCCGTCGAGCCCGAAGTCACCACCGGTGTCCTGCACGGTCACGAACAGCCCGCCCCGTGAGGCCATCCGCGCTGCGACCGAACGAGCCGCGCGGAACGCCGAACGGTGGATTTCCCGCGCCTCGTCCGGCGAGCCGGTCCCGGTCAGCCCGCCGAGGTGGACAACGCCGTGCGCGTTCTCCGGAACGTCCGTCACAGCGGTGGCGTCGATGCCGTGTGCGGTCAGCTTCCGCGCCACGAGACCGGCGATTCTGGCGTCGTCGATGCAGTCAAAGTCCCCTCCGGTCACCACGAGCGGCCCGTCCCCGAGGGCCGCCACGGCCAGGCCGGACGCGGGTGATTCCGCCGCACGCGGGACCAGCCTGGTCAATGCCGCGCACTGCGGCGGCTCGGTGCGCATGGCCGGGATCTTCGGGACTGCGGCAACCTCCGTGATGCCCGGGGCGGCAGCCGCGGCCCGGCAGTCCGGTGCTGCAGCCCCGGGAGATACCGCGCCGGTGCTGGCGGTGAGCGCGTCGACGATTTCGCGCAGGGTGCGGAGTCTGCCGAGCTGGGCGATGCTCTCCGCCGGTGCGTCGCCCACCCGCTGACGTACGGCGGACAGGATCTCGACGCGCTTGATCGAGTCGATTCCCAGATCCGTTTCCAGATCCATGTCCACGTTGAGCATGTCCGTCGGATAGCCGGTGAGCCGGGCCACCACCGAGAGCAGCAGTTCTTGGAGTGCCTGCGCCGACAGGGCCGCCGCCGGCGTGATGTCCGGGTGGGTGTCCGGGGCCCGGTCCTCGGCGGTCGACGGTCCGGGGGAAGGCAGTCGGGTGGGCGGCCCGGCGAGCACCACAGGCGTCGGGGCCTCGAACAGCACGGGCGCCGGGGGCTGCGGCACGGCCTGTGTCCGCGCGTCCGGCGACTGCTCCGGGAGCAGTGACGGTGATGGCTGGGGGAGCAGCGGTGGTGACGAGGAAGCTGTTTCACCGAGCACGCCGTTGACGCCCTGCGCTCCCAGCATCGCGCAAAGGGTCGTCTCGGTCATCCTCAGGAACGTCATATGACTGTCGATCAGCATGCGCTGACAGGCCGCGTGGGCTTCCGCCGTCTGCCGCTGGACACTCTCGACCATGGCGTACCAGTCGGAACCCGCAGAGGACGCGGGCACGGACAGGGGTGCAGAAGCGAGCACCGGTTCGTACGCGGACACCGGCTCGTATGCGGGCGCCGGGGCTACCGGGGCCTCCGGTACGGGTACGGATTCCGCTTGCTGCCTGGGCGGGTTGGGCGAGTCGGGCCGGGCCGGGTCATTCGGCGCGGGCAGTACGGCGGCCCCACCGGCGGGCGGGTAGGGCTGACCGTAGTTGGCTCCGCTGATCTTCACGGTCATTCGGGGCTTGCGCTCCTTCGCTGGTGCTCCGGGCGGCCCGTAAGGCGCCCAGAGGTGGTCGTAATCGAGTGGGATGCCGCGTACGGCGAGTCGGCCGAGCGCGGTGTGCAGGCTGCTGACTCCGGACCGGCCCGGCTGGTCCAGGGGGACTGCCGCGTGCTCGCGGTCGCCGAGGATCTGCCCGACCAGACCGGTCAGCGTGGTGCCCGCGCCGACCTCGACGAAGGTCCGGACCCCGGCGGCGTACATCGCCTCGATCTGGTCGTGGAAGAGCACGGGTGAGGCAAGTTGGCGGGCGAGCCTGCGGCGCACCTCGTCGGGCGGTGAGGGGTACGGTGCCGCGTCCGCGTTGCCGTAGACCTCGATCCGGGGCTCCGTGAGAGGGATCCCGCTCAGGAACGCGAAGAGCCGTTCACCCGCCGGGGCGACCAGCGGGCTGTGGAACGCGGTCGAGGTGTTCAACCGCCGGGTGCCGACGTCCTCGGCTGCGAAGGCCTTCTCCACGGCCGCGATCGCCTCGGCCGTGCCGGAGAGCACCACCTGCCGGGGGGCGTTGTGGTTCGCCGGCCAGACGTCGTCGAGCCCGCTGCCGGCAAGGACCGCCGCCACCCGCTCGCGGTCCGCACCGACGGCCAGCATCGCGCCCGGAGCGACGGCCGCGTCCCGCATCAATGTGCCGCGCTTGCGGGCCAGAGCGACCAGGGACTCGGCGTCCAGGACGCCGGCGCAGTGCAGGGCCACCAGTTCGCCGAAGCTGTGGCCCGCCGCGCAGTCCGGCCGCAGACCGAGCCCACGAGCCACTTCGAGCAGGGCGAGACTGTGCACCGCGAGCGCGGGCTGCGCCCACTCGGTGGCGGCCAGCCGCGAACGCCGGGCCGCCCGTTCCTCGTCGGTGAAGGCTGGCGGGGGGAACACCACCCGGTGCAGGGGGCAGCCGTCGAACCCGGCACTGCCCAGCCGGTCCCAGACCGCCTGGGCGTCCGGTGAAAGCATGGCCAGATCGGCGCCCATGCCCACGTACTGGGCGCCCTGTCCGGGGAAGAGGAAACCGATCCGGCCGGGCGAGGGGGCCCCGGTGGCGTACTGGATACCGGTCGGCGTGGAGAACGCGGTGTCCGGCCGCTGCCGGATCAGCGCGGTCGCAGCGGCGAACTTCTCGGCCAGGTCCTCGGTGTCGGTGGCGACGACGGCCAGCCGCACCGGGTCGGTGGGCGAGAACGTGCTGTGGCTCTCCCGTGCGATCGCGGCCAGCGGACGGTCGCCGTCGAAAGCCGATGCCTGCAGAGCGGACGGCGAAGAGGCGCTGAACAGGACGAGTTCGGTCGGAGCGGAGCGGTGGCGCCACGCCGTACCGCCCGATGCATCCGACGGCACGTACTCCTCCAGCGTGACGTGGAAGTTGCTGCCCCCGAAGCCGAAGCTCGACACCGACGCCCGGCGGGGGTGGTCGGGTGAGCGCACCCACGGGCGCGCCTCGGTGTTGACGTAGAACGGGCTGTCCGAGGCAGTGGTCACAGGGCTGGGCCGGTCGACCTTGATGGTCGGAGGCAGCACCTTGTGGTGCAGGGACATGACCGCCTTGAGCAGCCCTGCCGCGCCCGCCGCGCATTTCGTGTGGCCGATCTGCGACTTGACAGAGCCGATCGCGCACCACTGCTGGTCCGTGCGCCTCGATGCCCCGAACACAGTGCGCAGCGAGGTCAGTTCGGCAGTGTCTCCGGCCTTGGTTCCGGTGCCGTGCGCCTCGACCAGCTCGACGGTGTCCGGGCCGTAGCCTGCCTCCTCGTAGGCGCGCCGCAGAGCCCGCGCCTGTCCGTCGGGCAGGGGCGCGTAGATCGCGGTGCTCCTGCCGTCGGACGAGGTGCCGATACCGCGGATCACCGCATGGATCCGGTCGCCGTCCCGTTCCGCGTCGGACAGCCGCTTGAGGGCGTACATGACGACGGCCTCGCCGAGCATCGTGCCGTCCGCCGCTTCGGAGAACGGCCGGCAGTCACCGGTGGGGGACAGCGCGGGCGTCTTGGAGAAGCACAGGAACATGCCGATGTCGTTCCCGGTGTCGACGCCTCCGCTGATCACCAGGTCGGACCGGCCCAGCGCCAGCTCACCGACCGCCGTGGACAGTGCCGCCAAGGAGCTGGCGCAGGCCGCGTCGGTGGTGTGGTTGGTGCCGTGCAGGTCGAACCGGTTGGCGATCCGGCCCGCCACGACATTGCCGAGCAGTCCGGGGAAGGTCGATTCCTGCCAGGGTGTGAAGTGCCCCGTGATGCGGTCGCACGCGGCCTGCGCTTCGGCCTCCGCAAGGCCGCTCTCCCGCAACGCCTTGAGCCATACCGGGCGGTGGGCGCGCCCGTACATGTGCGGAAGCAGTTGCAGGGCGGCCGCGCCGAGGACGACGCCGACCCGGTCCCGGTCCATGCGCGCCAGACCGCCGGCGTCGGCGAGCACCTGGTCGGCGACCATCAGGGCGAGCAACTGGGCGGTGTCCGTCGCCGGCAGGTTGGCGGGCGGCACGCCGTAGGCCAGCGGATCGAAGTCCACCTCCGGCAGGAACGCGCCCCTGCGGGCGTACGTCTTGTCGGGGGCGGCCGGATCGGGATCGTAGTGGTCCTCCACGAGCCAGCGGGAGGCGGGGACTTCGGTGATCAGGTCCTGGCCGCCGACCACGATCCGCCAATAGCCTGCCGCGTCCGTCGCGCCGGGAACCAGCGCGCCGATGCCGACCACGGCGACGGGTACCTGGCGGTGGGTGCCGGACACTGGCTCTCCCTGGTGTGGAACGAATGCTGCTGATGTCTCCGGGGCACCGGGGCCGGTCATGCGAGCCTGCACGGTGTGTAGGCGAACGCCGATGCCGGCAGCGGGACGCCGTAGGTGCGCAGTTGGTGAGCGCGGGTAAGCACGGCCGCGCCTTCGAGGAGGTTGAGCGCGATCTGCACCACGGACCGGTTCCCCGGTTCGGCCAGGAAGGTGCCCGCTGCCCACCGGTTGAACGCGCCCATCGCGGGCCCGCACCAGATCTGGTAGTCGGTACGCCGTGCCGGTTCCCCGGTGATCGCCCATCGGCTGGAGTTCCCGAGGTACCAGCGGAAGACCAACGCCATACGGTGTTTGGGGTCGGCCTCCGCGCGAGTGATCTCCGACGGGTCGCGCTGGTGCCAGAACTCGCGTGTGCGCTGCCAGACCTCGTCGATGGGGGCGCGCAGCACGTCCCGTTCGATGGTGGCGCGCAACGGCTGCGGGAGTTCCTCCAGCGAGCCGTGCTCCTGGTACGCCGCGTGGAGCCGGGCGGCTCGCCGGGCGAACATGGTCCCGCGGGCGAGTACTTGCAGCTTGACGCCCAACTCGAACATGTCGGCCGCCGGTGCCATGGTCACGTCCGCGATGTCCGCCTCGGAGAGCATCTTCTTGGCCTCGTCGGACAGACCCGCCTCCGTGGCGGTCTGGTTCACCGATCCGATGACCACGTAGGAGGCGCCGAGCGCGAACGCGGCGGCCACCGCGCTCGGCGTGCCCAGCCCGCCGGCCGCGCCGATCCTGACCGGTTGGTGGTAGCCGAACCGCCGGGTGAGTTCGTCACGCAGGAGGACGATTCGCGGCAGCAGTGCCGCCAGTGGGCGGTTGTCGGTGTGCCCGCCGCTGTCGGCCTCCACGGTGATGTCCTCGGCCACCGGCACCCGTGCGGCCAGGTCGGCTTCCTCGGAGGTCAGTTCTCCCTGGGCGACGAGCCGGCGCAGCAGCCCGGACGGTGCGGGCGAAAGGAACTGCCGGGCCACCTCGGGGCGGGAGACCTTGGCGAGCATCCGGGAACGCCGGATGATCCGGCCGTCGGCACCCCGGCGCAGTCCCAGGGCCGAGCACAGCACGACGGCAGGGGTCAGTTCCATGAACGCCGAGGCCGAGATCCGGGGTACGCCGTGTCGCAGCAACAGCTTGGCCACGCGGAACTCCAGCGCGGGCTCGGCCGGTGAATGGATGAGGTTCACGCCCCAGTTCGGGCTGTCCGGCAGCTCGTCGGCCAACGTGCGCACGGCCCGCTCGACGTCGGCGTATCCGAGGCCGCCCGCGCCGAAGAACCCGAGCATCTCCGCCCGGGCCATCGCGGTCACCATCCGGGTGGTGGCGATGCCGTTCGCCATCTCGCCCGCCACGTAGGGGAAACGGACGTCGTGCGCCTCGCAGAAGGTGCGCCCGCCGAGCCACTCGGGATACAGCGGGGGCAGCGTACCGAGCACCGGGCCGCTGGGCCGGGGGCCGGTGGCAAGGCCCAGCTCACGGCCGGTCGGGTCGGTGACGATGTGCACGTGTTCCCGGATCCGCCGGGCTCGGGCGGCGATCCCTTCGGCGGAGAGGACCGGCGGGGACGCGGCGGCGAGGTCGGGACCAGCGAGGACGGACAAGGGCGGGCTCCAGCGGGGATGGGCGTGTGCGGGTCAGGCGTACCCGGGGGGTCGGGAACGCAGTCGTGGTCGCGATCGGGGGAGAGGGTGCGTGGTCGGGTGCGGGCGACGGTCAGCCCGCCGTCGCCCGCCTCGGACCCAGACCGGACCACAGGTAGTCCAGGTCCACCCGGAACCTGGTTGTCGACGGCCCGAACAGGGTCCGGACGCGGGTGTCGTCGAAGCGGCGACGGTGACTGAGATAGGCCGTGAAGCCCGGGTAGAAGTCCAGCAGGGATTCCAGCGCGGACGTGTCGTCGGGCTTCCTGGCGACAACGTCGAGGTTCAGGTGCACGAGCCGTTCCAGGAGCGCGACGATGGTGGGGATGGGGACGTCGTGGCCGTGGACGACGTTGTACGTGTCGACTCCCCCCGAGGACGGCCGGCCGGCCAACCGCACCATGACCTCGGCCGCGTCCTCCACCGGCATCAGGTTCAGATGGCCGTGCGGGTGGCCCACCAGCCGTATCTCCGGACGGCGGGGCCCGGGGGTTCCGGGGACGTCGAGACCGGCGGTGCGCAGCGAGTCCTGCAGGATCCGTTCGATGACCTGAAGGGGGTGCGAGGGCAGGTCCGGGTGCGGCGGCAGGTCCGTGACCAGGATGCTCGGCCGCAGCACCAGGACTGGGCGGTCGTGTGCCCGAGACCACGCACGGACCAGGACCTCCGCCTCGTACTTGGAGCGCTCGTAGGCGTTCTCGAAGCCGTACGTGTCGTCCAGCTCGTCCTCGTACGCCACACCTTCGCGCCGTGCCCCGGCCACGAAGGCGGTGCTCACGTGGTGGACCACGGGGTTCCTGCGTCCGGCGGCGGCCAACTCAAGTACGTGCCGCGTGCCTTCGACGTTGATGCGGCGCAGCCGTGCGAGGTCGTCCTCGAGGTTGATGCTTCCCGCGCTGTGCCAGATCGCGTCGAGTCCGTCGGCCAGCTTCTGGAAGTCGTTTCCGGAAAGCCCCAGCCGCGGCCGCTCCAGCTCGGTCTCCACCACTCGCAGCCGGCTGGGGAGTGCCGCGATCAGCGTGTCCGGAGCGCCGGACAGCTCGAAGAACCGGGTGATGCGGTGCAACGCGTCACCCGACCTCGCATGGATCAATACCGTCAACGACGCGTGCGTGGTGAGCAGTCGGCGTAAGAGGCGGAGCCCGAGGAATCCGGTGGCGCCGGTGAGGGCGACGTGCACGACCATGACTCCAAGAGCTTCGAAAGGGACAGGAATGCACGCGGTGGTGCGGACGACCGGCGGCTGACGGGGTCCGTCCCGGCTCGTCCCGCCCGTGCGGCGCGAGCTCGCCGACCCTCGGTCTCCGGGCCTCCTCCAACTCGGCGACCACCGATGCAAGAGGAACAGTGACAGATGGTGAGCGGCAGCGGGGCCCCCGGTCTGCCAGCTCACCCGAACGGAGTATCAGGGCGCGGGGACGGGAGACATCCTGTGCCCCCTGCGGTACGCCAACAGCCCCGTTGCGCAGGCTCGATGGGACACGCTGTCACCCGCCCGGGCAGTCCGCGACCTTGTCATCATTTCGGGTGACTTCGCGGCCGGCTTCCGGGAGCCGGTCCAGGCGGCTCGGTGGCGCGGCCGGCAGGCGGAGCACGGCACGTAGCTCTGCGCGACGCGACCGACAAATCCGCGCGGGCAGCGCGCGAGACCGGGTTCCGGGCGTGCGGCTGCGCGATATAAACCGTGGTCATACGAGCGGGGCGACGAATCGGTGCCGCGCGGGTCCGCCCGATCGGCTGTCCGCCCGTCCGTCTGCGCGCCCGTCGGCCGACGAGAACTGGAGCCCTCATGACCGTGTCCGTTCAGTCCGCCCACCACCGCACTCACTCCGTGGACCGCGCGTTCCTCAATCTGGAAAGGATTCATCCCAACGTCCGTTGGGACGCCGGCGGCGTCGCCTATCTGAGCGGTCCGCCTCCGAGCCTGGCCGACCTTCGCACGTACGTGGGCATGCGCCTGGCCCGGCTCCCCATGTTCACGACCCGCGTGGACGGCGAGACACGACGCTCCAGGTGGCGACCGGACGCGGACTTCACCGTTGAGCGGCATGTCCACGAGGCGGTCGCGGACGGTCCGGCGGAGTGGGAGTCCGCCATGGACACGGCGCTCAACGCGCCGTTTCCGCCCGGCGCACGCTGGGGGATCTGGCTCGTCCACGGCCACGTGCCCGACGAGTACGCCGTGTGCTACCGGTTTCACCACGCCTGCCAGGACGGCTCGGCCGCAGCACAGACCTTTCGCGCCATTCTGGGCGAAGGGGAGCCTTCCGCCCGACCCGTGCTCCGGGCAGGCCGCCGCGCCGACCTGCCGCGGAGGGCGGGACTGGCGCTCGGCCTGGCCGTGAAGTTCGGGTTTGCCGCCCTCGCCGCCCTCGCCACCCGCAGCCGCGGACCGGCTGCGCCCTTCGCGCCGACGGGCGACAGGCGGCTGTGGCGGGGCCGCGTACCGCTGGACAGTCTCCGGCGGATCGGCACGGCGCAGGGCGGATCGGCTCACGACGCCCATCTCGCCGCTCTTGCCGGGGCGTTGTCCGCCTGGTCGGCACGGTCCGGCGTATCGCTGCCGCGGATCTCGGCGCTGGTGCCCGTCGACGCCCGGCGCCGGGACGAAGAACAGACGTGGGGCAACCGCTGCTTCGCCCTGCCGATGGAACTGCCCGTGAACCCCGCCCCTGGGCGCCCTGGGGGTTCTTCGGACGACGACTTGCCCCTGCGGCGGCTGGGGTGCGTCATGGCGACGACCGCGAGGCTGAGGAGCGAGCCGTGGCGGCAGGCCATCCAGGATTTGGTCAGATTTATGCCTGACCGTCCAACCGAGTGGTATATGCGGGGCGTGTTCTCGCCCCGCGTGACCGACATCTTGGCCACGTCCATGCCGCTGGCCAACGAGGGCAGTCTGGGCGCCACCCAGGTGACTGGTACCGCCCTGCTCCCCCTGCTCCTCCCCGGCCACCTCTTCGGGGTGGGTCTGTCGTTCTTCGGCACCTGGGCCGAGGTGTCCTTCGTGACCGACCGCGGCCTTCCGCTGGCGGAACTGCTGCCGAGCCTGTGGGAGCAGGCCGTGGGCGAGTTGGAGGAGGCCTCGGCGCCGGTGCGAACCGAGTGACGGCATGAGCGGGCCGGCCGCTCGGTCAGATCCGTGCTTCGAGCTCCTGGAGAGCGGCCAGCCACAGCTGCGGGATGTCGCGGCCCTGGGGGAGAGCTCCGTCGTGGACGACGGACAGCTCACACTCGGTTCGGCGTCTGAGCAGCGTCAGGTGGCAGAGCTGACCCGGCAGAGGGGCACCCAGCCCGAGCGCACCGTCCAGCCGGGCGTCCCCGAAGGACGGCTGCGGCATGGCCGTGGGGAAGTAGGTTCCGACGACAGGGACGTGGCGTGGGCTCATGAGCCGCCGAAGCGTCCAATGGGTCACGGGACGCGGTGCGCGCCGCATGAGGGCGAGGGAGGTCCGGATTCTCCGCTCGGTGTTCCCGGGTGACAGCTGGCGGGTGATACGGGAGAGGCGGCGAAGGGGGCAGGGTTCGTCACATGGCAACTCGACGCGCAGCATGGTGAGGAAGTTGCCCACGGCTCCCCTCTCGCTGCCCGTCCGGGTCGAGAGGGGCCAAGAGAGCGGAAGCGGTGCCAAAGGCTCCCCCTCGGCCAGGGCGACGGCGCGCATGGCTCCGGTCAGGGCGGTCAGGAAGACCGCGCTGACGTCGGTGTCGAGAGCTCTGGAAACGGTGAGCAGCCGTCGTGTCTCGACCGTGCAGAAGGCCGCGGAGAGCTTCCCCGTCGGGGGCCTGCGCAGCACGCACCAGGTGCCGGCGCCCCGGAAACTGTGCGCGATGTCGTTCACGATGCCGAGCACGCCCCGAAGGGAGACGCGTCCCGCGGCATGGCGCGGCGGATGCCCGTCCCCGGATCCGGCCGGCCTTCGCGGGGTGAACAACGTCTGCAATACGTAGTGGTGCCCCGCGCCGTCCTCCATCGCGTGGTGAATGCGGAACACGAGAACGTACTCGGGCGTTTCGGTGTATCCGTGGATCAGCCAGAGGTCCCAGGGGGGATGGGGAGCGGTCGGCAGCGGCCGTCCGAGCACCTCCTGAACACAGTCCTGCCACCGCTTCAGGGGAGCTGTCGCGGTCAGACCTCGCACATGCCTTCGGGGGTCGAGGTCCGACGCGGGCACGAACCGCGGCCCCGGGAAGTCCTGGATGCAGTGGGTCAGCGTCGGTAGTTCGGCCAGCCTCTCCCACAGGTGACGGCGCAGTTCGTCCGGTGTGGGGGGCTCTCCGCGGAACCGTACGGCCCATCCCACGGCCAGTTGGTGCTCGCCGGCCATCCGGTGGAATACCTGGCTGAGCGGGTCACAGCGCGTCGGCCCTCGGAGCGAGGTCAACCATGGTGGGGAGGTTCGGGGCTGTGCTCCGTGCTCGACGCCGGCCTGCTCGACGTTCACGGCCGAGGGCCCTTCGGTAGGAGCGGAAGTCAATTTCGATCCCGTGGCGGTAGGTGGGGGCGTAGGTCTTCCGGTGCCGGCGCCACTCGCGCCGGATCGCTCGCGTCATGTCCGACGCCGACGGCAGAGCGGCCGAGCCGTCGATCAGGTCGGCGATCCATTCCGCTTGTGACTCGAGCAGAGGGAAGGCCGCACCGGATGGTTGCGCGAGACCCATGAAGTAGAGCCCGGAGAGTCCAGGAGGAACGGTGCGCAGGTAGAGCTCCGTGCGGCCGTCCTGGGCAGCGAACACGGAGGGTTCCAGAAAGGGGAAGGAGATCTTGTAGCCCGTTGCGTACACCACGGCATCCACCCGCTCACAGGTCCCGTCAGTGAAGACCGCGGTGTCGGGACCGAAGCCGCTGACGCCGGGCCTCGCGGTAACCGCCCCCCGGGCCAGCTGCACAAGGAGTTCGTCCGAGGTGGAGGGGTGGGTGGTGAGGAGTTCACGGTCCGGTTCGGGAAGCCCGTAGCGAGCCGGACTGCCGCGGGCGAGCCACAGGAGGAGCCGCAGGGCGGGACGCTTCAGGAACAGCGGGAAATCGGACAGCGGGCTCGACACCAGATGGTCGGCCGGGCGGCCGAGGAGCATCTTGGGGAACACATGTGCACCGCTGCGCGTGGAGAGAACGGTCCGCGCCGCCGTGCGGGAGATCTCAGCGGCGATCTCGCACGCGGAGTTGCCCATGCCGATCACCAGTACACGCTGACCGGCGTACGCGTGGGGAGCGCGGTACTCGTGCGAGTGGATTGTGGTTCCCTCGAAGTGTTCGGCCCCCGGAACGGCAGGGTCCGGGAAGCGCGGGTCCCAGTGGTGTCCGTTGGCAACCAGTACCTCCGAGTAGCGCCGCGACTTCTCGGCCGGATCGCCACGGCGCCGATACGCGACCTCCCAGCTGCCGTCACGCTGCGGCCGAGCCGCCGTCACTTCCGCGCCGACGTCGATGTGACGGTGCAGATCGAACGACGTGGCGTAGTCCTCCAGGTAGGACAGGACCTGGCTGTGATGCGGAAAGACCGGGTAGTTCTCCGGCATGGCCATGGAAGCGAAGGACATGCTCTCCTTCGAGATGTTCGCGTGCAGCGACGCGTAGATGCCGGACAAGCCGTTGTCGTTGGCGAATCGCCACAGTCCGCCGAGGCCCGATCCGGCTTCGTAGCAGTCGAACGGAATGTTCCGCGACGCAAGGACCTTGGACGCGGCCAGCCCTGACGGGCCAGCTCCGATCACGCACGTTCTCCGCATGACTGACTTTCACTCGTACGTACGTGATCGGGGTCGAAGGGGCGAGGGCTTCCGCCGGCGTCATGACTCCAGCCCCGTCCGGGGTGCCCGGACACGAAGCACCGACAAGCCGCCAGGGCTCGGAGGTGCTGAGGAGCTCGCCGGCACGCGCCACCCTAGCCGCCCCTGCTGCCCCTGGGACCGGTCCTTCCGCGCGGATTCCGCCGTACGTATGACACTGCGTGACCAGGTTGACGTCGAGGATCAGTACTGGCCCTGGCGCCGTTTCCGTTGAGCCGTCGGATCGTTGGGCACGGGCGGATCGGGTTCGCCGCTATCCGGAAGACCTGGCACGACGGAGCAGCGCGATGGAAGTCAGAGATGTGCACCATTCCTATCGGCACCACGCCGTCCTGCGAGGCGTCGACCTCACTCTGCGTCCCGGGGTCCTTGCCGGGATCGTGGGGGAGAACGGTGCCGGTAAGACGACGTTGCTGAAGACCTTCTCCGGCGAGCTCCGGCCCGACCGCGGATCGGTCCGCCACAGTGGCAGGTTCGGCTACTGCCCGCAGGCCGTGGTCCTCGACGACTCCTTCACGGTCCGCCAGCACCTGGACTTCTTCAAGAGCGCCTTCGGGCTCGCGGACCTGCGGCGAGCCGAGGAGGTGATGGAGACGCTGGCCTTCACCGAGTACCTCGACCAACGCGCGGGCCTGCTGAGCGGCGGCTCCCGGCAGAAGCTGAACCTGACGTTGGCGCTCATGCACGATCCGGAGGTTCTCCTGCTGGACGAGCCGTACCAAGGCTTCGACTGGGAGACCTACCTGCGCTTCTGGGAGCTGGCGATGAGGCTGCGCGACGCCGGGCGCTCGGTGTTGGTGGTCTCGCACCTGGCGTACGACATCGGGCGGCTGGACGAGCTGTGGCGCCTGGACTGCGGCCGCCTCCACCGCCAGGACTCCCGGACGGAGGCGACGACATGAGAAAGCACTGGTCCCTGTTCGTCACCGCCTCCCGGTACGCACTGATCGGGCACGCCCGCAACCGGTTCGCCATGCTGCTGGTGGTCCTGTACATCCCGATCTGGATCGCCCTGGCCTACGTGACCATTCCCGAACGTCCGGCGCCGTTCCGGCTGCGGGCCACGGGTCAGGTCTTGTCCCCGGCCGGCAACCACCTCACTCAGATCACCGGTGCGTTGAACGCCGTCACGCTGATCGCCGGATTCATGATGTTCGCCGCCACGTTTACGGGCGGTGCCTTCGACCGGCGCCTGGCAATGGCGGGCTACCCACGCTTCCACCTGGTACTCGCCAAGCTCTCCGCGCTCACCCTGGTCTGTGCCGCCATCGCCGCATACGCCACGGCCGTCACCGGCGTTGCCTGGTCCCCCAGGCAACCCCTCATGCTCGCCGCCGCGCTGTTCTGCGCAGCCATGACCTACGGCGCGCTCGGAGTGGTCTTCGGGTCAGTGCTGGGCCGCGAGGTGGAGGGCATGTTCGCCATCCTGATGATCAGCATCATCGACGTGGCCCTGCAGAACCCCCTCTCGAACTCGGGATCGGACAGCGCCGTCATGCGCTTCCTGCCGTCGTACGGGGCGGTGCAGGCCAGTATGTCCGCAGCATTCTCAACCACATCGGTGTCCCAGGGCCTCGCCATCCAGCTTCTCTGGCTCACCGTGGCAGCGTTCGCCGGCTTCCTCGTCTTCCGCAGACGCACCCGCAACGCGCTCCCATCTGAACGAGAGCGATGCCCGACCGGTCCGAGCCGGACATGAACGCGGGCGCACACGCGGGGGAGCCCGGCACACCCTCGAAGCCCGTACGACCCACATGACTTGCCCGACCGTCGCGTGCTGGGCCGATCACCGCCGCTTCCGAAGGGCTCGGTTTCGACCGTGTCCTGCACCGACCAGTGATCGTTCTGTAGCTGGGCCGCTGTTTCGCGCCCTGATCGGAACACCCTCTCTTTCAAGGAGTACCAGCCGTCATGACTCTCTGCCGTACCGTCCAGCGGACCGTTCTCACCGCGGCTGTCCTGTCCGCCTCCGTCCTGACCGCACCCTCGTTCGCGCAAGCGGCCCCGCTGCCCCCTGCGTGCCAGGAGTCTCTTCTCCAGACCTTCGACAAGTTCCCCGTCGTGTACTTCACGGTGCCCGACAAGGTCCAGGAAGCCCTGCTGAACGAGGTCGCGAAGCTGAGCGAGGCCGACCAGGCGGCGTTCACGCAGACTGCGTGCGCGGCGTGGAACGGCTGGGCCACCACGAACGGCAAAGCCGTAGCCAGGGACCTGGACACCCGGTACCAGAACACCACCGGACCGGTGTGCAGCCAGTTCGCAACCGCGGCCATCGGGACGATCAAGAAGTACGCGCCGAACGTCCCCGCCGAGACCCGGGGTCTGGAGAGCGTGGCCAAGAAGGTCTGGAAGAACGCCATGCAGAAGCTCTCCGTCGAGGCGTCCAACGCCACCTGCCGCCAGTCCTACAACGGGGTGAAGGCCGGCTGGTAGCGAGCGAACCCGCCATGATGCCGGGGTAGGGGAGTACGGAATCCCCGGTGCGGGAAGGGTCGAGAGGTGGGTGCTTCCTGCACCCCTTCTTGGCCCCTGACACGCTTCAGGGCTGTGAGAGTTCCGTGCGGGTGAGATCCTCGTGCGCGGACAGTTGACCTCCCTGCCCGGTACGACTATTCGTCCGGATGGCGTCACGCTCTTGTGAGGTCTCCGGCAACCGCAGCCGGCTGACGAGCTGCTTGAACTGCCCACGACCCCGACAACCTCCTTGCCTACGGAGACGTCTCGATGTCAATCCACCGGTCGTGGTGGGGGAGGGGCAGGTGCCCAGCCTCACTCGCTCCGCTCCGATGTCATCGAGGGTGGGCCGGTCTGCGGCAAGGTGTCAGTAAGGCTGCTCCGCAGCCGGAGGAAAGCATTGTCAGCGGCCGGGGTGATACTGGCGCGATGAAGACGTTTTCCTCGACCGCAGCCAGTTCAGCCGAACCTTCCCTCACCTGGGTCGAGTCGATGGGCGGCCCTCTGATCGCCGTACCAGTTTCCGTATTGGATAAATGGCGTGGCTGCACGGAGTCGGGGATGGTCATTGGCGACGGGGACGTCCCGGACGACTACGACCGCGCTTGCGAGGTGGACGAACTGGCCGGCGTGATTGCTGTCGACGAGGAGGGCGCGAAGGGACTTGTCCTGGCGGACCAACCCGCAACCACCTGCTACCTGCCGGAACAGCAAGCCTTCGTCCGCTGGCTCGGCGCCGACTCCGAGGCCGGCCTGATCGCCGCAGCCAAGGCTGTACTCACCGACCCCACCACCCAGTGGGAGAAGTGCGGTGCCTGGGAGACGGATGGCCCGGCGGTGCTCATGGACTCTGTCACCGTCGGAGCCGAATTGGACGTCGAGTACCCAAACGGCGGAGGACTGCCGGAGCAGGCCCCCGTCCCGATACGACCAGGCCGCTGGACAGTCCGCGCCGTCCACGCTTCCCCGAACGACGACACCTCGGTGGGCCTGGTCCAGCTTCTGCCCCTTGACGCAGACTCATTCGGATAGGAGATCAGTTGCCCTCGCGCAGCTTCCGCCGCAGCGTCTCGCGGCTGACCGTCGGGACCACGTTCTGCTTGATCAGGTGCTCGGCCGGTTTGGTGGGACTCCAGGTGGATGCGCAGATGGAACGCTCGGATTGCTGAGCCTCACACTCTGCGGGGTGACGCGTCCAGCAGCGTACGTGCCGGTTGTACGGTCCGCAGGCCGCAGCCACGGTCACGACATGGGCCATGACCAGGCCCTCGTCGCGTTGTCGCGGTGATCCACTTCCGCCCGGCATCCGGTCACTGCGGCGGATTCTGCTCAAGGGCGTCGCGGAGTTGTGCCCTTGCGCGGATTCCCAGCTTGGGGAAGATCTTGTGCAGGTGGTAGCCGACGGTGCGGGGTGACAGGTATAGCCGGGCCGCGATGTCGCGGTTGGTGAGGCCCTGCGCCCCCAGTTCGGCTATCTGCCGTTCCTGCGCGGTGAGTCCGCCCGCGGCACGCGTGGTCGTCGCCGCCGCCGTCGGGGCTCCCGCCGCCCGCAGCTCCGCGGCGGTGCGGGCGGTCCAGGGCCGGGCATCGAGCCGCTGGAAGCACTCCAGTGCCGCGCCGAGGTGCGGGCGTGCCTCGGCGCTGCGTCGCCGTCGACACAGCCACTCGCCGAAGTCGAGGTGCGTGAGTGCCTTTTCGAAGGGCCAGCAGTCGGTGGCGAGGGCGGCCAGGGCGGCGCGAAAGTGCCGCTCGGCGTCCTCGGTGTCGCTCAGCAGGGCTGCGGCCCTGTGGAGGACGGCGGCCATTCGGGGCGACCTGTCGGGTTCCAGGCTGTGCTCGACGGCCTCGACCACCGTGCGCGCGTCCTCCCGCCGCCCGGCACGGACCGCCGCGGCGGCCAGGTCGCCCAGATAGTAGACGGAGGCATGGTAGTGGACGGGCGCCGGGCGGAAGTCGCGGGTGAAGGTGGCGCGCAACTGTTCGTAGGCGTCGGCGTGGTCCCCGGCGACGAACGCGGCCATGCCCAGTGCGTGCCGGTGCCGGACCTGGAGGCTCAGGGATCTGCGCAGGTCGACGCCTCGTACGGCTTCCAGGGCCTGCGTCCGCGCGGTCGCGTGGTCGCCCCGCAGCGCGCGCAGGGTGGCCTGGAGGACGCAGGAGCCCAGGGTCACGTTGTCGGCTCCCGCCTCGGTCGCCGTCCAGAACGCCTCGTCCGCCGCGTCCTGGGCTGCCGTCCACGAACCGCTTTCGAACAGGGCGAGGGCGAGCGCCTGCGTGACGGTCGCGTTCGTGCCCGCGCTGCCGGCCCGCCGTATGACGTCCATGGTCCGCCCGAGAATGTGTACGGCCTGCTCGGTCTCGTCCAGGATCCAGGTGGTGCCGCCGAGCGCCGTGAGGTCCGCCAGGGAGTCCTGTGACATGGCGGCCAGCGCGTCCTTCAAAAGGCCCAGGAGCCGGGCCCGTTGGCGGTGCGGGTCGATGACCGCCTGGGACCAGGCGAGCGCGGCCGGATTGCCGGCGTCGTCGAGGAGGGCGCCGATCCGCCGCAGTTCGGGCCCGGTGGAACGGCGTCCCGGAGTTGTACACGGACGTCGCGGCGGTGCCCAGGGTCCCGAGCGCCAGGTCCGGGATCGAGGCGGCGGTGGCTTCGGCGCCGCCCAGCAGCAGCGCCAGCGCCTCCTCGTGGCGGAGCGTGACGCCCAGGGCCCGCCCGCCCAGGAGCGAGGCCTCGGCGCGCAGCCGCGCGTCCTCGGTCAGGTCGCCGACCCGGCCGCTGATCTCGCCGACCCACTGTGGATGGCCGGCGAACATGGCCGCCTGCGCGGCCATCAGCAGGCGCCGGGCGCGCAGGTGCGGCGCCGGGGTCAGATCGGCGGCGCGTTCCAGCGCCGCCGCGGCCGCCGCGTACCCGCCCCGGGCACGCGCCCGTTCGGCACTCTCCGCCAGGGCGTCGGCGTCGGCGACGTCTGCGTCCTGGCCCGTCGCGGCGGCGGCCAGGTGCCACGCCCGGCGGTCCGGTTCCTTGGCGAGAGCGGCGGCCAGCGCGAGATGGGCTTGCCGGCGCTCGGCGAAGGAAGCCGCCTGGTAGACGGCCGAACGCACCAGCGGATGGCGCAGCAGCACCTGGCCGTCCTCGATCCGCACCAGTCCGACGCGCTCCGCGGGGTCCAGTGGCTCGACGGCGTCCAACGACGGGGCGGCGCGCAGGAGATCGGCGAGTTGCCCGGTGCCGGCGGCCGCGACCAGGAGCAGCGCCTGACGCGTGGGCTCGGGCAGGCCGGGGAGGCCGGCGGCAAACAGGTTCTCCAGGCGTGCGGTGAGCGGCAGGGCGGCACCGCCGTCCTGGCCCGTGCCGGTCCGGCCCCGGGCGAGGGCCCGCGGCAGCTCGATCAGGGCCAGCGGGTTGCCGGCGGCCTGCTGGAGGATCTGGGTGCGGGCCCTGCCGCGGGGCGGGTTCGGCTGGGCGTCCAGCAGCAGACCCGCCGCCGCCCTGCTCAGCGGGCCCACAGTCACCTGGGGGAAGTACCGGTCGAAGCGGGCCGGCACGCCCTCCTCGCGGGCGGCGAGCAGCATCACCACCGGTTTGCCCTCCAGGCGCCGGGCGAGGAAGCCCAGCACGTCCACCGAGCCGAGGTCGAGCCACTGGACGTCGTCCACGAGCAGGAGCAGTGGTTGGTGCGTGGCGGCGTCGCCGATGAGGGCGAGCACGCCGACGCACAGCGACATCTGGTCGAGAGCCGCCTCGTGGTGAGCCGCCGTCATCCCGAAGGCGCGGTCGAGAGCCTCCCGCTGCTGGGCGGGCAGTGTGCCACCCGGAAGCAGCGGATGCAGGAGCTGGTGGACACCCTAGAGCCCCAGCCCGGCCTCGCCCTCGCTGCCGCGCACCCGCAGGGGCCGCAGACCCCGGGCCCGGCCCTGCTCGGCCGCCCAGTCGACGAGGGTGCTCTTGCCCGCCCCCGGCTCCCCGACCAGCGCCAGCACCTGCGGGCCGGTGCCGTCCACCGCCCCGAGCAGCACCTCGATGCGGGACAGCTCGGCGGTCCTGCCGAGGATGCCCGGATCGGCGGGGTAATCGGGACCAATGTGCACCACGGTCGTTCTCCTCCAGCCGGTGATCATGCCCCGGTCATCCTGCCAGCCGGGAACCTCCGGACGTGCGCGAGCCGCGGTACGGCCGACCGCCCGTGGCCCACCGTACGGCCGCCGCCCGCGGCCCCGGTGCCGGCCGGCACCGGAGGCGGCGGACGACTGGTCATATGACAGAAGCGCCGTGATCTCGTTCTCCCGACGATGGACTCGGCCAGGGAACAGGTCCACAGCCGTGGGCAGCCGAGCAGGTCCGGAGTACACGCATGAAGGTCCCTCCATCCCGGTCGGTGGTCGGCGACGAAGCCGCCCGTCGATCGTCCTGCGGCTCGGCGTCGTCGCGTCCACTGGGGCGGGGTGTGCGTCGACGACATTCACGCCTGTGACCGTGCCTTCCTCGACGCGCTCTGCGCGGGGATCCGGCTTCTGACCGGCCGCCCGCTCAGGGTTCTGCTCTCCGCGCGCGGTGAGGCGCCCCGCCCGGCCTGCCCCCCGTCATGGAGAGCCTGCATCTGGGCCCGCTGAGCGCCCCCTCGGCCGCGGCGCTGCTGGACCGCCAGCCGGCGGCGCCCACCGGCCGGCGCAGGCTGGAGATCCTGGAGGAAGCCGAAGGCAATCCCGCGGCCCTGGTGGAACTGAGCCGCCGGGTGCCCACGGCCTTCCGAGCCGGAGGCGTCGGCGGCGCACCGGCGGGGCGCCCGCTGACGGCACACGCCTTCGCGGCACGACTCGACGCGCTGCCCCCGCGACAGGACGGGCCCTGCTGTACGCCGCTGCCGCGCGACCGGGGGAGAGCGTCGCCACCCTCATGGCCGCTCTGGACACCGACGACCTCGCCGTGTGGGCCCCGGCGGAGGCGGCCGGTCTGGTCTCGCTGGTCGAGGACCGTCTCGTCTTCCGGCGTCCGCTGGCGCGGGCGGCCGCGTTCTCGCGGCATCCCGCGGGCGAGCGGCAGCAGCAGGTCCAGCAGGACCTCGCCGAGACCGTCGCGCGACCGGAGAGCAGGGCTCACCACCTGGCCACCGCCACCCTGCGGACTGACGAGTCCGTGGCCGCCCTGCTCGAGGACTCCGCGTGGCGGCACGGGGACGTCGTGGGCACCGCGCGCTCTG
Organism: Streptomyces sp. NPDC088246; assembly: GCF_044741025.1. NCBI lineage: Bacteria > Bacillati > Actinomycetota > Actinomycetes > Kitasatosporales > Streptomycetaceae > Streptomyces > Streptomyces sp. NPDC088246. The sequence continues at coordinate 168,949 of NZ_JBIURV010000016.1, forward strand.
GAGCAGGCGGCCCGGCTCAGCCCGCAGCGGCGGGAGCGCTCACGCCGTCTGGCCGAGGCTCTGGTGGCAGCGCATGCGGTGGGAGATCCCGGCTGGAGGGCACCGCACTGCTGTTGCAGGACGGCCGCACCGCCGAACTCCGGCCCGGCAGCCTGGCGTTGCACGACGCGCGGTGCCCGTACCGGATCGTGCTGCCGAGGCGGCAGCGGGCCCGGATCCTCATGATGCCCCGGGCCCTGCTCCGGCTGGAGGAAGGGCAGCTGGCCGCCCTGACAGCCACCGCGGTGGACGACGCCGGGGAGGGCGCGGCGGCCCTGCTGCTGCCGCTGCTGTGCGGGCTCGTCGACGAGGCCGTCCGGGCCTGTGCGACCCGACGCGGCGAACTCGCCCGACTTGCCGCGGAGATCCTGGGCACGCTGGCCTTGGAACAGGCCGGCAGTCGGCCCGCGCCGGCGCTGTAGGAGCGGATCACGGCATCCGTCCAGGACCGGTTGCAGGAGCCCGGACTCACCCCCCCAGGACATCGCCGACCAGCACGGCATCTCCCTGCGCTATCTGCACCGGCTCTTCCAGATGCAGGGCACCACCGTCAACGCCTGGGTACGGACGCGCCGGTTGGAGGTGGTACGCGAGGAACTCGCCCAGGCCGGCGCGGCCCACCGGTCGATCGCGGCGGTGGCCGCACGCTGGGGTTTCACCAACCCCTCCCACTTCAGTCGGACGTTCCGCGACACCTCTGCTCAGCAGCTTCACCACCACGTAGTCGTCGTTGTCGCTCCCCGCGATGAGCCGCCGTGTGCGCAGGGCCCGCAGCGGGTCGCCGTCCACCATGACGACCTGCATCGGACCCAGCAGTGACGTACGGATCGGGCCGCGGCCGACTTCGTCGGGAACGCCCATGTCCACCGCGCCGAACGTCCGGGACAAGGCCTCGCGCCAGTACGACCGGCGTCGGTGGGCGGGCGCCGCGTCCGTGGTGTAGGGGGTGCCCGAGGGGTTCCGGCAGCGGTGAATCCGGCGACGTGATCTCCACCCTTGGGCCAGTGCGTTTTCCGGACACACCGTGCCGGTGGGGCGTTTTCGCCACATCGCGTGAATGCGTGAGATCCGGGGGCGGCGGGGCTCGCCGGGCGTGCTCGTGCGCGCGGCCCGGCGAGCCGGCCGGCCGGTTCAGCCCCCGGTGGCCCAGGTGCGGCGCGCCCAGTCGGCGAAGCCGGTCCAGTGGATCTCCGGGTGGGCGGCATGAAGGGCGGGGATGTCGACACGGTAGCCGGGTCCGTTCAGGAACGTCCACATCGCGTGCATGTCCGGATTGCCGATGGCCGTCAGCGGGACGTACTCGTGGCGGACCTCCCGTCCCAGCGCCGTGCCGAGCGCGGCCGCCATCTGTGTGGGAGTGGGTGCGTCGCCGGCCAGTTCGATGCGCTGCCCGACGTACCGAGCGGGGTCGAGCAGCACGTCCGCGGCAAACGCGCCGAGGTCGGGCCGGGCGAGTTGCTGCAACGGCCGATCGGGCGGCAGCGGCAGATCGAGCACGCCGTCGAGGATGCGCCGCGCTCCGCCGAGCGCGTTGTCGAAGAAGTACGTCGGCCCCAGGATCGTGTACGGCACATCGCCCGCGGCCAGTTCCGCCTCGATGCGCGCCTTGCTCTCGAAATGCGGTACCCCGCTGTCCTGGTCGGCCCCGGCGACCGAGCTGAACACGAGATGTGGAACGCGCTCCTGCGCCGCTGCGGCGAGAATCGCCCGCCCCTGGTCCACCTCCGCCTCGACACCGGCCTCGAAGGGGGTGGTGAACGCGAAGACACCGGCCACCCCCTTCATGGCCGCGGCGAGCGACCCGGGATCGCTCAGGGAACCCGCAACCACCTCGACACCCCGGTCGGCCAGTTGCCGCGCGGCACTCCGGCCGGGGTCGCGGACCAGCGCCCTGATCCGGGCCCCGCGGACGAGCAGCGCGTCGGTCACGGCACCGCCCTGCCCGCCCGTCGCGGCAAGCACCAGGATCTGCTCATGCACCATGGATGAACTCCCTTTTCTGCAACGGGGCATCGGATCCGAAGCCGGCCCCGACGGTAACCATCCGTCACGCACGGCAGCGCATGACGCAGACTCGCCCGAGACGGGCGCTGGAGGACTCGACCCCGTGCGCGCACAGTCATGACGCTCGTGCGGCCGACGCCTGGCGTTCTCCTCCTCACACGATTGCCGGAAGGAAGAGAGACCCATGCAGTTCGGCATCTTCACGGTCGGGGACGTGACGCCCGATCCGACCCCAGGCCGCACGCAGTCGGAGCACGAGCGCATCAAGGCGATGGTCGCCATCGCGCTCAAGGCGGAGGAGGTGGGCCTGGACGTCTTCGCGACCGGCGAGCACAACAACCCGCCGTTCGTACCGTCGTCCCCGACCACGACGCTCGGCTGTGTCGCCGCCCGCACCGAGAAGCTGATCCTGTCCATCGCCACGACACTGATCACCACCGACGACCCCGTGTGGATCGCCGAGGACTTCGCGATGCTCCAGCACCTCGCGGACGGCCGGGTGGACCTGATGCCGGGGCGCGGGAACACCGGACCCGTCTACCCCGCCGTGCCGTCCCCGACGTACAGCTGCACCGGCATCAGAACACCGAGGACGCCGAGTGCGATGGAAAGGCAGCGGCGAGCCATGGGCTGGGCGGAGACCTGGTTCCTGACCAGGTACCAGGCGGAGACGCCGCCGACGAACCAGGCGGCACTGATCAGCACGGCCGGCAGCATGGCCGGCGCAGCCCCCGGGCGGGGAGCGATCGGGCGAAGACCCAGACGACGGACGGTGCGGAGGGGGCGCCCAGGGACAGGCGCACGGCGTAGGGGTCCGTCGCGGTGTAGCTGAGTTCGGCAGCCAGTGGTACCGGCGGATCGCCGGCCACGGTGACAAGGATTGTCGTCGTGCATACGATCGGGCCTTCGTCCGCGACACCGGCGTGAAGCTGTGTCATGCCGCCCCCCTGTCTGCGACTGTTCCGTTCCGATCGTCCGCCGAGTTCCGGCGGTCCACGGTGCTGGTGACCGTACGGTGGGTCCGCCGGGGAGGGTTGCCGGCGAGTGCACGGGGTGTTGCCGGTCGAAGAACCGTGCTCGCTGGTTCGAGCGCACACATAATGGTTGAATGTGAAACAAGTACTCGGCTGAGAGGCGGCCCACCATGAGCAATGTCGAAACGAAGTCCGTCGAGGTGCGGTGCGGCGCGGCGGTGGACGGCGAGCGGCCGGACGGGGTGCCCCGGGTCGACGTACTGACCCCGCGCGACGTGCCCCTCGGCGGCCCCCGGGCCATGACCGTGCGGCGCACGCTGCCTCAGCGTGCCCGGACCCTGATCGGGGCCTGGTGCTTCGCGGACCACTACGGCCCCGACGACGTCTCCGAGACCGACGGCATGGATGTCGCCCCGCACCCGCACACCGGACTCCAGACGGTGAGCTGGCTCTTCACCGGGGAGATCGAGCACCGGGACAGCCTGGGCAGCCACGCCTTCGTACGGCCCGGCGAACTGAACCTCATGACCGGCGGGCACGGCATCGCCCACTCCGAGGTCTCCACTCCGCGGACCACCGTCCTGCACGGCGTCCAGCTGTGGGTGGCATTGCCCGAGGAGCACCGGCACACCGCACGCGACTTCCACCATCACGTCCCCGAGCCCGTACGGGTCGACGGGGCCGAGATCAGGGTGTTCCTGGGCTCGCTCGCCGGCGTCACCTCACCGGTGCCGGCCTTCACGCCCCTGCTCGGCGCCGAGATCGCGCTCCAGCCCCACGCGACCGTCACGCTCGCCGTGGACCGCGGCTTCGAGCACGGTCTCCTGGTCGATCGGGGCGACGTCCGCCTCGCCGACGTCCTGCTGCGCCCGGCCGAACTGGGCTACGTCCCCCCGGGCCCCGGCACACTGACGCTGACGAACGACTCGGACGGCCCCGCACGGACGCTCCTGCTCGGTGGGACGCCGTTCGGAGAGGAGATCGTGATGTGGTGGAATTTCATCGGCCGCAACCACGAGGACATTGTCAAAGCCCGCGAGGAATGGCAAGAATCCTCCGATCGTTTCGGCGCCGTCGAAGGATATCCCGGAGACCGTCTTCCCGCGCCTGCGCTGCCCCGTGCGAGCATCAAGCCGCGCAGGAATCCGCCGGTTCACTGACCCCGATCGAAAGGCACCCCATGAGCCGGCCTTCCACCGATCCGGTCGTCGAGCGCGCAGACGCCAGGAACCGCTACGAAATTTTGGTGGACGGCGAGCGTGCCGGACTGACCGCCTACCGCGACCGTGGGGAACAGCGCGTCTTCCATCACACCGAGATCGACGACGCTTTCGCGGCCAGGGTCTTGCCTCCCAACTGGTCCGGGAGGCGCTCACCGACGTGCGGAACTCCGGGAAGCGGATCGTGCCCGTCTGCCCGTACGTGGCCAAGTTCCTCAAACGGCACGACGAGTTCGCCGACATCACCGACCCGGTGACGTCCGACGTCCTGCGCCGGCTGGACACCGAACTGGGCTGACCGTTCCCCTCCGGCCGGCTGTGCGGGCAGCGCACTGCTTTTGACCCCCACAGCGCACAGGGCCCGCCTGTCGCTCGCCCCGCCGCTTCTGTCGCGGTTAGAGTCCAAGCAGCTGAATTCCGTCGGCGTGGCATTCCGGCGGAATGACGTCAATTCCCGCAAAGACACGAACGGAGTGTTGTTGTGGAGCAATGGACGAGGCGTGAGGACGAGCGGCTGCTTTCCGGGAAAGGCCGGTACGTTGCCGATATCCGCGTTCCAGGATGTCTGGACGCCGCATTCGTGAGAAGCGAAGTGCCCCACGGCGTACTGCGCGCGGTGGACTGTACGGCGGCCCGCGTCGTGCCCGGGGTCGTGGGAGCCTGGTCGGCTGCGGATCTGCCGGAGCTTCCTCCGGTGCCGTACACGTTGCTGGCCGGGCTCTCCACGGAGGACGCCGTCGCGGGCCGGGAGTGGCCGGCCCTGGTGAAGGACCGGGTGCGGTATCCGGGCGAGGCGCTGGCGGTCGTTCTGGGAACGGACCGGTACCGGGCCGAGGACGGGGCCGCCGAGGTCACCGCCACCATCGACTCCCTGCCCGCCGTGGTGACACCCGCCGCGGCGCTGGACGACTCCGTCCGCCTGTTCGACGGACTGAGCAACATCGCCCTGCGCGGCGAGGCGGGCGAGCCTGTCGCCCCGTCCGTCTGGCAGGAGGCGGCCGCCGTGGTCGAGGCCACCTACCGCCAGCAACTGCTGATGCCCAGCCCCATGGAGTGCCGCACCATCCTCGCCGTACCCGAGGGAGACCGGCTGACCGTGTGGTCGGGGCACCAGATGCCGCACCGGCTGCGGCGTGAACTGGCAGCATTGCTCGGCTGGTCCACCGACCGGATCCGGGTGGTCGTCCCCGAGACGGGGGGTGCCTTCGGGTCCAAGAGCGCCGCCTTCCCCGAGTTCGTGGTCGTCGCATGCCTGGCCGTCAAGCTCGGGCGGCCCGTGCGCTGGATCGAGGACCGCATGGAGTCGATGCTCGTCGCCACCCGGGGCAGGGGACAGGACCAGACCGTCCGCCTCGCCGCCGACGCCGAAGGACGTCTCCTCGCCTACGCGTTGACGATCGACGCCGACATCGGCGCCTATCCCCACCTCGGCGCCGGACTGCCGATGCAGACGGCGTGGATGGCGACCGGCGCGTACACCACCCCACGTGTCCACGCGACATTGCGCTCGGTGCTCACCAACACCATGGTGACGTACCCGTACCGGGGCGCCGGACGTCCCGAGGCGGCGATCGCCATCGAGCGGACGATGGACCTGCTCGCCCGCCGCCTGGACATCGACCCGATCGAGCTGCGGCGGCGCAATTTCATCCCGCCGCAGGCCTTTCCGTACGAGACACCGACCGGACGCCGCTACGACAGCGGGAACTACGCGGCGGCCCTGGACCTGGCCCTGGAGACGCTCGGCCACGAGGAATGGCGCGCGGAGCAGGCCCGCCGCCGCGCGGACCCGGACGCGCTGCCGCTGGGCATCGGAGTCTCCTGCTATGTGGAGCGCTCTGGCGGTGAAACCGGTGGCCTGCACGAGTTCGGCAGTCTGGAAGTCCACGAGGACGGCACCGTCACCGCCCGCTGCGGTGCGGCCCCCAGCGGCCAGGGGCACGAGACGGTCTTCCCCGCGATGGTCGCCAAGGTCCTCGGCATCCCGGAGGAGCGGGTCCGCCTGATCGAGGGCGACACCGACGAACAGCCCGAGGGTCTGGGCTCCTTCGCCAGCCGGTCGGCCCAGGTCGTCGGCGCCATGTTCCAGCATGCCGCGGGCCTCCTGATCGAGGAGGCCCGCGCCCGGGCGGCGCAGCTGTGGGGCCTGCCGGCCGACGAGGTCGAGTGGGCGGACGGGACCGTGCACGCCGCCCACGACGGTTCGGCCGTCGCCGACCTCGGCGAACTGGTGCAGTCCACCGGCCCGTTGCGAGTCGAGGACCGGTACGAGGCCGGCATGGCGTTCCCCTTCGGCGCCCACGCGGCGGTGACCGAGGTGGATCCCGAGTTGGGTACCGTGAAGGTCCTGCGGCTCGTGGCCGTCGACGACTGCGGAGTGGTCCTCAACCCCACCGTGGTGCACGGGCAGGCGTTCGGATCGGCCGTGCAGGGCATCGGCCAGGCCCTCTACGAAGGCATGACGTTCGACGACGCGGGAGTGCCGCGGCTGGCGAACGGCTTCCTGGACTACCTGCTCCCGACGTCCACGGAGATCCCGCCCATCGACATCAAGGACACCCGCACACCCAGCCCCGCCACACCGCTGGGCGCCAAGGGAGCGGGGGAGTCCGGCTGCATCGGCACCCCGGCGGCCATCGTCAATGCCGTGGCCGACGCCCTGCGGAACGCCGATCCCGGCCTGCTGCAGATGCCGCTCACCCCGGACACCGTCTGGCGGGCGGCACACACCCCGCGACACGAGGAAGGTGACCGGTGAAACCCGCATCCTTCGACTATGTGGTCCCCCGCACGGTCGCCGAGGCCGTCGAGGCACTCGGCGACACCGGGCGCAAGGCCCAGGTGCTAGCGGGAGGGCAGAGCCTGATCCTGGAGATGCACCTGCACCGCATCCGCCCCGAACGCGTCGTCGACATCAACCGCATCCCGGAGCTCGACCGCATGTGCGTCGAGGGCGGCGAGCTGCGCGTCGGCGCCCTGGTCCGCCACGCGGCCTTCGAAGCGGCCGACGCGGTACCGGGCCCGCTCGGCGCCCTGCTGTCCCGGGCCGTGGTCAACATCGCCCACCCGCCCATCCGTTCGCGCGGGACCATGGCCGGCAGCTTCGCCTATGCCCATCCCGCCTCGGAATGGTGCGCCATCGGCGTCGCCCTGGACGCCACCGTGGAGGTGACCGGGCCGGCCGGCGCCCGAGAGATCGCGGCCGACGGCTACTTCCTCGGCCCGAACCGCACCGCGCGCAGGCCCGAGGAGCTCATCACCGCCGTGCGCCTCCCGCTGCTCGGCGAGCGCACCGGAGTCGGCTTCATCGAGCACCGCCGCACCCACTTCTGCTTCGCCCAGGTCGCCGTCGCGGCGGTGCTCACGGTGCACGACGGCGTGGTCGGCGACGCACGGATCGGGTTGGTCAACTCCGCCGACCACCCGGTACGGGCCCGTGCCGCCGAACGGACGCTGATCGGTGCCGAGTTCGGCCCACCGCCCACGCGACGCCGGCTGCCCGACGACCATCCGTTCGCCCGCGCCGGCCGGGTCGCCGCCCAGGAGGACGCCGCGCCGGTCGCCGAACCGTACGCCGACGCCGCGTACAAGCGGCAGGCCGTCGCCGTCCTGGTCGGCAGAACCCTGCGCGAGGCGGCGGCGGACCTGCGCGCGCGTCTCGCCGCACGCGAGGGAGACCACCGATGAAGGTCACGCTCAACGTGAACGGCACCGGCCACCTCCTCGACGTGGAGCCCCGGCGCCTGCTCGCCGACGTCCTCCGCGACGACCTGGGCCTCACCGGTACGCACCTCGGCTGCGAGCACGGCATCTGCGGGGCCTGCACCGTCCTCATGGACGGCGCGCCGGTCCGCTCGTGCCTGGTGCTGGCCGTGCAGTGCGACGGCAGCTCCGTCCGTACGGTCGAGGGCCTCACGGGACCCGACGGCGAACCCCACCCGCTGCAAAGGGCGTTCTCGGCCGAACACGCCCTCCAGTGCGGCTTCTGCACACCGGGCTTCCTCATGGTGGCCGCGGGAGCGCTCGAAACCGACCCTGACCTCGCGGAGAAGCCCGACGCCGTCGCAGGCGTGGTCGGCTCCAACATCTGCCGGTGCACCGGCTACGAACCCATCCGGCGCGCCATCACGCGCGCCGCCCGGGAGCAGCGGGGAGGACACCATGAACGGTGACATCCGGGCCGGAGTCATCGATGTCCACGCCCACTGGCTGCCGCGCGACCTGCTCGCCCTCCCACCGGGGAGTCCGCTCGGGGGCATGCACGACCGCGACGGCGAACTCTTCCTCGGGTAAGTCCCGTTGTCGCCCCCGACGGCGGCGATGACCGACATCGACACCGTCGTCGCCGACACGCTCAAGGCCGGACTCGGCGCGCGCGTCATCTCCGCACCGCCCTTCGCCTTCCCCGTCCACGCCCCCGCCGAGGCGCCAGTCGGCCACCGCACCCCACAGGGGCGCAGCCACCACCTGGCCGCCCTGGAAGACCAGGAGGCAGACGGCGAGTCCCCGCGCCCTGACCCAGCCCGGCAGTCGTGCCTGCACAGCCGCGTTGAGCGTGGACAGCACAGCGATCCAGGCGGGACCCGCCGGAAGCAGTGCGACCGCGACCGGCCACGGGGCGCGGACCGTCGCCAGGACCGCGAGCACCCCGGCGAACACCACAGCTCCGGCCGCGAGCGTGCCGTTGGCACCCAGCACGCGACGCAGCCGGGGCAGCGCGAAGGCTCCCACCACCGCCCCCACGCCCACCGACCCCAGCAGCAGCCCGTATGCACCCGAGCCGAGGCCGAGGGAGCGGCTCGCAGTCCAGGGCAGCAGCGCCCACAAGGCGGCGCCGCCGCGAATGAACAGCAGCGTACGCAGGAGGACTCGGCGCACGCCGGGCACGTTCCAGACGTAGCGGCGGCCGACGTGGTGAGCGCATGGGATGTGGCCCGGCGGCGCACTGCCCCCGGACGGCATTCCGCTGCTGCGTCTCATCCGCCCGGCAACGGTGGGACACGCCCGGCCGGGGCGGCCGAAAGCTCCAGGGTTGAACAGGACAGGCCGAGGCGTTCCCGGGAGCAGGGAGGCCTCGGCCTGTCCGACACGCACGCGCGCTCCTTCCTCAGGACGGCGGCCGGATCCAGACGGCCTCGGTGGCGGACAGCCGGTGTGTCACCACGGAGACGAGCGCCAGGAGCAGCAGCACAAGGCCCAGTGTGAGCACGAGACGGCCGTGCAGGACGAGTTCGGCTCCGACGAGAGCGCCGAGCAGCATGGCCAGCACGGACAGCATCCGGCGGCCGGGCCTCGGCGCCGCGCCGCCCGCGGGGGTGGAGTCCGCGGCCAGCCCCGTGAGGGTCAGGGTCAGAACGGTCGTGGTGAGGTCGGGGACCCCGAGACGCCGGGCGACCGCGTTCTGCAGACCCAGGCCGAGCCCGAGGCACACGATCAGCGTGTACTGGACGCCCGTGGTGACCCGGCCACCGGCGACCGCCGTGACGACGACCGTGACGGCCACCAGAACCGTCTGCGCGGCGGTGGCCATCCGCAAGAGGTGCCCGCGGTGCGTGGCGAACCGAGTGCCCAGTCTGCCGCCGGCCAGCGCGCCGAGGAGGAACACCGCCAGCGCGACGACGGAGGCGAGCGCGGACAGGTTCGGGGCTCCCGCCAGCGCGAAACCGAGGAACACCACGTTGCCGGTCATGTTGGCGACGAAGACGTGCCCGAGGGCCAGGTAGCTCACCGCGTCGACGAGACCGGTGACCACGGTCAGCGCCAGCATCAGCGGAGGCAACGGGCCATGGCGGTCCTCTCTGGGCGGCGCCAGCGTATGGACCGCGTCAGTCAGCAGCCTGCGCATGGGGCTTCCTTTCCTGGGCCGTGGGCCGGCGGTGCAGCACCAGGCGGGTCAGCAGCCCGCTGACGGGCCCGATTACGATCGCGACGAGGACGATCCACAGCGGCCACGGGCTGATGCCCAGCGCGTCGTCGAGGGACCACCGGCCGGGTCCGGTGAGGGCGAGCGCCACGGAGACGACGACGAGGACCATCGGGTACTCGTAGCCGTCGTTCTGCACCCACAGGCCCTTGGCCCACTTGACGGTGCCGGCGACCGTCATCACGCCCATCACGCCCATCACGCCCATGGCGGCCATGGCCGCCATGGGCGTGATCAGTCCGGCGGTCAGGAACAGGCCGGCGCCGATCTGACTGGTCCCCGCGACGACCGCCGTCAGCCGGCCGCCGCGGAACCCGTCGTGCCGGAACTCCTCGGTTCCGCCTGCCAAGCCGTGGCCCCCGAGCCGGGAGCTCACCTTCTGCACTCCGTGGCCGGCGATGAGGAGTCCCGCCACCAGCCGGAGGACCAACAGTCCCGCGTCCATCTCTTTCCTGCCTGTTCCTGAGGTCCGTCCTTGACCCTGTTCGATCGGCGCGGGGTCAGCCCGCCGCGTGCGCGCCGATGACGGCCTGCGCGTAGACGATGCCGAGACCGTAGGCGCCGCCGTGCTCCTTCACCACGTCCGTCACGGCCGCGTACGTCTCCGTGCGGGCCCAGTCGCGCTGGAGCTCCAGGAGCACCTGCACCCAGGTGACCGGGACCGCGCCGGCCTGGATCACTCGCTGCACGGCGTGTTCGTGGGCCTGCGGGCTGACGCCGCCGGAAGCATCGGTGACCACGTAGACCTCATAACCCTGGGCGAGGGCGGAGAGCGTGGGCAGCACGACGCAGACCTCCGTCCAGAGACCGGCTATGACGAGCTTCTTGCGCCCCGTCGCCTTGACGGCCTCGACGAACGCGGGGTCCTCCCAGGCATTCATCGAGGTGCGGTCGATGATCTCGTGGTCGGGGAAGACGGCCGGCAACTGCGGCATGATCGGGTCGGAGAAGGACTCGGCGGCCACGGCGCTCAGGACGACCGGGACGTCGAACACCTTGGCGGCCTTGGCCAGTCCCACCGTGGCGTTGATGATCGCGGTGCGGTCGCCGCTGCCGGTGCCGAAGAACATCTGCGGCTGGTGGTCCACGAACAGCATGGTGCAGTTGTCGGGGGTGAGCAGGCCGGGGCTGGGAGCTGCGGTGACCTCGGTGATGTCGACCACGAGGGTGCCTTTCGACGGGGAGCGGCGCGGACGGGCGTCCGCGTCGGGCAAGAACCGTCGGGTGGACGGGTCTTGTGGGGTGGTGTCCCGAGAGGGGCGGCTCGTGACCTGGCCTCCCGGGAGCGCTAGAGGGAGAAGCGTGGATCGAAGGGCGTGTAGGCGGTGTCCGGGATCAGACCGCGTTGTACGCGCCACGCGCGGTGTTGCTCCGACTCGGCGACGGCCGCGCCGAGCGACTCCGCCTGGCGGACCCCCGAAACGCCCTGCAGGGAAGCCTGGTAGCCGCCGAAGTGCGCCACCGGGCTCCAGGCGGGGCTGATGGGCGGCAGTTCCTCGTCGAGTCCCTCGTACTCGGCGGCGGCGTAGACGATTCGTCCGCCGGTGACGGTGAGCAGCGACTCGATGTGCGCGATCTCCGGCTCGGGCACGGTGAAGTAGTCATCGGACAGGACCGCGAGGTCCGCGTAGCATTCCGGGCGCAGGACGCCCTTGACCTTTTCCTCGCCGGTCAGTTCGGCGCCGGCGCGGGTGAACATCGTCAGCGCGGTCTGCCGGTCGACACGGTTGGTCCGCGGGCGGAGCACCACGTCGCCGACGTTGCGGCCGCTGACCAGCCAGTGCAGGGCCACCCAGGGGTTGTACGTGGAGACCCGGGTGGCGTCGGTGCCGGCGGCCACCGTCAGCCCGCGGTCCAGCATGGCCCGGATCGGCGGGGCGTCCGCGGCAGCGCCGGGGCCGTAGCGGCGCAGGAACGCCTCACCCTGGAAGGACAAGCGATTCTGCACGGACATGGCACCGCCGAGCACGGCGACGCGGTCGAGGCTGTCCGCGGAGACGGTCTCCGCGTGGTCGAACAGCCACCGGTTCCCGACCGGGAAGAGTCCTTCCGCGGCCAGCCTTTCGAAGACTGCGAGGTCTCGGCGGATGGTCTCGTCGTATGTGGCGTGCAGCCGGAAGCCCCAACCGTTCTCCGTGAGAAGACGTACCGCCTTCTCGAATTCCTTCTCGTATTCGGTAAGTTCGGGACAAGGCTGGTTGAAGTTCTCGAAGTCCGCTGCCGCCCAGGTGAGGTTCTCTCCCGCACCGTTGAGGCGCAGCCATTCGTCCCCGTCTTCGGGGTCGGCCATTTCGATCCATCGGGTCAGGTCGGCTATCTCCTGGCCGGCTGTCTGCGGAAAGAGGTGATGGGCGACGCGAAGCGACAACTGACCCGCCTTTGCCAGTTCGATGACGGTGCTGTAGTTGTCGGGGAAGTTCTGGAATCCGCCCGCGGCGTCGATGGCCGAGGTCAGTGCGAACCTGTTCAGTTCGCGCAGGAAATGACGGGTCGAGGTCTTCTGGTCGTCGCTCTGGAGCACCGGCGCCTTGGCCAGGGTCGAGTAGAGGATGAAGGCGCTGGGCGCGGCCAGCAGCATGCCCGTCGGCTCACCATCCCGGCCGCGTACGATCTGACCGCCTCTTGGGTCCGGGGTGTTCCTGTCGAATCCGGCGGCCTTGAGCGCTGCCCGGTTGAGCACGGCCGACTGGTACAGGTGCAGGACAAACACAGGGGTGTCCGGGGCCGCGGCGTTCAGCTCCGCCGCGGTCGGCAGCCGCCGCTCGGCGAACTGCTCGGCCGACCAGCCGCCCACCACCCGTATCCACTGATCCTTCGGGGTACGAGCGGCCTGCTCCCGCAGCATCGCCAGACCCTGACGCAGCGTGGGAACGCCGTCCCAGCGCAGTTCCAGTACGTAGTTGAGCCCGCCGCGAATGACGTGCAGATGGGCGTTGTTGAGGCCCGGGATCACCCGCCGGCCCAGTGCGTCCACCACCGTGGTCTTGCCGATGTGCGGTGCCACGTCTTTGTCGTCGCCCACGACCGTGGGCGCCTCCAGGGCAGCGGCTCGGGAGGGGCTCTTCGCGTCCGTCTCTTCTTCGTGACTCCGCTACCGCCGCTCACTCGCAGATCACGAAGGCCGGCCGGCTTGCGGTCTGCATCGCCTCTGCCGAGCTCGGCGCGAGCGCGGCCAGGACCTCTGCCGCCTCGCGCACGTAGCGGTGGACCGTCGCGATCCCGACGCCGAACCCGGCGGCGAGCTGAGCGTAGGTGTCCCCGCAGCGCAGGTGGGCCAGGACCAGCAGGGCCTGCCGGCCCGGCCTGAGCCGCCGCCGACGCGTGCCGATCCCGTGCCGGTGTGCGGACAGCTCGCGCGACGACCGGGCCGAACACCTCGCCCTGGACCCGCAACACGGCCAGATCCGTGGCGGCCTCGCCGCCGTCGGCGAGCGTCACCGTGCGGCCGGTGGCGATCCGTCCCGGGTCGTGGCCAGTGCCGCGTGGCCGAAGTGGTCAAAGTACGCACTGGCCAGTCCGGTGGCAGCGGCAAGATCAGGCAACAGCCGTGCCCCGGCGCGACCCACCAGCCCCACGCCGTCAGCGGAGACATGGCGGTTGGGACGCGAACCGATACCGATGCCGTCGGGCAGCGGGGACGCATTGCTGCGTCCCCGCCCCCTCGGAACCGTACGTGCACGACATCCGCGCATACGGCTCGAGCAAGCCCTGAAGGCTCTTGGGATCGCAGAGTCATCTCGTTGCCCGACGCTCGTCCGGCGTCGACCTCCGTCACCCGGCCAACGCTGACCAGCGTGTTGCTCAGGCTCCGGAGCATCAGTTTCTGCAGATTCCTGACTTTCGCCAGGTCACCGTCCCTCGATGGCGTGAAGATGCGCCGGCGCAGCCGGCGTACGTTCTCCTCCACCTGGTCCCGGCCGATACTGTCCCAGTCCGCGAAGAAGACGTCCTCCGGTCCGTTCACCCCGGCCGCAGCCGGGGCGTCCAAGTCGTCGGCAACGATGCTCTTAATCTGCACCGCCGCAGCCTCTCCGTTGCGCATTCCGCATCCGCGGTGGTGCCGGCGGTGTCGAGGGCGGTGAAGTGTGCGGCTGAGGGTGAGCGGTGCCGGGTGGGTCGGCGGGGTGGTCGGGCGCCCCCGATAGCGGCGGGCGCGGACCGGCTGTCGATGCTTCCGCCAGCGCCTCCGCCGGCGGTTTCATCAGCGCCGCTCATCACGCCGTCCGCTCCCGGTCCGCGTGATCACGCCGGTGCTAGGCTGACGATCTTTGGCGGAATGACAGCCACCGTAGAAATGGGGTCGGTGGGTGGTGCCGTGCGGCGCCGCAGGGTTGGGGGGACATGCGCACACTGCGCCCGTTGCAGGCTCTCGGTCTCTCCGCGACAGCGGAGGCCGCCTACCTCGCGCTCGTGGAACGGGGTCCGCAGACCCTGACCGAGCTCACCGGCCGGCCGGCGCTGGTCGGGTCGCCGCTCGACGGCCTCAAGGACGCCGTCGCCGAACTCAGCGACATCGGCCTGGTGTCCCGTACGGACGGCAGGCTGACCGCCCAGCCGCCCCGCGCGGTGCTGGAGGCGGTCGCCGAGCGGCGCGCGCGCCAGGCCAGGATCGCTTACGAGAGCGCCACGGCCCTGTCGCAGTACTGGCTCGACCACACCGCCGGAGCGAGCTACGTCGAGGTCGTCGATACCTCCGAGCGGCGCGAGGAGATCCAGTCACGGGTGCACAACGGGGCGGTGTCCCGGGTGCGCGCGCTGTCGATAGGGCCGGTGGGCGGGAGAGACCGGGTGCCGGAGGTAGGCCCTGGCACGCTGGACGCGCTGGACCGCGGGATCGACTACCGGGTGGTGTACAGCGCCAACATCCTGCAGGACCCCAAGGCGCTGGAAGTGGCGCACGAGTGCGTCGCCCGGGGAGAACAGGCCCGGGTCTTCCCCGATGTCGCGCTGAACGTGCTTGTCTGCGACGACCGTTTCGCCGTGGTGTCCGTCGCCGCCCCGAACCGTACGGGACATCACAGTGTCGTCGTGCAACCGTCGGGGCTCCTGGAAGGGCTGGTCGGCGTCTTCGAGTCGTACTGGCGAATCGCCGTTCCGCTCCCGCCGGCCGGTGAGGCCGTCAAGAGCGAGGCGACCCCTGAGGGGCGGCAGCTCCTGAGCTACCTCAGCGCCGGGCTGACCGACGAGTCGATCGCCCGTGAGTTCGGGGTGAGCGAGCGCACCGTCGCCCGGCGCATCGCCCGACTTCAGGAGAGGCTCGGCGCCAAGACCCGGTTCCAGCTCGGTGTCCAGGCGAGCCGTCGCGGCTGGCTGTGACGCGGTCGGGCTCGTGGCATGGACGCGTGGGCGCGCGGGACGGGCCGGTGCGTGATCCGGCCCGCCCCGCGCGGGTCCTCAGCCGCTCAGGTGTTCATCGCCCCGCGGCGTGGTGGTGACCGTTACTTGCTGTCCGGCTTGACCAGGTCGGGCAGCTTGGCCTCAAAGAGCTTGTCGAACGCGAGCGCGGGCAGGATGTGACCCTGGTTCGGCGCGTCGTTGGCCACGCCCGCCCCCCAGGTCGCCGAGTTGAGCCGCTGGTTGGGCGTGCCGTGGTGGCCGGAGCTGGTGAAGCTGCAGTCGCCGACCTGGTAGAACGACTTCTCGGACTTGAGGACGCGGGCGGCGTTCAGCGACTCGCCGCGGGAGTGGGTCAGGTAGTACGTGCCGAACGCGTCCGCCATGAGCTCGGTGCGCCGGGTGGCCTCCGGGCCGGTCAGGTCGCTCTCGAAGAGGTTCTTCTGGTACTGAACGTGGTGACCGAACTCGTGGCCCAGGATGCCGCGCGGCGCGACGTCGCCCAGGTTCGCCGCGTTCATGCCCTGCAGGATGCCGTCACCCATGATGATGCGGTCCGTGACGCCGAGCGGCTCCGGGTCGTCCTTCTCGCTGTAGGCGAAGGCGTTGAAGGTGAAGATCGGGTTGGCGCCGCCCTGGAGGACCGGCTCCGAGCCGACCAGCTCGATGAACATGTCGGCCAGGTCGAGGTTCTCCTCGGGCGTGCCGCCGTACAGCACGGAGAGCGTGCGGGCGAGCCGGTCCGGGCTGGTGAAGACGTCCGCGCCGTGCATGGGGATCAGCTCGATGCGCGCCGAGTCGATATCCCAGAACCGCTTGAGGTTCTTCATCTCGGAGTTGAGCTGCTGGGTGTACTCACCCTTGACGCCGAACGTGTTCGACGACGACTCCTTGCCGTAGATCAGCGCGTCGTAGGTGGGCATGTCGAAGCCACCGAAGAGCGAAAGGATGAAGATGGTCCACGGGTCCTGGGCGCCATCGAGGAGGGAGTTGGCGTACTTCGACAGGTCGGTCGTCTGGCACTGGTAGTCGCCGGGGTTGATCGCGCTGTCGCGGATCTGCTGCCACTCCTCGCCCTTCAGACCGTACTTGGCCTTGGCTGCGTCGAGGCGGGCCTCCCAGTCGGCGGGCAGCTTGGCCAGGATCCGGTCGACGATGGCCTGGTGCTGCGGGTCCATGGAGGAGGTGTCGATGGAGGACTGCAGCGACCGGCTCGCCGCAGTCGTGACGCCGGTCGCGTCAGCGGCGTGCGCGGGAAGCGCCATGCCAAGGCCACAGGTCGCGGCGATCGCCAGGCTCGCTGCCACAGACAGGATCTTCTTCACGAGGTCTCCTTTCGAGGGTGCCCGGTAGGGCATCCAAGGCGATGCCCAGTCTGTAAGCCCAACTCCAGGATCAAGAACGGTCGTTCACTGTCTGAAACCGGCATGTCTGGAACCTGACAGCCTCATGGATCCCGTCACGCGTCCGCTGCCGGCGGCCGGTCTCCGTGTTTCCAACCGGTTCGACCGCCCCTGCCCCTCGTATGCGAGGGGCAGGGGCGGCGGGCAAACCGCAGCCAGCGGGCTTCGGAGACGAAGCCCAGGACTGCCTGCATCACCGCGGGCGTCAACAGCTCGGCATCCGTCAGCCGCGGAGGACGGCCCATTCGCCGCGTTAAGTAGATCCACATACTCACGCCCGGCGAACTACCTGGCGCCACTGGCGCCAACACCGTGGCGACAGCCCACCGCAGGCACGAGCGGCACAGCGAGGAAATACTCAAACCGCCATCAACGACCAGGTCTGCCGGTTCTGCCTGGCCAACGCGCAACTGGCCAACCAGGGTGTGCAGTCACAGGGGGATGGCTGAGATATGGGTGCGGTTACCGTTGATCACCGGCGTGTGAAGACGAACGATCACGCGATGTCCGCGGGGCGCAGCGTAGACCCTGCCCGCTGGCAGGAGGCGTTCGAGGTCCTGATGGCCCGGATCGCCGACCGGTTCGCGCGAGTGGAGCATGGCGCCGGGTGAGGGACTTGGTGCTGGGGCTGCTGTCGGACCTGCCGCGCAAGAACTGCTGGTCGTTCGCCGAGTGGGTCGGGGAGGCCATTCCGGGCGGCATGCAGCACCTGCTCGGCCGGGCCCGATGGGATGCCGACCGCGTGCGCGACGACGTGCGTGAGTACGTCCTGGAACATCTGCACGACGAGGATGCGGTGCTGGTGGTCGACGAGACGGGGGACGTGAAGAAGGGTACGCACACCGTCGGTGTGCCAGAGCCAGTACACCGGCACCGCCGGGAGGATCGAGAACGCCCCCCTTCCTCGCCGTCGTCCGCGCCGACGAACACGCCCGCCATCCCGTGCCGGACGCGCTGATCCCGCTCACCTGCAACGAGATCCAGCGTCTGTTTACAACTCTTGTCGTCCGGCCCGTGCACGATGCGGCCCACCGGCTCCGCTGGTCCGTCTGGCGGCGCCGCCACCAGGCCCGAGCCCAGGTCAGCCATTACCGCCAACAAGCCGTGAATCAGAAGTGAAGATCACGATCTACGGCTGGAGTACTGACCGGAGGTGGATGACCTCGGCCGGCCTCATGACCACGTAGTACATGCGGCCGAAGAATGCCTCCAAGTAGGGCCCCGCCCGCGCTGCTGCGCCACGCGGCCTCTCTCAGGCCAGGATCAAGTGAGCCGCAGACAGACTGCCGGCATTCTTCTGAAACTCCGGCCGCCTCCGGGTGCCACCGGAGACCGGAAGGCTCAGCCCGCGACGGAACAGCAGGCAGCAGTAGCTCCGTTACCTCCTTACGAATCCCAAGCGGCACTGTCCACCGCGTCCGCAGAGGGCCACAGCTCGGACCTCGCGTCTGCGGGATCTACTCACGGGCATCCACCCCGGCCTGGAACGCGCCGTGGACCCCACGACGAAGTCCGGACTCATCCTGCCGGGCCGCTGCGTCACCGCGAGCGAGATCCGGCGCGCCGGGACCACCCGCATCGCCGGCTACCTGGACAGGCACGGCGTCAGCAAGCAGGCCCTGGCGGACGCTCCCGTGAACTCTGCACAGGCCCACCGCGTCGCGCCTCCCGGCCAACGGCGCACCGCCGAACTCATCCGCGAACTCGCCGACGAGCTGGCGGCTGACAAGGCCCGCCTCAAGGCACTGGAAGACGAGACCGAACAGCTGGACACCGCCCACCCTGTCGGGCCCTCATCCGCAGCCTGGCGGGAAGTGGGGGCTGGTCTCCCGGACGGCGGCTGAGACTCAACCGTCCCCTCGGGTGGGACGTCCCACTTTCTCCCGGAAACGCGTGGGACGGAATCTTTGTCCGACGGCTGGGAAACGCTGAGCGACACAGGGTCTCGCTCAGCCGATCCTGAAGACACCCTCATAGGAGAGTCCATGAATCGCACGATCCAGCGCAGCCTCGTGGCCGCGATTGCGGCGATCGCGGTGTTGCCCGCTGCAGTCGTTTCCGCCGACACCGCCGCCGCGCAGCAGCGGCACACGGCGCCTCACCAGCAGATGCCTCACCGACGCACGGCCCCGCCCCAGCTGTGGGCGCCCAGCCACTCCGCGACCCGGCCCGTTACCGGCACCGGCTACGTCCAGGGCCGTGTGGTAACCCGCCACATGCCGCTCAGGGTCCGCTCCGGCCCGGGCACGGGCTACCGGGTCATCGGCTCACTGCGTCCCGCCAGCACGGTCCACATCTCCTGCAAGAAGTACGGGCGCAACGTCCACGGCAACCACCGCTGGTACAAGCTCTCCCACAGCAAGGGCTACGTCTCCGCCCGCTACGTCCGCAACGTGAGCGCCATCCCCTGGTGCTGAGCCGCTGTGCCCGCCCGTTCCCGCTCACGGGGCGGGCGGGCCCGTTCCACGAAGCTCACGAGCAAGCGAGGAGACTCCCATGTCCCTTTCCCTTCCATCCAGTCCGGGCCGCAGAGCCGTCCTCGGCTTTGGAGCTGCGGTCGCACTGGCCGCCACATTCCCCGCCGGCAGGGCAGAAGCCCGGCCGAAGGCTCAGCCGGCCAGCCTGGCGCCGGCGGGCAAGCCGTGGATCCAGGGTGTACGGCTGCACCACTCCACGGTGCTGCAGTCCTTCGCCTTCGATGAGCGGCACGGCCACATGTACGCGCTCCAGGTCATGGAGGGCGGCGTCCGACTGCCGGGCGAGCCGCGCGCGTACACCCATGCCGAGCGCGCGGCCCGCGGCGACATGTGCCTGAACCGGCTCACCATGGGCGGCGCGCTCACCGGCGATATGTACCTGCTGGGCTTCGGCCACGGCAGCGCCCTCGGCGTGGAGGACACGGCCCGCCGCGCCGGCGCTCTGTGGACGGAGTGGGACGCACAGCCGACCTCCGGCTACGGCCGCGGCATCTGCCGTTTCACCTTCACCGCGGGCCGGGTGCTGACCCGCGCCAGCCGCAGGATTGCCACGCATCGCCCGCTCCCCGGCTCCACGAGCAACCAGGTGGCCCTCGACCCGGCGCACAACCGGCTGCTGCTGCGGTACAAGGTGGGCGGCATACCGCGCTACGGGGTGTACGGGCTCGAACAGTTCGCGGCCGGGGACTTCCGGCCGGTCACCGGCTTCGCTCAGCCCGGTGCCGAACTGGGGCTTCCCTTCCAGGGCATGGCGCTGTACGGCCCGTACGCCTACCAGCTGCTCGGCCACGGATACGGCGCTGACAACCCCGCCGGCTCGGCCGGCGACGTCCGTCTGTTCCGTATCGACGTGCGTACCGGCCGCGTGGTGCAGCAGGTGCTGGACCACACTGCGAGGGGGCTCTACCCTCGCGAGCCGGAGGGCCTGGCTGTGCTGCGCCGGGGCGGGCCCTGGCTGTGCCTTGGCTTCACCCAGGGCCCGCCCTCGGACCGCACCTTCTCTCTGTATTACAAGCCGATCGCCTGATGACTCCGGCCGTGCGTGTGGCCGCCCTGACCCCAGGGCACACATCACGCGATCCGGAATGAACCGGATGCCGGACGGAAGGATTGGGAACGGCATGAAGGAGCAAGCGACGGCTCGCTGGCAGCAACTGCCCGACTCGCTCGGCCCCGACGGGCTGCTGCTGGTGGAGCGGCTGCGCGACCTGAAACAGCAGACCGGGCTGAGCCTGGCCGCGCTGGCCGCACGCACCGCCCACAGCAAGTCCTCGTGGCACCGATATCTCAATGGCGTCAAGCTCCCGCCGCGTACCGCTGTCGAGGCACTGGGGCGACTCGGGGGCACGGAGATGGCGCCGCTGGTCGCCCTGTGGGAGAACGCCTGCCGGGCCGAGACCAGACCGCTGAGCGCGGCGCCCCAGCCCCCTGCGCCGCGGCTGCCGCTCGCGGCGGCTGCCCGGGTGCGACGGCTGCGGACGGCCGTCGTGCTGGCTGTCTCCGCCACGCTGGGCGCCGTGGCCTGCGCCGTGGGTGCCCCGGCCCTGTCGGGCGGCAGCCCGGAGCGGCAAGCGGCGTCCTGCCGCAAGGAAAGCTGCCGGGGGCAGTATCCCGGCTCCTCCCGCTGCAACCGGGATGCCCGCACTGAGAGCACTGTCACTGAGGATGCCTACGCCGTACGGCTCCGGTTCAGCCCGTCCTGCGGCACCGTCTGGTCCGAGGTGGAGGCGGACGCGCGCGGTGGCGCCCTGGAGGTCTCGATCCGATCCGGAGCGGACGAGCTGCTCGCCTCGCACCGGGACAGGGTGACGCACGGCAAAAGCAGCCCGATGCTGCCCGCGACCAGCCCGAAGGGGGCCGAGGCGTGCGTCGAGATGGCGGACCGACTGGCCTGCACCGGGGCCGTACACCTCTCCGCGGATCTGCCGGAGGGCCGCTGACGCTTTCCTCCACCCATGTGCCGTGTGCGGGCAGGGCCGTGAAGCTTTCATGAAGCCCTACGGCGGAGGATGCGGCGGGCAGATCCGGGTGCCGACGTCCCCTACAGGCTGCTCTCCGCCGCCCGGCCCGTGCGTCAGCGGGATCACGATCGCCTGCCACGACCGACCGGCCATGACGAGGCCCCGGCAACCCACCGGGGAGCCCGCCGACCACGTCGCTGGTGTTCTGGCGCAGCGTCTGCTCCTGCTTGGTCCGGCACCGCGGCCCTGGTCTCCCACGTGTCGCCTCCAGCGGGTATCTGGCCGCCAGCAGGGAGCGGCAAACCGGGCCACCCTTGCGGCAGGCCCGGCGCAACTCGAAGATGATCGGCAGGACGGAGAGGGCGACGAACTGACCTGGCCATTTGCCTGTCAGGCACCTTTCACCAGTCCCACTCAGAGCAGGGCCCGGTTCACGTGGTAACTCCGAGCTCCTCCCACCGCTGTCCCTGCCCTTGCCGAATCCCTCATCTGTGCAGGTGGGAGTACGCCTCCCAGGGTGACAGAAAGGATCGCTCAAGTCGCTGCTCTCACGGGGCTGACAGTGAGCACGGCACGGTGATCGGCTGTGTCGCTGAGACCGGGCGTACCTGGGTGTGACGAACGCGTTCGCGATGCTGAGACTGCTGCCGATGAGCGACCGAGAGAACGACGTTGAGATCCTGGCTCTCCGTCATCGGATTGCGGTGCTGGAGCGGTAACTGAGCGGGCAGCGCGTGCGATTCCACCTAGCGACCGGACTCTTCTGGCGGCGCTGCTGCATGGCCTTCCGCTGCAGGCACTTCGGCAGATCCGGTTACTGGTCCGACCCGATACTGTGCTGCGCTGGCACCGCGACCTGTTCGCCCGCCGACACGCCACCCAGAGGAGACCGAAGCACGGGGGTCGGCCGCGCACCGTGCGCTCGATCCGAGCTCTGGTGCGGCGCCTGGCCAGGGAGAACCCGAATTGAGGGTTCCGTCGCCTGCACGGCGAACTGCTGGTGCTCGGCGCGAAGGTGGCGGCGTCCACGGTCTGGGAGATTTTCACCATCGAACTCCTGCGAGGACGCCGGTGGTGTGCGTCCGGCCCGACACTCCACTGGCCGCCCTGGACACCGTCGGCATGGGGGACCGGCTGGAGGAGCCGCTGATCGTGATGCGGGTCGGCTATGCCATGCACCGCTGCATCCACCGCCTGCTCAACGGCCGGACCCCGTTGTTCACGTGCTCCACCGACGGCGCCGAGATGAGCAAGCTGTTGGTCACCGAGGGCCTGGGAGCGACCGTACTCAACTTCAGCGTCATCGGCGCCCCCCGGAACGGTGCGACGCCATCACCTTCCGGCCGCTGGCGGGCGACGCCACCGACGTCCTGCTCGCCATGCAGCGCCGCCACTCCGGTTCCGTCCCCCGAGCCGCTCGTGACCTGCACCAGCACTTCGTGCGGAACACCCAGGCCTTCCTCGCCGAGCGTCGCCGACTTAGTACCCCCAGGGGGTATGTTATGTTGCTGCAGCTATATACCTCCAGGGGGTATAAACCGGAAGGGGTCGGACCATGCCAACCGTCAATCCCAGGCGCTGGTGGGCGCTCGTCGTGCTCGCCGCCGCGCAGTTCATGGTGATCATGGACACGTCGATCATCGGGGTGGCGCTCCCCGAGATGCAGAAGGACCTCGGCTTCTCGCAGGGCGAGTTGCAGTGGGTCTTCAATGCGTACGTCATAGCGTTCGGCGGGCTACTGCTGCTCGGCGGCCGCCTGTCCGACCTGATCGGCGCGCGCAAGATCTTCAGTGCCGGCTGGGTTGTGCTGATCGCGGGCTCGATCGTCGCGGCAGCCGCGCAGACGACCTGGGTGGAGGTCGTCGGCCGTGCAGTGCAGGGCGTGGGCGGTGCGCTGATCGCGCCCTCGGCCATGACCTTGCTGATGATGCTCTTCGCGCATGACACGAAGGAACTCGGCAAGGCCATGGCGCTCTATGGCGCCGCCGCCCCTGCGGGCGGCACGGCCGGTGTGTTCCTCGGCGGCGTGTTCACCGAGTGGCTGAGCTGGCCGTGGATCTTCATCCTCTACGTCCCGATCGGTGTTGCCACGCTCGCCGCCACCAAGCTCCTGCCCGCCGTCGGCAGCCGTCGTGGTGCCGTCGACGTTCTCGGAGCGGCCGCGGTCACCGCCGGCCTGGCGCTCGCCGTCTTCGCCATTGTCCGCGCGCCGGAAGTCGGCTGGGTCTCCACCGGCACCGTGCTTCAACTGGTCGGCGCCGCCGTGCTGCTCGTGCTCTTCTTCGTGATCCAGAAGACGGTGCGCGAGCCGCTGATGCCGCTCGGCATCTGGCGCGTGCCGCGGCTCGGCTCGGCCAACCTGGCGATGACCTTGCTCGGCGCCGCATGGATCCCCATGTGGTACTTCCTCAACCTCTATCTCCAGCAGGTCCTCGGCTACGGGGCCTTCGCGTCGGGTGCCGCGCTGCTGCCTATGACCGGTCTGCTGATGATCTTCATGACCGCGATCACCGCGAGGATGCTCGCGAAGTTCGGGGCCAAGCCGCTGATCGGCGTCGGTCTGCTCGTTCTCGCTGCCGGTCTGCTGTGGCTGTCCGCCGTCGAGCCCACCGGCACCTTCGTGGTCGACGTCCTGCCGGCTTCGCTGGTCGCCGCGCTCGGCATGTCGCTCGCCTACATCCCGTCGATGATGGCCGCGATGTCCGCGGCCCCGCAGGAGCAGGCGGGCCTGGCGTCCGGCATCGTCAACACCACCTACCAGGTGGGATCGGCGCTCGGCCTCGCGGCCCTGACCGCGGTGGCCACGTCGCAGGGCGCCGGTCACCTGGGCGACCTGCCTGCACTGACGGACGGCTTCAGCGCGGCGTTCACCTGGGCCGCCGCGATCGCTGCGGCGGGTGGGATGATCACCCTGCTGGTGATGCGTGGAGAGAAGGCTGCCACGCCGTCCGGGGCTGCGCCGGTGGCGCAGGACGAGCGAGTCCGCGCATAGTTCCTGAGATGGCGTGCGGACTGCGGTATAGCGCAAACAAGATAACGGGATCACCGCTGCCCGGTCTCAAGGCCGGGCAGCGGATGGCTTTTTCGCAAACAAGGGGAAGTGCCAGCGGCCCCGTCTGTGGCACACCGGATGTCAAAGACCAGGTGGACGTCGAGGCCGGAGGGTACGGCCTTGTCGATCGTGACAAGGAGCTTCTTGAACTCGATGGCCCGGTGGCGGCGGTGCAGTTCCGATATGACGCTGCGGTCGGCGATGTTGAAGGCGGCGGCCCACGGGCTGCTGGCGAAGCCGGTCGGGCGACTGGATGCCTTGTCCCTCTGGCTGCCGGTGAGGATCAGGAGCGGACGGCAGCCTCTGAGGATGTGCCGACGCAGGGGGCCTGACCCGCGGAATGGGGGAGACTGTGGCGCATCGGGAGGCGGGCGCGGGTCGCTGGCCCTCTTCACGCTCTTCCCCGATGACCCACCATATTGAGTGCGTCGCGATCCTTGAACCGGCGGGAAAGGGCGCCTGACCTGCATGCCGGAGTCGGCCGCGGTGAGTGTGGCCGGCGGGCCGCAGGTCGACGCCGTGGCAAACGGCGTCGTGGACGACGATGAGTGGTGGGTGAGGAGGGTGGTGGTGCAGGACGGGGCGAGGTCACCAAGCGCCGTACCGAACTCGGGTTCGAGGTCGTCGTCTTCTCTCACGACGTTTTGATGCCTGCGTGGTCGAGCACGTCCGTCCTGCCCGCACGCCTTGCCCTCGTGCAGCGGGCCGACGCGCTCGCAGCCCGTCTGCTGTTCCGGCGCGGGCGGCACCAGCGGCCGGCTGCCGGGCCCCCTGAGTCGCTGGTCGGACACTCGTGACACACCCGTACCGCCCCGCGAGTCCTTCCGGGCCCGGTGGCGACGCACCCGAGAAGGAGCGGCGAAATGAGCACCCGGGAGACCCTCCTCGCACGGATCACAGTCGCACTGGCCGACGTACCCGCGACCGAGACACCCGACAGCGTCCCCGTCCCCCGTGACTGCCGGAGCAGTCACGCCGTCAACGATCCCGCAGCCCTCTTCGTCGAGCGCGTCGCCGAGTACCAGGTCACCGTGATCCGCACGACCGAGGAGGGGATCGGAGGCCGGTCTCTCATCCGTGAGAGGGAGGCCTCCCGTGCGTCCGGGGCTGCTGCAGCCGGGCCGCGAGCTCCCCCGGCAGGACGTCCCGGTTTGCCGGAGTGAGCTGGACGACCTCGATGTCGGCGCGCCGCTTGAGGGCGTCGGTGAACGGATCGCGGTGCGTGTGGACCGTGGCGACGACGTCGACCTCTGCGACGAACAGCGCGTCGACCGCGTGCCGGAACGCCGTGCACGCCAGTTCCATCCGCCCCAGCTCGTCGATGAGCACCAGCCGCCCTGTTGCCTCCTCGGTTGCTGCCGGCCGAAGCGACGGCAGCGCCAGTCCTTCCATGACGCCCAGGTCGACGCCGTATTTCCCTACCAGTGGCGGACCGGGCAGGTCGACATGGGCGAGCACCTCCCGCCGGCCTGCCAGGGTCTCCAGGGCGAAACCGACGCGGGCGCCGGATTGCCGGATCTCCTCCGTGGTGAAGCCGGTGGCCGCGCGAGTGGGCAGCAGCGCGGCCAGCCGGCGGAGGGCGGTCGTCTTGCCCGCGCCGGGGCGGCCCTCGAGCAGGATCCTTGTCGGCACACTGCCATCTTCACTCCCGCTTCCGGAAGCGGCCCGGGTGGGCTCGGCCGAACGGGGGATTTGGGGTGCGGACCGGTGCCGGTGCCGCCGTTGCGGGTATGGCGGCGCGCATGAGCGGAATTGAACTCAGCAGCACCGCGTTCGGCCACAAAACGGTGATCCCCCGTCGGTACAGTGGGGAGGGTGAGAACATCTCGCCGCCCCTGACCTGGTCGGGGGTGCCCCACGAGGCCACGGAGCTGGTGCTCCTGTGCGAGGACCCGGACGCGCCGGGGACGACCTTCCTGCACTGGCTGGTGACCGGCATCGATCCGAGGACCACCGGGGCGGCGGAAGGCCAGAAGCCTCAGGGGGGCCTGCCGTGGCCCAACGGCTTCGGCCGCATGGGCTGGGGAGGGCCGATGCCTCCACCGGGGCACGGGCCGCACCGCTACTTCTTCCGCCTGTACGCCCTGTCCGAGGCGCTGCCGCTGCACGACCACCCGGGCGCCGAGGACGTGCACCTTGCCCTGAAGGGCAGGGAGCTGGCGTCCGGCACCCTGGTCGGGACCTATCAGCGCTGACGCGTCAGTGCTGGTCGTAGCCATGGGCGCCGTACAGCCGGACGAACCGGGCCGCGGTGACCATCCTGCGGTGCACCAGGCCGCGGGCCGCCGCTCGTAAAGCTGGACGTGCTCCTGCCCACCATGCCCGATCGGCTGGACGAGCCGGCCACCGGTGCGGAGCTGATCCACGGGCGGCTCAGGCAATCGCGGGAAGGCCGCGCAGACGATTACGGCGTCGTACGGGGCACGGGTCGGCATCCCGAGGGTCCCGTCGCCGACTACGACTTCGGCATTGCCGACGCCCTGCCCGGTCAGCCGCAAGCGGGCCTCGTCGACCAGGTCGGGCCGGCGCTCGACGCTGACGACGTACGCGGCCAAGCGGGCGAGCAGCGCGGTCTGCCAGCCGTATCCGGTCCCGACCTCCAGGACCTGTTCGTCTCCGTTGAGGCCGAGAGCGGAGACCATCATGGCGATCAGCGAGGGCTGGGTGGTCACCTGCCCGTGGGGGAGCGGCACGGGCGTGTCCCGGTACGCGGATGCCACCTCGTCCGCGGGGACGAATTCCGCCCGGGGGATGCTCCGTACGGCCTCCAGGAGACGGTCGTCGGTCACGCCTACGGCGTGGGCCGCGCGGACCGGGTCCTCGGGGGTCCCTTCATGGGCCATCGGACCGCGGGGCCGCGTCACAGCCGATGGGTTCGTAGTGGTCCGAGCCGGGCCGCTTGACCATCGGCTCGGTGAGCCGGCCCTGCTGGTTGAGCCACCGGGCGGATCGTTCGTCCAGCTCGGAGACCGGGTGCTCCCGGAGGAACCCGGCCGTGATCCGTCGTGACGTCGCCTCGTCGCTCACGTGCTCGGCGCCGTTCTCGCAGTACTCGTTGCGGTGCCGGTGCCGGTGCCGGTGAGCGGGGTCCGGTTCCGGCCAGGCGCAACCCGGGCAGTCGACGCCCTTGGCCTGGTTGAGGTTGATCAGCGTCAGCGCCGCACGGCGGACCCTCGTCTGTTCCAGGGAGTACCGCAGCGCGTTGGCCACCGCAGGCGACGCAGTCCGTGACGCTGCCGGCCTCGCTCGACGAGGCCGTGGCGGCGCTGGGCGCCATGCCCGCCGCCGTTCCTGCAGCAGGCGGTACAGACCTGATGTCGGCCGTCAACAAGGGGCTGCTGCGCCCCTCGGGGCCGGTCGGCCTCGGCCGGATCAGCGAGCTCCGCGGCTGGCACTACCAGGACGGCCACGCCCTGCTCGGCGCCGGACTCACCCACGCACGCATGGGGCGGCCCGACTTCGCCGCTCTCATCCCCGCCCTGGCCGCGTCCGCGCGCGCCGCGATCCGGGGCGGTCGGGCGCAAGGGGCGACCCGTGAACCGGGAGGCGCAGCACGCCGGCGTCAGGACGGGGTCCCCGGGTCGGTGTACCGCAGCAGGGCGCCCACGCCCTCGTACAGCCTCAGCTCGCTCTCCGCTACGACGACCAGCTCGGCACCGGTGCCGACGAGGGCCCGGACGAGGGCCTCGTCGGCGCGTGCCTCGCGCGGGGCCCGAACGCCGAAGGACATCAGCTCCGCCTCGGTCAGGGCGAGCTGAGTGGGCCGGGAGCCCGCCCAGAGCCGCAGCGAAGACCCTGGCGGCCGGTTCAGCAGCAGTGCCGCGACCTGGCCGCGCTGGAGGGCGGCGACGGTGGCGGCCAGCCCCTCCGTCATGGGTCCGTCCAGGGCACGCCGGCCGATGAAGATGTTCACGAGTTCCCGGTCGTGCGCGGCCATGCGGCCGCGGAAGACGCCGTCGAGCTGCGGCTCCAACAGGGCGCGTCCGGTGTCGGTGGGGGTCCGGCCGCCCACGCGTACGACCTTGTCCCGCAGGGTGTGCGGCAGGCGGCGGATCAGTACGTTGCACGCCCACTCGTCCCCGCCCACGACGACGGCGTCGGCATGGGCGCGCCGCGCCCGTTCGTCCAGCAGGTGGCCGAGCCGGAGGGAGGTGCGGTGCCAGGTCGCCACCGTGACCCTGCGGTGCAGTCGCTCACCCGGGGTGACGGTGGACGCGGGCCAAGTGCCGGTCTCGGCTTCCAGAGTTACCCAGCCGTGGGTCTCGGCGGTCGGAAGGCCGCCGTAGTGGACGACTACGGCCATGTAGGGGATCTCCGGAACGTGCTGGGTGACCAGGGGCATCGCGTCCGGCAGGGTGCTGTAGCGCGCGGAGTCGCGTTCGGGCGGCCTGGGCAGCTCCCCGTCCAGGACGAGTGTGCCGTGGGCGGCGAAGATGGCCTGACCGTGCACCCCCGGCACCTCTGCGTCGGCACCGACCGCCTCTTCCAGTACGTTCAGCAGCGCCCGGTCCGAGCCCTGACGGGACAGACTCTCGCGCAGCCGCCGCCAACGCAGCGCGATCGCCCGCTCGGGATGCTCGA
The DNA here is from genome assembly GCF_044741025.1 of Streptomyces sp. NPDC088246. Classification (NCBI taxonomy): domain Bacteria; kingdom Bacillati; phylum Actinomycetota; class Actinomycetes; order Kitasatosporales; family Streptomycetaceae; genus Streptomyces; species Streptomyces sp. NPDC088246. The sequence continues at coordinate 197,917 of NZ_JBIURV010000016.1, forward strand.
CGTCTCGGGAGGTGTCCAGGTATACGGAGGCGAACGGGCCCGGATCCGTGTAGAGGGGTTCAATGAACGACAACCTCATCGCCACTCCTCGTCGATGGTCTCCCCTCCTTTGATGATGCGCGCGCCGGGGGGCGATGGAGGTCGACGAGCGCAAAGCGGTGTGGAACGCGGGTTTTGCGGCGGGCGAGGCGGCGGCTCATCACCATGGTCATCGACCAGAGGATCACAGCCTTGCTGCTGGCCGGCTCTGTTTCGTAGTCGCGGGCCAGGCGTCGGCTCCGTATCAGCCAGGCGAACGACCTTTCGACGACCCAGCGGCGGGGCAGCACGCGAAAACCGCTGGTGTCGTCGCTGCGTTTGACCACCTCAAGGACGAGACCGAGTTCCTGGGCGGCCCAGTCGACGAGATGGCCGGTGCAGCCGCCGTCGGCCCAGACCAGTTGCGGTTTCCGAAAGCTCTCCCGCAGTGCGGGCAGCATTGTGCGGGCGGTGTCCCGGTCCGTCGTCGATGCGGGCGTGACCAGCACGTCCAGGAGAGCAGGCCGAGGCAGTCCGTGATGAGGTGCCGCTTGCGGCCGCTGACCGTCTTCCCGCCGTCGTAGCCGCGTGAGGCGTTCTTGACGGTGGCGTCGGCCTTCACCGACTGCGAGTCCACGATGGCCGCCGTCGGCTCCGTCTCCCGGCCTTCTGCCCGGCGGACACGCTCACGGAGCCGGTCACGCAGTACCTGGATCAGGCCGCGGTCGCGCCAGCGGCACAAGAACGCGTAGACGCGGGGCCAGGGCGGGAAGTCGACAGACAGGGAACGCCACTTGATCCCGTTGCCGCAATGCCGTTGCTTGAGCTACTGAAGTATCGCGGGCGCAAGGGTGATGATCTTCTCGGGAACCCGTCGCGTGCCTCGCCTGGCCTGGTCTTTCTTGCGCACGATGTACTGCGACACCGGATGGCGGGTGTACCGGTCCGCCTCGCTTAGCCGCCGGAGGCCGTTGTCGAGCTTACGCACGACTTTCGTGGCCATCCGCTTCATGAACTGCCGCAGATGGCGGGTCGACCGGCCCGCCTGGA
>NZ_JBIURV010000017.1:0-198724 GCF_044741025.1 Streptomyces sp. NPDC088246
TCACCCTCTCGGGCTTTCCTCCGGGCTTTTCCCTTCGGTCTTGCGTTTCCGACTCTATCAGACTCTTTCGTGTCCGATTCCCGGTCGAAGCGGGGCCGCTTTCCAGTTCTTCGCTTTCGCGTTTCCCTTTCCGGCGAGTCCGACTCTATCAGATCCTTTCGGGCCTGATTCCCAGTCAGCGGGGTTTGTCTTCCCGGCTGTTGGGCCGTTCCGACGAGTGAGACTTTAGCGAATCCTGGGCCCCGACGCTAATCGGGGTCACGCTCCTTCGAACGCGGATTCTCCATTTCGCAAATGCGCACAGAAAGTCTGACGACAGATGTCGCTGACCAGATGTGGTTACTGCGGAATGGCTGCCCGGGGACCGACCGGAGTCGGTGCTCACGTCGGACAACTCGGAGAACACTACGGATGTGGGCGTGTCGTGTCAACCTCGGGCCTGCCCGGGTTCCGATGGAAGGCCAGACGGTAGTCGCGGGGGCTGGTGGAGAGGTGGGTGGCGAAGTGCTGGCGCATGGTGATCTCGCTGCCGAAGCCGGTGCGGCGGGCGACCTCGGGGAGGGGCAGGTCCGTCTGTTCCAGGAGCTTCTGGGCTGCGGCGACGCGTTGGGTGATCAGCCACCGGAGCGGGGTCGTGCCGGTGCTGGCCTGGAAGTGGCGGGCGAAGGAGCGGGGGGACATTCCGGCGTGCGCGGCGAGGTCAGCGACCGTGTGGGGTTCGGCCAGACGGGTCAGGGCGAAGGCCCGTACCGAGGCGAGGGTGTCGGCGTCGCGGTCGGTGTGGGGCGTGGGGTGCTCGATGAACTGGGCCTGGGTGCCGGTGCGGAAGGGGGCCGTGACCATCGAGCGGGCGATTGTCGCGGCCGTCTCCGCGCCGTGGGCCGTACGTACGAGATGGAGGCAGAGGTCGATGCCGGCCGCCGTGCCCGCTGACGTCCAGATGTTGTCGTCGTGGAGGAACAGGGCGTCCTGGACGACCGTCACGTGGGGGTGGTGGGTGCGCAGGAGGTCGGTGAGGTTCCAGTGGGTGACTGCCTGGCGGCCGTCGAGGAGGCCGGCCTGGGCGAGGGTGAAGGCTCCGCCGCAGAGGGCCGCGATGGGGATGGCCCGTGCATGGGCGCGGCGCAGCGCTTCGAGGACCGGTTCGGGGGCCGGTGTCAGGTGGTCGTCGAGTCCGGGGACGACGATCAGGTCGGCACGGTTGAGCCAGGCGAGGGTGCGGTCGGGGGTGAGGGAGAGGCCGCCGCGCAGGGGGATGGAGGCCGAGTCGGTGGCGGTGCGGCGCAGGTCGAAGGATGGGACGCCGCGGTCAGTACGGTCCACGCCCCAGACCTCCGTGATGACGGAGACATCGAATGCGCGGATGCCGGCGAAGGAGACGAGCGCGATGCGGGTGGGCGGGCGGCCGGTCGTGGACATGGTGGCAGTAAAGCATCGATCGATGACTTTTTGACCTCTGGGCCACAGGGGTGCAACGCGACAGCATCGTTCGTATGGAGATCGCAGAGAACGCAGCGCTGGTCGTGGTGGACGTACAGGAAGGTTTTGAGGAAGAGGCGTACTGGGGGGCGCGGAACAATCCCGGGGCCGATCGGAACATTGCGGGGCTGATCGATGCCTGGCAGGCGAGTGGACGGCCCGTGGTGTTCGTACGGCATGACTCGCCCAAGCCGGATTCGCCGTTGCGGGTGGGGCAGCCGGGGAATGACTTCAAGGGGTACGTGGAGGAGCGGCGCGGGAAGGGTGGTGGGCCCGAGCTGTTGCTGACGAAGAGCGTGAACTCCGCCTTCTACGGGACGCCCGATCTCGGGGCGTGGCTGGATCGGGGCGGGGTGCGGCAGATCGTGGTGGCCGGGATCCAGACCAATATGTGCGCGGAGACGACGGCGCGAATGGGCGGGAACCTCGGGTACGAGGTGTTCTTCGCGCTGGATGCGACGTACACCTTCGACGGGGTCGGGCCGTGGGGGTGGACGCTGGGGGCGGATGAGCTGGCGCGGGCCACCGCCGTGTCGTTGCACGGCGGTGGGTTCGCGAAGGTGGTGCGCAGTGCGGAGCTGATCGAGGCTGCCGGGTAGCCGTCAGCCATTGCCGGAGGCGAGTTCGCGGCTGCGGTCGCGGGCTGCTTCGAGGGCGGCGATGAGGGCGGCTCGTACGCCGTGGTTCTCCAGTTCGCGGATGGCGCTGATGGTGGTGCCGGCCGGACTGGTGACGGCTTCGCGGAGCTTGACCGGGTGTTCGCCGCTGTCGCGGAGCATCACGGCGGCGCCGATGGCGGCCTGGACGATCAGGTCGTGGGCCTGGGCGCGGGGCAGGCCGAGCAGGATGCCCGCGTCGGTCATCGCCTCGACCAGGAAGTAGAAGTACGCCGGGCCCGACCCGGAGAGGGCGGTGGCCGCGTCCTGCTGGGACTCGGGGACGCGCAGGGTCTTGCCGACGCCGCCGAAGATCGCCTCGGCGGCGGCGAGGTGTTCGGTGGTGGCGTGGCTGCCCGCGGAGATGACGGACATGCCCTCGTCGACGAGGACGGGGGTGTTCGGCATGACGCGTACGACCGGGGTGCTCGCGCTGAGGCGGTCCTCGATGAAGGCGGTTGTGATGCCTGCGGCGGCGCTGATGACCAGGCGGTCGGCGGTGACGTGCTCGGCGAGCTCGTCCAGGAGCCGGCCCATGTCCTGGGGCTTGACCGCGAGGATGAGGATGTCGGCGCGCTTGGCGGCCTCGGCGTTGGTGACGGAATCGACGCCGTAGCGGGTGTGGAGCTCCTCGGCACGCTCGGAGCGGCGGGTGGTGACCAGCAGGTTCGCCGGGCGCCAGCCTGCCCGGATCATGCCGCTGAGCAGGGCCTCGCCGATCTTGCCGGTGCCGAGGACTGCAACTGTCTGGGTCATGCGGTTCACCCTCCGGGCGGTGCTCGCGCTTCTCGGTGCGTCGTGCTGACGGTTCTCGGTGCTCGTGTCCGTCATCCTCGCACCGGGGCCGGTCAGGCGGTACGTCGGCGGAGCGTGGCCGCGCCGAGGGCGAGGACGAGCAGGGCGCAGCCAGCGACGACCAGGACGTCGCGGATGAAGTCGCCGGTGACGTCGGTGTGGTGGAGCACCTCGTTCATGCCGTCGACCGCGTACGACATGGGCAGGACGTTCGAGATGACTTCGAGGACGGGCGCCATCCGGTCGCGTGCGATGAACAGTCCGCAGAGCAGGAGCTGCGGGAAGATCACGGCCGGCATGAACTGGACGGCCTGGAACTCGGATGCGGCGAAGGCGGAGACGAAGAGGCCCAGTGCCGTGCCGAGCAGGGCGTCGAGCAAAGCGACCAGGAGCAGCAGCCACGGTGAGCCGGTGACGTCCAGGCCGAGCGCCCAGACCGAGAGTGCGGTGGCCAGGAGGGACTGGGCGATCGCGACGGCGCCGAAGGCCAGGGCGTAGCCGCCGATCAGGTCGCCCTTGCCGAGCGGCATGGCGAGAAGGCGTTCGAGGGTGCCCGAGGTGCGTTCGCGCAGGGTGGCGATCGAGGTCACCAGGAACATCGTGATCAGCGGGAAGATGCCGAGGAGCGAGGCACCGATGGCATCGAAGGTGCGGGGGCTGCCGTCGAACACGTACCGGAGCAGCGTGATCATCACGACCGGGATCAGGAGGAGCAGCGCGACGGTGCGGGGGTCGTGGGTCAGCTGGCGCAGGACGCGGGCGGCGGTGGCGAGCGTGCGGGCGGGGCTGAGGGGCGGTGCGGCCGGGTGGGGCTGCGGGTGCGGGGTGCTCATCGGACGGCCTCCTGACGGGTGGCAGCTTCGTCGACCAGGTGGAGGAACGCCTCTTCGACGGTGGCGGCGTGGGCGGCGGTGCGCAGCGCCTCGGGGGTGTCGTCGGCGAGGATCTCGCCCTCGCGCATGAGGAGCAGCCGGTGGCAGCGCTCGGCCTCGTCCATGACGTGGGAGGAGACGAGGAGTGTGGTGCCGCGGTCGGCGGCGAGGGCGTGGAAGAGGTTCCACAGGTCTCGGCGGAGTACCGGGTCCAGGCCGACGGTCGGTTCGTCGAGGACCAGGAGTTCGGGGGTGCCGAGCAGGGCCACGGCGAGGGAGACACGGGTGAGCTGGCCGCCGGAGAGGGTGCCGGCCAGCGCGTCGGCGTGGCTGGTCAGGTCGACCTCGGCGATCGCGCGGGTGACGGCGGCGCGGCGGGCGTCCCGGTGGCGGTGGCCCGGCTGGAGGATCGCCGCGAAGTAGTCGAGGTTCTGCCGGACGGTCAGGTCGGTGTAGACGGACGGGGCCTGGGTGACGTACCCGATGCGCGGGCGGAGGGTGGGGTGTCCGGCGGGGCTGCCGAGCACGTCGAGGGTGCCGGTGACCTTGGCCTGGGTGCCCACGACGGCACGCATCAGGGTGGATTTGCCGCAGCCGGAGGGCCCCAGGAGGCCGGTGATCCTGCCGGGTTCGACGGTGAAGTCGAGGTCGCGGAGGACGGTGCGGTTGCCTCGTACGACGGTGAGGCCGCGGGCCGCGATGGCGACGCCCGAAGAATTCATCATGTGATGAATTTTGATCCTGGCGGTGTCTGTCCGTCAAGAGCACGACCGGGCCGTCGCGCTGGACCTCGGCGGGCTGCACCACACCGACCACGCATGCTCCGCGGCCCTGGAGGGCTGGACCGCGGAGCGGGAGGCGCGCGAGGCCCTTCGGCGTGCGGATCAGGAGCGCGGTGGGGCCGGGGTCGGGCCCGGGCGGATCGCCACGCTCAGGTCGACCACGTAACTCTCCTCGACCGTGCCGTCCGGGAAGAGCTCCGCCAGCCGGCCGCGCTCCTCATCGAGGAATCGGTGCGTGGGTTCCTCACCGAGGACGAGGAAGGCGGAGTGGCTGCCGAGGTTGGCGAGATGGGTGCCGAGAGACACCCGTCGGGTCCAGGGCACCACGCGGTGCACGAAGCCGAGCTCGGACGGCAGGTCGCGGGAGCGGACGGGCGAGCCGTGGGCGCCCTCGTCGGCACCGAAGAAGCGGCGGAGGCGGGCGTCCTGCTCGGCGATCCACGGGACGGAGTGGTCGGAGACATTCCACCAGAGGGCGAGTGCGCCGCCGGGGCGCAGTACGCGCCGGGCCTCGGGGGTGGCGCGGTTCCGGTCGGTCCAGTGCCAGGACTGGGCATACGTGATCAGGTCGGCCGACGCGGTGGCGAAGGGGAGGCGGTTGCCGTCGCCACGCACGACCGGCACGTACGGGAGTGCCCGGTGCAGTTCTTCCGCCATGCCGGGGCCCGGTTCGACTGCGGTGACCCACGCGCCCCGGTCGTGGAGAAGTCGGGTGGAGATACCCGTGCCCGCGCCGACGTCGATGGTGCGGGCGCCACGCAGGGGGCGGCCGGACAGTTCCTCGACGGTGTCGAAGAGGGCGGGCGGGTAGCCGGGGCGGGCCGCGGCGTACTGGGCGGCTGCGCGGTCGAAGGAGAGGGCGCGGGGTGGCGCCGGGGAGGCGGGTGAGGATGTGCGTGCCCGGAAAACGGAGTCGGATTCGGAGTCGGATTCGGAGCCGGAGCCGGAGCCGGAGCCGGAGCCGGAGCCGGAAGGAAGCATGGGTCCATCGTGGCCCGCGCGGGGGCCTTGCGCCGGTGCTCGCGGGACCTGACCCGCGCTCGTGGGGCCCTGCGCTCGTGGGGCGCTACTGGCGCTTGGGTCGCTTTCCCTTGGTGGTCTTGCGGGCGGCCGGGTTTCCGGTGCGGGCCGAGCGGCGCTTCGCGTAGCGGGCCAGGGCCGTCTCGTACTCCGTGCGTCGCAGTTGCTCGCCCGGTGCCTCCTTGAACGTACGGAGGAAGTACGCGATCAGTGAGCCGACGAAGCCAATGGTCTTGAGACCGCGCAGATTGGCCTCGCGCGCCGGATCGGCCGGGCGGCGGCTGAAGCCTTCCCACGTCTTGCGGAAGGCGATGGCGCTGCAGATGGCGAACATCAGGACGACCAGGATGCCGACGAGGTTGCCGACGTCGGCGATCTCCAGTCCCTGGAAGGCGAAGCGGAGTACGAAGCAGGCGGCGACCGCGGCCGCGAGGGAGCCCACCGCCGCCCCGACGCGTCGCAGCCCGTAGCCCCCGTCGTGGTCGACCCAGGTCGTACCGAAGAAGAGCAGGGGCTCGGGCTGCGGGCCGGGCGTGGTGGAGCCGGGCGTGGAGCCGGGCGTGGAGCCGGGCGTGGAGCCGGGCGTGGAGCCGGGCGTGGAGCCGGGGCCGGGGGCTTCGCTGTTCTCGCTCACGAGGTCGATTATCCCCGGGCGGTCCCGGTCCCGATCGCCGTCCCCGTCACAGCCCCGATCGCCGTCCCGTCGCGGTCCCGGTCCTGGTCGCCGTCCCGGTCCCGGTCGCCGTCCCGGTCGCCGTCCCCGTTCACGTCCCGATCGCCGTCCCATCGCGGTCCCGGTCGCGGTCCGGGTCCCGGTCGCCGTCCCGTCGCGGTCCCGGTCGCCGTCCCGGCCCCGGTCGCGGTCAGTCGCAGCGCGGGGCGATGTAGCCGTCGCTGCCCGTGTGGACGTAGGCGTCCGCCACGAACTGGCCGTTGGCGATGTTGTCCCAGAGGTTCGAGGTGCCGTACGGGCCGGTGACCCGCTCCCCCGGCTTCTGGCAGTAGACCGGAACCTTCATTCCGTACGGAAGCGTCCTGACGATGCCGTACTGGGTGCCCGGTCCCGTGCGGACGTTGACCCGGTAGCCCGGTGCGATGGGGTACCTGGTGACGTCGTCGGTGCCGGCGAGCGCGGCCACGTGCTCGGCCGCGTCGGTGGTGCCGGTGGTGATGTCGGTGTGCTCTTCCATGGCCATGAGGCCCTCCCCCGTTGAGAGACGGTGTGTACGACGCGCAGGCTACAAGCCCCGACCGTTTCGCACGCACCATCGACTAGGCTCCGTGCGTCGCGCTTGCGGACGAACACACGGGGGTGGGCGATGCCGCCGCTGCGAGGTACCGGAGCCAATCCGGAAGCGGAGCATCCGGATTACGCCGGTCACTACCGCCTTGAGGCATGTCTCGGCGCGGGTGGCATGGGTGTCGTGCACCTGGCGCGCTCCACCTCGGGACTGCAGCTCGCCGTCAAGGTGGTACACCGGCACTATTCGGCCGACCCTGAGTTCAGGGCACGCTTCCGGCAGGAGGTCGGGGCGGCGAGGCGGGTCAGCGGGGCCTTCACGGCGCCGGTCGTCGATGCCGATCCGGACGCCGCACGGCCGTGGATGGCCACTCTGTACGTGCCCGGCCCCACGCTCTCCGACCAGGTGAAGCGGAACGGGCCGATGGCCCCCGCCGAACTGCGCAGACTGACGGCGGGACTTGCCGAGGCGCTTCGCGACATCCATCGGGCCGGAGTGATCCACCGCGACCTCAAGCCGAGCAATGTGCTGCTCTCCGACTCCGGGCCGAAGGTCATCGACTTCGGGATCTCCCGGCCGTACGACAGCGATCTGCGCACCGAGACGGGCAAGCTGATCGGCTCGCCGCCGTACATGGCGCCCGAGCAGTTCCAGCGGCCGCGCGAAGTCGGGCCCGCCGCGGACGTGTTCGCCCTGGGGGCCGTGCTCGTCCATGCGGCGACCGGCCGGGGGCCCTTCGACTCCGACAGCCCGTACATCGTGGCCTACCAGGTGGTGCACGACGAGGCCGATCTGGCGGGGGTGCCGACGGATCTGGCGCCGCTGATCGGCCAGTGCCTGGCGAAGGACCCTGCGGAGCGGCCCACTCCGGACGACATCATGGCGGCGCTGCGCCCTCCTTCGTACGACGCCGCCGCGTTCATACCGTCGCAACGGCGGCCGGGTGCTGTCGAAGCCCCGGCGGTGTCCGGGCCTGAGATCGCGACGGAGGCGGATGCGGATGCGGACACGCATGTAGGCGCGGGCGCGGCGGCGCGGGGCAGGAAGGCGACCGCGAGCGGTGGCGGCAAGCGGCGGTGGCTGGCGGCCGCTGCGGTGCTGCTCGTCATGGGTGCCGGTGGGGTGTGGGCCGCCGGGGTGGTGGGCGACTCAGGTGGCTCGGGCGGGTCGGAAGGCTCCGGTGGGTCGGGTGAGTCAGGCGGCACGAAGGGCTCGGCAGCGGCGTTCGCGCCGTGGCGGACGCCGCTGCCGGCCTCGGGCAGCTCCACGCCGGTCTGTTCCTCGACGGGCGGTGCCGGCGAAGAGGCGTCCGGCCCGTCCGCCGCGCTGTACTGCGCGGCGGACGGTATCGGCGCCGCGCGGTTGGACCCTGCGGACGGCCGGGTGCTGTGGTCCCGCCACGGCCCCGCCGGGGACACCCCGTCGGTCGGCGTGGTGTCGGTCTCCGGCGGTCTGGTGCACACGGCGGTGCCGGGCGGGAAGCTCCGGGCGTACGACCCCGCCAAGGGCGAACAGGTCTGGAAGGCGGACCTCTCCCCTTACCTCGGCGCCCCCTTCGCCGCGGGTGACACGCTGCTGCTGGTCAGTGAGGACGGCACGACCGAAGCGCTCGACTCCGCGACCGGCGTGTCCCTCTGGCGGCATCCGCTCACCGGGCACCAGCGGCCGGACTACGCGCTGTACGACGAAGGATCGGGGCTGGCCTACGCATTCGAGCACTCGGCCTACGGGTCGACCACGCTGGTCACGGCCGTCGATGCGGCAACGGGGCACGCGGCGTGGCAGCGGCGGCTGGACGGAATGCTCACCCCGGTGGGGACCTCGGACGGTGCGCTCGTCCTGACATCCATGAACGGGGACGCCCAGACCGTCGGGCTCGTCCGCTACGACCCGGAACGGGGGCGCGTCGCACGGGTGGCGCTGCCGTTCCGGATGAACGAACCGGAGGTCGTGGTGGGCGGGGACACCGCGTATCTGCTGGCACACGGCGGGAGCCTGGTCGCCGTCGACACGCGCCCGGCGGACGACGGAGCTGTTCGCTGGCAGCTGGAGACCGCTGCCGGACGGACGTCGGCGCCCGTTCTCGCCACCGGGAACCGGCTGTACTTCTCGGCGGCGGACGGGCGGCTGCTCGCCGTGGACACCGAGCGCGGAACGCTGCTGGGCCAGACGAGCCCCCGGCTCCGGGACGGGAAGCTCACGTACGCATCGGCGCTGCCCGCCCCTGTCGCCGCCGGCCGGACCGTCTTCGGTACCGCGCCCGACGGGTCCGTGTTCGCCGTCGACGGACAGGACCCCGCTCACTGGTGAGAGCGGGGTCCGGCGGCAGCGTTCGCGGCTGCCTCGGTCAGCCTTTGTTCAGCCGAGCCTGGACACGTCCCGCACCGCGCCCCGGTCCGCGCTCGTCGCCATCGCCGCGTACGCGCGCAGCGCCGCGCTGACCTTGCGGTCGCGGTCCTTCGGCGCGTACACGCCGTTCAGCGCCTCGCGGCGGGCGGTCAGCTCGGCCTCGGGAACGAGGAGCTCGATCGAGCGGTTGGGGATGTCGATCCTGATCCGGTCGCCGTCCTCGACCAGCGCGATCGTGCCGCCCGACGCCGCCTCCGGCGATGCGTGGCCGATCGACAGGCCCGACGTGCCGCCGGAGAAGCGACCGTCGGTGACGAGCGCACAGCTCTTGCCGAGGCCGCGGCCCTTCAGGAAGGAGGTGGGGTAGAGCATCTCCTGCATGCCGGGGCCGCCGCGCGGACCCTCGTAACGGATGACGACGACGTCGCCCTCCTTGATCTCCTTGCGGAGGATCTTGTCGACGGCCTCGTCCTGCGACTCGCAGACGACCGCCGGGCCCTCGAAGGTCCAGATCGACTCGTCGACGCCCGCCGTCTTCACGACGCAGCCGTCCTCGGCGAGATTCCCCTTGAGGACCGCGAGGCCGCCATCCTTGGAGTACGCGTGCTCCAGGTCGCGGATGCAGCCGCCCGCCGCGTCCAGGTCGAGGGTGTCCCAGCGTTCGGACTGCGAGAAGGCCGTCGCGGAACGCACACATCCGGGGGCCGCGTGCCAGAGCTCGACGGCCACGGGGGACGGGGAGCCACCTCGGACATCCCAGTTCTTCAGCCACTCGCCGAGGGTGGCGGAGTGCACCGAGTGCACGTCCTCGTTGAGCAGACCGCCGCGGTAGAGCTCGCCGAGGATGGCCGGGACGCCGCCCGCCCGGTGGACGTCCTCCATGTAGTAGGTGCCGCCGGGGGCCACGTTGGGCGCAACCTTCGACAGGCAGGGGACGCGGCGCGAGACCTCGTTGATGTCATCGAGGTCGTAGGCGAGTTCGGCCTCCTGCGCTGCGGCGAGGAGGTGCAGGATCGTGTTGGTGGAGCCGCCCATGGCGATGTCCAGCGCCATCGCGTTGTCGAACGCGGCGCGGGTGCCGATGGAGCGCGGCAGGACCGTCGCGTCGTCCTGCTCGTAGTAGCGCTTGGTGATCTCTACGACCGTGCGGCCGGCGTCCTCGTACAGTGCCTTGCGGGCGGTGTGTGTGGCGAGGACGGAGCCATTGCCGGGGAGGGAGAGGCCGAGGACCTCGGTCAGGCAGTTCATCGAGTTGGCGGTGAACATGCCGGAACAGCTGCCACAGGTGGGACAGGCGTTCTCCTCGATACGGAGGATGTCCTCGTCCGAGACGTTCTCGTTGACGGCGTCGCTGATCGCGTTGATCAGGTCGAGCTTGCGGACCGTGCCGTCGACGAGGGTGGCCTGGCCGGCCTCCATCGGGCCGCCGGAGACGAAGACCGTCGGAATGTTCATGCGCATCGCGGCCATCAGCATGCCGGGCGTGATCTTGTCGCAGTTGGAGATGCAGATCAGCGCGTCCGCGCAGTGCGCCTCGACCATGTACTCGACGGAGTCGGCGATCAGGTCGCGGGAGGGGAGCGAGTAGAGCATCCCGGCGTGGCCCATCGCGATGCCGTCGTCGACGGCGATGGTGTTGAACTCGCGGGGGACGGCGCCTGCGGCCCGGATGGCGTCGGAGACGATCCTGCCCACCGGGGCGAGGTGGGTGTGGCCGGGGACGAATTCGGTGAAGGAGTTGGCGACAGCGATGATCGGCTTGCCGATGTCCTCGCTCGCTACGCCCGAGGCCCGCATAAGGGCGCGGGCGCCCGCCATGTTGCGGCCGTGGGTGACAGTGCGGGACCTCAGCTGGGGCATCGTCTCTCGCTCCTTCGACAGAAAAGACTGCTTCCGAGCCTACGCCTCCGGCTCCAAGATCTGGACGCGGTGTCCGGTATGCGGGATGGGGTGCTCGGTGGCTGGGCGAGGGGATTGGGGGTGCGGTGGGGGGGCACGGCGAGTGGGCCGCCGTGCGGGGCCGGCCCCTGCCCGTCCCTTCCCGCAACCGGGACTCCGTCCCGGGCCCCGCTCCTCCAGTGCCGGAGGGGCTGGATACAGCTGGGGGTGGCCGACGAGGCTGAGGTGTCAGGGTTGCGTCAGGTAGCGCTGCAGTGTCGGTGCCACCATCTCGATGATCTTCTCCGGCGGCGCCGAAGCAAGTGGTTCCGCCCGGATGACGTAGCGCAGCATCGCGATCCCGAGCATGTGCGAGGCAGCCAGTTCCGCGCGGAACGTCGCGTCCGGTACCTCCAGTGCCTCTGCGATGCGTTCCAGGAGGCGGCGCAGGACGAAGCCGCGGAGGACCTTCGCCGCCGCCTCGTGCGTCAGTGCGGACCGCATGATCGCCAGCAGGGGCGCCCTGGACGCCGGGTTCTCCCATACGGCGATGAAGTAGCGGGCCAGCCGCTCCCCCAAGCCGTCCGTGCCGCTGCCGAGGATGGCCGGGATCACCAGGGCCGGCTCGAAGGAGAGCTCGATGGCGGCCGCGAAGACCTCGTCCTTCGTACCGAAGTAGTGGTGGACGAGGGCGGAGTCGACGCCTGCCGCCTTGGCGATGCCCCGGATCGACGTCTTGTCGTAGCCGCGCTCCGCGAACTCGGTGCGAGCCGCCTCCAGGATGCGGGTGCGGGCGTCGGGGCCGGTGGTCCCGTCCGTACGGGAGGGGCGGCCGCGGCGCTTGGGGGCGGGACCGGTGGGACCAGTGGGATCAGTGTGGCCACCGGTCATGGGCGCGGCGCCTCGGCCGAGGACGACGCCAGGTGGAGCCGGGTGAAGGCCAGCGCCTCCGCCAGGTCGGCTTCGCGTTCGGCGGTGGACATGGCGCGGCGGGTGTTGACCTCGATGACGACATGGCCGTCGAAGCCGGTGCGGGCCAGGTGTTCCAGGAGTTCGGCGCAGGGCTGGTCGCCGCGGCCGGGCACCAGGTGCTCGTCCTTGTTGGAGCCCTTGCCGTCGGCGAGATGGATGTGGGCGAGCCGGTCGCCCATCCGGTCGACCATCGCCATGCCGTCCGTGCGGGCCGTCGCGGTGTGCGACAGGTCCACGGTGAAGTGGCGGTAGTCGTCGTTGGTGACGTCCCAGTCGGGGGCGTACGCCAGCATCTCGCGGTCCCGGTAGCGCCAGGGGTACATGTTCTCGACGGCGAACCGCACATCGGTCTCGTCCGCCATGCGCCAGATCCCGGTGACGAAATCGCGCGCGTAGTTGCGCTGCCAACGGAACGGCGGGTGGACGACGACCGTCGTCGCCCCGAGTTTCTCAGCGGCGGCACGGGCCCGCTGGAGCTTCACCCACGGATCGGTGGACCAGACGCGCTGTGTGATCAGCAGACAGGGCGCGTGGACTGCCAGGATCGGCACCTGGTGGTAGTCCGAGAGCCGTCGCAGCGCCTCGATGTCCTGGCTGACGGGGTCGGTCCACACCATGATCTCGACACCGTCGTAACCAAGACGCGCGGCGATCTCGAAGGCCGTCGCCGTCGACTCCGGGTAGACGGAAGCCGTCGACAGGGCGACCTTCGCATCCGGGATGCGCACCACTGGTTCTGCCACTGGGACAGCCTACGGGCAGTGTGACGCCGCACCGAGAGACCCGGGCGGAAAGTGAGGAGGGCCATGGCGGGCTTCCGGCCGCCACGGCGGTGCTCAGCTCGGCGCGGCCTGCTCCGTGGGCTCCGTCGGCATGTGGTCCAGACGGCGCAGGATGACGCCCTCGCGCAGCGCCCAGGGGCAGATCTCCAGCTCTTCGACCCCGAACAGATCCATGGCCCCCTCCGCCACCAGCGCCCCGGCCAGCAGCTGCGCGGCCCGGCCCTCGGAGACCCCGGGCAGGGTGCCGCGCTGCTCGACCGTCATCGCGGCCAGCTTCGGCACCCACTCCTCCAGCGCCTTGCGGGTGAGGGCGCGCTGCACGTACAGGCCGTCGGTGGAACGTGCGGCACCCGCGATCCTGGCGAGCTGCTTGAACGTCTTGGAGGTGCCGACGACATGATCCGGGCGCCCGAGGCGGGTGAACACCCCGACGCTCCGGGCGATCCTGGCCCGCACATGGCGGCGCAGCGCCTTCACCTCCGCCGGGTCCGGCGGATCGCCCGGCAGCCACCCGGCGGTGAGCCGGCCGGCCCCGAGCGGCAGCGACACCGCGGCGTCCGGCTCCTCGTCCATGCCGTACGCGATCTCCAGCGAGCCGCCACCGATGTCCAGGACCAGCAGCCGCCCCGCCGACCAGCCGAACCAGCGGCGCGCGGCGAGGAAGGTCAGCCGGGCCTCCTCGGCACCGCTGAGGACGGCGAGGTCGATGCCCGTCTCGTCCCGCACCCGGGCCATCACCTGGTCGGCGTTGCTCGCCTCCCGTACCGCGGACGTGGCGAACGGCAGAACGTCCTCGCACCCCTTGTCCTCGGCGGCCTGGAGCGCATCCGTGATCGTCGCCACCAGCCGGTCCACACCGACGGGGCCGATCGCCCCGTCCCCGTCGAGAAGTTCGGCCAGGCGCAGCTCCGCCTTGTGCGAGTGCGCGGGCAGCGGGCGGGCGCCGGGGTGCGCGTCCACCACCAGCAGATGCACCGTGTTCGAACCCACGTCGAGGACTCCGAGTCTCATACCAGGAACGCTACCGGGACCGCGGACTTACTCTTGGCGCGTGCCAAAGACGAAAAAGGCGAAGCCGGGCAAAATCACGAAGAAACAGAAAACGAAGCAGGAGATGCAGCAACAGGAAGTGAACGGGCCGAACCGGTCCGAAGACGAGACGGGGATCGACTTCGCACGTGCCTGGGTCGAGTTCCCGGACCCCGCGGACGACGAACAGGTCTTCCGCTGCGACCTGACCTGGCTGACGTCCAGGTGGACCTGCATCTTCGGCAGTGGCTGCCAGGGCATCCAGGCGGGCCGCGCGGACGACGGATGCTGCACGCTCGGCGCGCACTTCTCGGACGAGGACGACGAGAAGCGGGTGGCGAGCCATGTCGAACGGCTGACCCCTGATCTGTGGCAGTTCCACGATGTCGGTACGGAGACGGGCTGGGTCGAGGTCGACGACGACGGGGAACGCCAGACGCGGCGCTGGAAGGGTTCGTGCATCTTCCAGAACCGTCCCGGGTTCGCGGGCGGCGCGGGCTGCTCGCTGCACATCCTGGCGCTGCGGGAGGGCAAGGAGCCCCTGGAGACCAAGCCGGACGTCTGCTGGCAGCTGCCGGTCCGGCGTACGTACGACTGGATCGACCGGCCCGACGACACGCGTGTGCTCCAGGTCTCGATCGGCGAGTACGACCGCAGGGGCTGGGGTCCGGGCGGCCACGATCTGCACTGGTGGTGCACATCGGCGACCTCGGCGCACGGGGCCGGGGAGCCGGTGTACGTGTCGTACCGCCCGGAACTCATCGAGCTGATGGGCAAGAAGGGGTACGACCGGCTGGTCGAGCTGTGCGAGGAGCGCCTGTCCTCGCTGCTGCCGATGGCGCCGCACCCGGCGGATCCGGTCGATCCGGTCGATCCGGTCGATCCGTCGTGACGGCGTGACGGCGTGACGGCGTGACGGCGTGACGGCGTGACGGCGTGACGGCGTGACGGCGTGACGGCGTGACGGCGTGACGGCGTGACGGCTGAGGCGTAGCAACTGGGGCGTGCGGCTGAGGTGCCTTCCGGTGGCTCGGCCGGTCACGTCGCACGGACTGCCGCAGCCCCCGGACGGACTGTTTCAGCCCGTCGGTGTGGTGGTGCCCGTACCCGGGTCGGTCGGGGTCGTGGAGCCGGACGGTTCCGGGGACGGCGTCGGATCGGTCGGGGACGGGTCCGACGGTGATGGCGTGGGGTCGGTCGGCTGTGTGGGATCCGGCGAGGACGGGGGCGGATCCGACGGTACGGACGGGCCCGAGGGGGTGGAGGGGCCGGTCGTACCCGAGTGGCCGGGGCCGCCGGGTGACGGTGCCGTCGCCCCGGACCCCCGGATCGCCACGACCGAACCGGAAGGGGCGAGGGCGATGCGTGCGCTCCAGGGACCGGCGGGTTGCCGCAGGTGGTCCACGAGGACGCGGATCGTGATGCTCGCGCCTGCGGCGAGCGTGCCCGAGGAGCTGCTGAGGCGCAGCCAGGACGCATCCGCGCGGGCCGACCAGGCGACGGGTGCGCCGCCCGAGGCGGTCAGGCGGATGAGTGTCGTGCCGCCGGACGAGCGGGCCTCGACGGTGAGCCCGCCGATGCCGCCCCGCACCGGACCCGAGCTGATCACCTCGGCCGAGACGTCCGGGGTGTGGCCGTCCTTGAAGCGGGCGCCGGGCTGGGGACGGGCATTGCCCGCGTTCTCGTAATGGCCGTCCGGGGTGCCGTCGAGGTCGTGGCGGACGTCCGTCTCGGTCGCGGTGACCGAGGAGCCGTCGTGGCCCTCGCCGGTCTGCGGCGCGCCGCGGTAGGCCGTCCACAGCGCGATCACCGGGGCGGCGACGACCGTCGCCACCACCGTCGTCGTCACGACCCTGGCCCGCAGCCGGTCCCGGCGAGCGGCGTGGTCCTTCGGGTCCATGGGGAAGCCCGCCCGGTCGAAACGCGGGCCGGCGGACCGGTTCCGCCGGGCGTGGACCATCGCGACGTATGCGGAGGGCCGTGGCGCCTCGACGACCGGCAGCGCGGCGGCCGGGGTGACGGCCGCGCCCGGCCAGGGGCCCTCGGCGCCGGCCCGCTCGGCCGCCCGGCGGCAACGGGGGCAGTCGTCGACATGACGGACGAGTTCGCGGCGCAGGGTCGCGGAGAGCAGGACGCGGCGGTCGCCGGTGAGCCGTGCGACGGTGGGGCAGGTGCCGCTCTCGACGACGGCGAGGGCTGCGCGGGTGCGTTCCACCTCGCAGGCCGCGGCGGCCAGGAGCTCGCGGGCGGTCGCCGGTTCGAGGCCCAGGACGGAGGCGACGGCACGCGGGGCGAGGCGGTGGCGCACGGCGAGTTCGAGCGCTTCGCGCTGTTCGGGGGTGGTGCCGGCGGCCTCCGGCCAGGCCAGCTGAGCGAGTTCACGGCGGTGCGCCTCGGCGGCGGCTTCGGATTCGGGGGCGTTGCCCGCCAGGGCGCCCCCCGGCCTGAACGGGGCGGCCTCAGTGGCCTTCGCGACAACGGCCGGGGACGTACGGCGGCCCGCGCGCGCCCCCTGGGTGGCCGCCCCGCCCGGCTGCTTGCCCGGAGGTCCTCCTCCCGCCCGCTTCGCCTCGCGCTGTGTCTCCTGCTGGGCAGATCGTCTTCCCGACAGCTTCCCGGCATTGTGGCGGTGCGCCTGACGGCCCTGTTTCTGCTCGGCGAGCTTGCGCAGACACGTCCATCTGGCCAGCGCATACAGCCAGGATTTACGTTCCTCCTCACCCGCCGGGCACCGGCCGTCCTGCCGTTCCGCGATCGCGAGCACACCGCCGAGCGCCTCGGTGGCGGCATCGTGGTCGCAGAGCACGGAGAGGCAGTAGGTGAACAGGCCGTCGAGATGCGGCTCGTAACGTGCAGGCGGCCGCCGCGGCGAAGGCTGCGTCGAGGAGTGGGGCGCACGGCGCCGCGCCCGGTGTGCGCCGGTGATGTGCGTGGGGGGCTCCAGCCTGCTGCTCGTCACCTGGCGACCGTAGGCAGCACAGAGCATGCCTTTAGCGCCCCTTCGGCACTTTTAATCCTTACGGGTGAACGTATCGCTCAAAAGGGGACAGGGATCCCTGGTACAGGGGACGGAATCCCTGTTTTCGCCGGAGCGCCGGGCCGATCCGGGGGCCACCGGCGGGCGCGCGCCCGCGCCGGGCGGCGTCGGCGGACTGCGCCCGGCGGCATTGTCGGACCGCACCTATACGGTTGCGCCATGGCTGCCCGTACGAAATCCGCGAAGGACCGGCCGTCCTACCGCTGCACCGAATGCGGCTGGACGACCGCCAAATGGCTCGGCCGCTGCCCCGAATGCCAGGCATGGGGGACGGTCGAGGAGTTCGGTGGCGCCCCCGCCGTGCGGACCACTGCGGCCGGCCGGGTCAGCACCGCCGCGCTCCCCATCGGCCAGGTCGACAGCCGGCAGGCCACCGCCCGGTCGACCGGCGTCGGCGAGCTGGACCGGGTGCTCGGCGGCGGTCTCGTGCCGGGTGCCGTCGTGCTGCTCGCGGGCGAGCCGGGCGTCGGGAAGTCGACGCTGCTGCTGGACGTGGCCGCGAAGGCGGCGAGCGACGACCACCGCACGCTCTATGTCACCGCCGAGGAGTCCGCGAGCCAGGTCCGCCTGCGCGCCGACCGGATCCGGGCGATCAACGACCATCTGTATCTCGCCGCGGAGACCGACCTGTCCGCGGTCCTCGGCCATCTGGACGCCGTCAAGCCGTCGCTTCTCATCCTCGACTCCGTACAGACGGTCGCCTCGCCCGAGATCGACGGGGCGCCCGGCGGCATGGCACAGGTCCGGGAGGTCGCCGGTGCCCTCATCCGGGCCTCCAAGGAACGCGGTATGTCCACGCTGCTGGTCGGCCATGTCACCAAGGACGGGGCGATCGCCGGGCCGCGGCTGCTGGAGCATCTCGTCGATGTGGTGCTGTCCTTCGAGGGCGACCGCCATGCCCGCCTGAGGCTGGTACGGGGCGTCAAGAACAGGTACGGCGCGACCGACGAGGTCGGCTGTTTCGAGCTGCACGACGAGGGCATCACCGGCCTCGCCGACCCGTCCGGGCTGTTCCTCACCCGCCGCGACGAACCCGTGCCCGGCACCTGCCTGACCGTCACCCTGGAGGGCAAGCGACCGCTCGTCGCCGAGGTGCAGGCGCTGACGGTCGATTCCCAGATCCCTTCCCCCCGGCGCACCACCTCGGGTCTGGAGACGTCCCGGGTATCGATGATGCTGGCCGTCCTGGAGCAGCGCGGCCGGATCAGCTCGCTCGGCAAGCGGGACATCTACAGCGCGACGGTCGGCGGCGTGAAGCTCTCCGAGCCCGCCGCGGACCTCGCGGTCGCGCTGGCGCTGGCCAGTGCCGCGAGTGACACACCACTCCCCAAGAACCTGGTGGCGATCGGCGAAGTAGGTCTCGCGGGCGAGGTCAGAAGGGTTACGGGAGTCCAGCGCAGGCTGGCCGAGGCATACCGTCTGGGCTTCACGCACGCGCTGGTTCCGACCGACCCGGGGAAGGTCCCGGCCGGTATGAAGGTCACAGAAGTCGCCAACATGGGTGATGCACTGAGAGTGCTCCCGCGCCGGTCTCACGCACAGGCCCCACAGGAGGAGAACGCGCGCCGGTAGACTTTGCCCTGGTCTCGCCCGTCCGTACGAACGGTATGAGGGACGTAAGGGCACCGCAAACCTGTGACCGGAGGAGTGCAGTGGCAGCCAGCGACCGGGCAGCATCGCCCGGAAAGTCCGGCCAAGGCACCGGTAACGAGGCGCTGATGCGCGCCTCGTTGACCGCCGTCGCGCCTGGAATGGCCCTGCGGGACGGCCTGGAGCGCATCCTCCGTGGCAACACCGGCGGGCTGATCGTCCTGGGCATGGACAGAACCGTCGAGTCGATGTGCACCGGCGGATTCGTGCTGGACGTGGAGTTCACCGCGACGCGCCTGCGCGAGCTGGCCAAGCTCGACGGGGCGCTGATCCTCGACAAGGACATGACCAAGATCCTGCGGGCCGGTGTGCAGCTGGTCCCGGACGCCTCCATCCCCACCGAGGAGACCGGCACCCGCCACCGCACAGCGGACCGGGTCTCCAAGCAGTGCAACTTCCCGGTCGTCTCGGTCTCGCAGTCGATGCACCTCATCGCGCTGTACGTGGACGGGGAGCGCCGGGTCCTGGAGGAGTCCGCCGCGATCCTCTCCCGCGCCAATCAGGCACTCGCCACCCTGGAGCGGTACAAGCTCCGGCTCGACGAGGTCGCCGGTACCCTCTCGGCGCTGGAGATCGAGGACCTGGTGACGGTCCGGGATGTGACGGCCGTCGCGCAGCGGCTGGAGATGGTCCGCCGGATCGCGACCGAGATCGCGGAGTACGTGGTGGAGCTGGGCACCGACGGCCGGCTCCTCTCGCTCCAGCTCGACGAGTTGATCGCGGGCGTCGAGCCGGAGCGAGAGCTGGTCGTGCGCGACTATGTGCCGGAGCCGACCGCGAAGCGGTCCCGTACGGTCGCCGAAGCGCTGACCGAACTCGACGCGCTCTCCCACACCGAACTGCTCGAACTCCCCGTCGTGGCACGGGCGCTGGGGTACAGCGGCTCGCCGGAGACGCTGGATTCGGCGGTCTCGCCGCGCGGCTTCCGGCTGCTGGCGAAGGTGCCGCGGCTGCCCGGGGCGATCATCGACCGGCTGGTGGAGCACTTCGGCGGTCTGCAGAAACTCCTCGCCGCCAGCGTGGACGACCTCCAGACGGTGGACGGGGTCGGCGAGGCGCGGGCGAGGAGCGTGCGCGAGGGACTGTCGCGGCTGGCCGAGTCGTCGATTCTCGAGCGGTACGTGTAGCGGTACGCGCAGCAGACACAGGCGGCGCCGGGGCCCGGGAGACCGGGCCCCGAAGTATTTTCCCGGGCCCGGTCCCGCGGATTCCCGGCCCTCTTCTCAGTCCTTCGCGAGTACGAACGAGGCGCGCCGCACCGGCTCGCCCGGCGCCTTCGCCTCGACCAGGTACGTACCGGGCCCCGCAGTTTCCGCGGGCGGCGTCGCACACTGCGGGGTGCTCTTCTTGCGGTCCCACTCCACGGTGTGGACGACGGTCGAGCCTGCCGGGACCTTCAGCAGCAGGCTGCCCGCGCTGCGCGGGCAGTCCTTGGAGGACCACACCTGGCTGTCGTCGCCACCGGCCTCGGTGATGGTGAGCACCGCGCTCTTCGGCCCGAAGTCGGCCTTGCAGGTGGTGGACGAGGTGTTCTTGGCGATCAACCGGAACTTCGGCTTCTCGCCGGGGCTGTAGCTGACCTCGGTGCTCAGGCTCAACTGCAGTGCGCCGGTGGCGCAGTCGGGGAGCGAGGAGCCTGCCGGGACCTGTTCTCCGGGCGTCGCGCCGCTTCCGCTCACGCCGTCGGCTCCGGTGTCCGGTCCGCTGCCGGTGTCCGTGCCGCCGTCACCGTCGCCCGCGCCGCCGCCGGAGCCCGCTCCCGTACCGCTGTTGTCTTCGCCGCCGCTGCCCGAGTCGCCCGACTCGTCGCGCCCGCCCGGCTGTTGGCTGATGGCCGGACCCGACTGCGAGGGGCCGGGAGTGATCGAGCGCGCGGGACCCGATCCGCCGGGCCGGGAGTCGTCCGTGTTCCGCTTGCCGCCACCGGAGGTGACGGCCCACACGATCAGCAACGCGAGCAGCGCAACCAGCGTCGCCGCTACGGCCCTCCGTCGCCAGTAGATGGTGGAGGGAAGCGGCCCGATCGGATTACGCAAAGATCCCACGGCGCAAACTGTACGAGAGATCGGCGCCAACTCCCGCCCCACCCGCCGCCCAGCCCTGAAGTTTTGCGGATCATCATCTCGGGACGGCCTGCTCCAGCCCTGTACTTCAGCCGAGTTGGGCCCCGGGGACCGCCCAGGGTGACCACCCGGTTTTGTTGACTACCCTCTGTCACATGGATAGTTCATCTACTGCCCCGCTCTACCGGGACATCACCGACTTCGCGCATGACATGCCGTCATGGGTGCAACACCTGGCCGAGATATGGACGGAGCTCGGACTCCTGGTCTTCGGCGTCCTGTTCATCACCGGGTGGTGGCGTGCCCGACGGGCGGACGACGGCGCCCTGGCGCTGGCTGTGCTCGCACCCATCGCGACGGCCTTCGCCTATGTGGGCAGCGAGGTGCTCAAGTCGATAGTGGACGAGGAACGCCCGTGCCGGGCGGTCGTCGGGGCAGCGGCCTCGCTGGTGCCGTGTCCGCCGACGGGCGACTGGTCGTTCCCCAGCAACCACTCCGCGATCGCCGGCGCGGCAGCCGTCGCCCTGGCGATCGCCCGGCCCCGGCTGGCCTGGCTCACCGTGCCGCTGGCCCTGCTGATGGCCTTCTCGCGGGTCTTCGTCGGGGTGCACTATCCGCATGACGTGGCGGTCGGTCTGCTGCTGGGTGCGGCGGTGGCCGCCGTGACGGTCGCCGTGCTCTACCGGCCGGCACGGTCGCTCGTCCGGACCGTGCGGGGCAGCGGGGCGCCCCTGGCCGTCTGGGCATCGGGCCCGGGGGCGGCGGCCGGCCGGTCCAGGCGGCGGGGCAAACGGCACTGACGGCCCGGGGGGAGTCTGCTTGGGCCGGTTGCCGGATATCGCGGGGACAGACGGGTGGCAATATCACCCCAAGGGCCCTGAGGAGGAGCGACACCACCGTGCGCGGAGCCGTCCTCTGCCCTTCCGTGTCAGGATCGGCAATGCGATGACTGCCATGACTGCGACACAGACGCCCCCCGCCTCCCTCCACGCTCCCGTCATCGGGTGGTTCGAACAGCACGCCCGCGATCTGCCCTGGCGCCGCCCCGAAGCGGGCGCCTGGGGTGTGATGGTGAGCGAGTTCATGCTGCAGCAGACCCCCGTCAACCGGGTCCTCCCGGTGTACGAACAGTGGCTGGCCCGCTGGCCGCGCCCGGCCGATCTGGCCGCCGAGCCGCCCGGTGAGGCGGTCCGCGCCTGGGGCCGGCTCGGCTACCCCCGCCGGGCGCTCCGCCTGCACGGGGCCGCGCAGGCAATAACTGAACGGCACGGCGGCGACGTACCGAGCGAGCACGGTCAGCTGCTCGCACTGCCCGGGATCGGTGAGTACACCGCGGCGGCCGTGGCCTCGTTCGCGTACGGACAGCGGCATGCCGTACTCGACACGAACGTCCGCCGGGTGTTCGCCCGGGCCGCGACCGGCATCCAGTACCCGCCGAACGCGACCACCGCCGCCGAACGCAAGCTCGCCCGGGCCCTGCTCCCCGAGGAGGACGACCGGGCCGCCCGCTGGGCCGCCGCGACGATGGAGCTCGGCGCCCTCGTCTGCACCGCCAAGAACGAGGACTGCACACGGTGCCCGATCGCCGGGCAGTGCGCCTGGCGGCTGGCCGGAAAGCCCGCCCACCAGGGGCCCCCGCGGCGCGGTCAGACCTACGCCGGCACGGACCGGCAGGTGCGCGGACGGCTGCTCGCCGTGCTGCGCGAGGCCGTGGCACCGGTGCCGCAGTCGGCACTGGACGCGGTGTGGGACGAACCGGTGCAGCGAGCCCGCGCGCTGGACGGCCTGGTCGCCGACGGCCTGGTCGAGCCGCTGGCCGGCGGCCAGTACCGGCTGCCGCTGAGCTGAAGGTCCCTGCTGCCCTCTCCCCCGCTGTTACACAACCGATGGACAGCCGTGCGTCAGCGTATGGCTGCTCCGCACAGCCCCGTGACAACAGCTCCGTAGCGTCAGTGACGTCAGCCCGGCCGATCGATGGCTGACGGCGGTTCTACGGGGATCTACGGGGACGGAGGCGGTTGGAATGGCGCAGGGCGAGGTGCTCGAATTCGAGGAGTACGTACGCACTCGGCAGGAGGCACTGCTGCGCAGTGCACGCCGACTGGTCCCCGACCCCGTGGATGCGCAGGACCTGCTGCAGACCGCCCTGGTCCGTACGTACGGCCGCTGGGACGGCATCGCCGACAAGTCCCTCGCCGACGCATATCTGCGCCGCGTCATGATCAACACCCGTACCGAGTGGTGGCGGGCCCGCAAGCTGGACGAGGTACCCACCGAGCAGCTGCCCGACGCCAGCGTCGATGACGGCACCGAGCAGCGCGCCGACCGTGCACTGCTGATGGATGTGCTGGGCGTACTGGCTCCCAAGCAGCGCAGCGTCGTCGTGCTGCGACACTGGGAGCAGATGAGTACGGAGGAGACGGCTGCGGCGCTCGGCATGTCGGCCGGTACGGTGAAGAGCACGCTGCACCGTGCCCTGGCGCGACTGCGCCAGGAGCTGGAGAGCCGTGAGGCAGCGAGCAGGGAGGCCCGGCTCCGGGAGGAGCGGGGTCTGACGGCGGCCGACCGTGCTCCGGCCGTCGGCGCTCCGGTGCGTGCGCGGGCAACGGCGCAGGTACGGGCGCAGGCGGGCAGGCATGTGGACGAACGGGGGCGGGAGCGGTGCGCGGCCTGACAGCCAGCGATGACAGCGGTAACGGCGACGGCGACCGTGGCGGCACAAGAGACGGCGGTTGCCGCGGGGCCACCGCCGGTCGTGGCCGGGTCCTGACCGGCTGGGCGGCGAGCACCACGACCCTGGTCGGGCTCGCCGCTTTCGGGTTGCTCGCCGTCGGCTGCTCCACCGGCGGTACCGGCACCCGGGACGAGGGTCCGGCAGGCACCCAGCCGGTCGCCAAGGTCACGCCGAGCGCCGATCCGACGTCCACGGCGAAGCCCACGCCCCGGATCGATCCCGTGACGCTGCTCAAGCGGGACCCCAAGGTCAGCGAGCGGGTCAGGACGGATCTGAAGCCCTGCAGCGGCTCCGCGTACCCGGTGGACACCTCGTACGGCACCATGACCGGCGGCCCCTCGGCCGACGTCGTGGTGAACGTGATGACCTGCGGCGATTCGGTGGGCGTCGGAACCTATGTGTACCGCCAGCGGGGCAACGGCTCGTACGAGAACGTGTTCGCCATCGAGCAGCCCGCGGTGTACGGCACCATCGACCGCGGTGAACTGGTGGTGACGGCCCAGGTGTACGAGAAGAAGGACTCGGTCGCGTACCCCTCCGGCGAGGAAGTGATCACCTACCGCTGGGCGGACAACCGGTTCAGCGAGCACGACCGGGTGCACAACGACTTCAACCGAGCCGTCGGCAATGGGGAAGCCGGTCTTCCGGAATCCGCCGGACCGGCGGGGAACTGAGAGCAGTCCGATGGCCGAGACCCACGTCCTGTTCGTCGAGGACGACGACGTCATCCGCGAGGCCACCCAGCTGGCGCTGGAGCGCGACGGCTTCGCGGTCACCGCGATGCCCGACGGACTGTCGGGGCTCGATGCGTTCCGGGCCGACCGTCCCGACATCGCCCTGCTCGATGTGATGGTGCCGGGGCTCGATGGGGTCAGCCTCTGCCGTCGTATCCGCGACGAGTCGACGGTCCCGGTGATCATGCTGTCGGCCCGGGCCGACTCGATCGATGTGGTGCTCGGCCTGGAGGCCGGCGCCGACGACTACGTCACCAAGCCCTTCGACGGGGCGGTCCTGGTCGCCCGGATCCGTGCCGTGCTGCGCCGCTTCGGCCATGCGTCGGGTGGGCAGCCGGGCAACAGGGAGCCGGAGCCGCAGCCCGTCGGCGGGGTGCTGGTCTTCGGCGATCTGGAGATCGACATCGAGGGCATGGAGGTCCACCGGGGCGGCCGGCAGGTGGCGCTGACCCCGACCGAGATGCGGCTGCTGCTGGAGTTCTCCGCCGCGCCCGGCACCGTGCTCTCCCGCGACAAGCTCCTGGAGCGGGTCTGGGACTACGGGTGGGGTGGCGACACCCGGGTCGTGGATGTCCATGTGCAGCGGCTGCGCACAAAGATCGGCCAGGACCGGATCGAGACGGTCCGCGGCTTCGGCTACAAACTCCGGCCATGAAGCGGTTCGCCCTGCGGACGGGTGTCCGCTGGAAGATCAGCATCGCGATCGCGGCGGTCGGCGCGCTGACCGCGGTCGCGCTCAGCTTCGTCGTCCACAACGCCGCCCGGGTCTCGATGCTGGAGAACGCGCGCGAGGTCCAGCTGGAGCGGCTGACGTACGCACAACTGCTGTACGAGGCGAAGAAGACGCAGAAGGCCGACCCCCGGTTCGGAGCCAAGCTCAACGACCCGTTGATGCCGCGCAGCCTGCGCGCGGAGACCAACAGGAACCGGCGCGCCACGCATGTCGAGGAGACCAGGAACGGGGTGCCCGATGTGTGGGCGGCCGTGCCGGTCGGCAACGGCGATGTGCTCTCGCTGCACACCCGTTTCGCCGACCGCAGCGCCACGATCATGGGCGATCTCGACCGGGCGCTGATCATCGGCTCGGTCTCGGTGGTGTTCGGCGGCTGCGCGCTGGGCGTGCTGATCGGCGGGCAGCTGTCGCGCCGGCTGCGCAAGGCGGCGGCCGCGGCGGGCAGGGTCGCGCAGGGCAATACGGATGTCCGTGTCAGGGAGGCCGTCGGCGGTGTCGTCCAGGACGAGACCGATGAGCTGGCCCGCGCGGTGGACGCGCTGACGGACGCGTTGAACGAACGCATCGAGGCGGAGCGCCGGGTCACCGCGGACATCGCGCACGAGCTGCGTACCCCGGTGACCGGTCTGCTGACGGCGGCCGAGCTGCTGCCGCCGGGCCGCCCCACCGAGCTCGTACGGGACCGGGCACAGGCGATGCGCACCCTGGTCGAGGATGTGCTGGAGGTGGCCCGGCTGGACAGTGCGTCGGAGCGGGCCGAGCTGCAGGAGATCGCGCTGGGTGAGTTCGTCAGCCGGCGGGTCGCGCTGCTGGACCCGGATGTGCGGGTGCAGGTCGTCCACGAGTCCTGGGTCAGCACCGATCCGCGCCGGCTGGAGCGGATCCTCGGCAATCTGCTGGGGAACGCCGCCAAGCACGGTGCCACTCCGGTGGAGGTCACGGTCGAGGGCCGGGTGGTGCGGATCCGCGATCACGGTTCCGGGTTCCCGGCAGCGCTGCTGCGTGAGGGCCCGAGCCGGTTCCGTACCGGAAGCAGCGACCGGGCCGGACACGGACACGGTCTGGGGCTGACGATCGCGGCCGGTCAGGCGCGGGTCCTCGGGGCCCGGCTGACTTTCCGCAACGCGGCGCCGGAAGGGGCGGCGAAGGGCGCGGGCGGGGCGATCGCCGTGCTGTGGCTGCCCGAGCACGCACCGACGAACACCGGCAGCTTCCCGATCCTGCGCCTGTCCGAACAGCGCACGCCGGGCAGCGGCGACGGCCTGAGCACGGAGTCCGGCCGCATGCGGTCCGGCGGCTGAGTTGTGTACGAGGAGGCTCCCGGGGCGCGCCCCGGGAGCCTCCTCGTACACGGCTCGTACACGGCTCGTACACCGCTCGTGCGGCGCGAAGCGATCAGACGGCCTCGCGCTGCTTCGGGCCGGCGACCGCGGCCGACTCCTACGCACCGTCCGACGACACGGTTTCCGGGCCCGCTCCCCGCAGCGGGACCTCCTTGACGAACACCGACGCGAGCAGAGCGATCACTCCGACCGAGGCACCCACCAGGAACGCGATGTGGGTGCCGGACGACACCGCGAACTGGTACGCCTCACGCATCGCATCCGGCAGCTTCGCCAGGCTCGCCGCGTCCAGCTGCGCGGACTTCGCCGTGGCTCCCCCGCCGCCGCGGGCAGCCATCTCGTCCTGCACCCGCCCGGTGAACAGTGCGCCCATGATCGCGACACCGAAGGAGCTGCCGAGCGTACGGAAGAGGGTGGTCGCGGAGGAGGCGACTCCCATGTCCTTCATCTCGACGCTGTTCTGCGCGACGAGCATGGTGATCTGCATCAGGAAGCCCATGCCCGCACCGAGCACCGCCATGTAGACGCCCGAGGTGAACCGCGTGGTGCCGGTGTCCATCTGCGAGAGCAGGAACAGACCGGTCACCATCAGGACCGAGCCCACCACGGGGAAGATCTTGTACTTGCCGGTGCTGGTGGTGACCCGTCCCGCGATCAGCGAGACGACCATCATCGACAGCAGCATCGGCAGGAGCAGCAGACCCGAGTTGGTCGCCGACGCGCCTTGGACGGACTGCTGGAACAGCGGCAGGAAGAGCACCGCACCGAACATCACAAAGCCCGACATGAAGCCGACGACGGACATCAGGGTGAAGTTGCGGTTGCGGAAGATGTGGAGCGGAATGATCGGTTCTGCAGCCTTCGTCTCGACGAAGAGGAAGCCGACGAGCGAGGCGACACCGATCGCCATGAGCTCCATGATCACAGCGGAGTTCCAGTCGTACTCCGAACCGCCCCAGGTGGTGACCAGCACGATCGCGGTGATGCCGAGGGTCAGCAGACCCGCGCCGAGGTAGTCGACCTTCGCCTCGGTGCGCTCCCGCTTGGGCAGATGAAGCACGGCGGTGACCATGGCGAGGGCGACCGCGCCCAGCGGCAGGTTGATGTAGAAGCTCCAGCGCCAGCCGAGGTGGTCGGTTATTGTGCCGCCGACCAGCGGTCCGCCGATCATGGCGATCGCCATCACACCGGCCATCATCCCCTGGTACTTGCCTCGCTCACGGGGCGGCACCAGGTCGCCGATGATCGCCATGACGCCGACCATCAGGCCGCCCGCGCCAAGCCCCTGCACTGCCCGGAAGCCGATCAGCTGACCCATGTCCTGGGCCATTCCGCTCAGTACCGAGCCGATCAGGAAGAGCACGATGGACGTGAGGAAGATGCCCTTGCGCCCGTACATGTCGCCGAGCTTGCCCCAGATGGGGGTGGAGGCCGCGGTGGCCAGCGTGTACGCGGTGACGACCCAGGACAGATGTTCCAGGCCGCCGAGGTCGCCGACGATGGTCGGCATGGCAGTGCCGACGATCAGGTTGTCCAGCATGGCGAGCAGCATCGTGATCATCAGGGCGAGCATCACCACCTGGACGCTGCGCTGCCGCTTCTCGGGTTTCTCGGCAGGCCGGTCGTCCACCCTTCCGTCCGCCGCCTTCTTCAGGTCCGACATGGTCCCCACTCCCCTGATCCCCTGTACGTACCGGGCACTTACTTGCCGCCCGGCTAGTTGACTACACTGGGGAAAGTAGACCCGTAACTAGCCGGGCGTCAAGTAAGTATCGAGGGAGAGCGCCATGGGCAGCACACCGCAGCCGCGCCGGGGCAACACGCGCCAGCGCATTCAGGACGTCGCCCTGGAACTCTTCGCCGAACAGGGCTACGAGAAGACCTCACTGCGCGAGATCTCCGAGCGGCTGGATGTCACCAAGGCCGCGCTCTACTACCACTTCAAGACCAAGGAAGACATCCTGGCCAGCATCTTCGACGACCTGAACCGGCCTGTCGAGGAGCTGATCGAGTGGGGCAGGGGCCAGCCTCACAGCCTGGAGACGAAGAAGGAGATCCTGCGCCGCTACAGCGAGGCGCTGACCGCCGCCGCCCCGCTCTTCCAGTTCATGCAGGAGAACCAGGCGACCGTACGGGAGCTCAGCATCGGCAAGACCATCAAGGACCGCGTCGTCGGACTGGTCGATCTGATCAAGGAACCCGATGCCCCGCTGACCGACCAGGTGCGCTGTTTCACCGCGCTCTTCACGATGCACGCGGGCATGTTCGCCCTCAAAGACCTCGAAGGCGACCCCGAGGAGAAGCGCAAGGCCGTCCTCGAAGTCGCCTTCGATCTGGTCACCCGGGCACACAGCCCGGGGTCCGCCGAGTAGGGCCGGACAGGCCCCGAGGGGTGCGTCCCGGTCGGGTCAGACCATGACGCCTTGCTTGTGCAGGAACGAGACCGGGTTGATCGCGGAACCGTAGTTCGGCGTGGTCCGGATCTCGAAGTGCACGTGCGGGCCGCTGGAGTTTCCGGTATTGCCGGAGAGGGCGATCTTCTCGCCCGTCTTCACGGTCTGACCGATGTGCACATCGATCCGCGACAGGTGGGCGTACTGCGAGTACACGCCGTTGCCGTGGCTGATCACGACGGCATTGCCGTACGCGGGGCCGTCACCGCCGCCGTTCGGACCGGCCTTCACGACGGTGCCACTGTGCGCGGCCTGCACCTTGGTGCCGATCGGCACAGCGAAGTCCTGACCGGAGTGCTTGTGGGCCCAGCGGGCGCCGTCATTGCCGAAGCTCGCACTCAGCGCATAGTGGCGCACCGGGGTCTCCCAGGCGGCAGCCTTCTTCACAGCCACCTTCTTGACCGCCGCTCGTTCGGCCTTGGCCGCCTTGGCCGCCTCGGCCTGCACGGCCGCCTGCTTGGCGACCGAGTTGGCCGTACTGACGCTGATCAGGTTCGCGGCGTCGGGGGCACCCACCGTGCCGGCCGCGAACGCAGCGCCCACACCGAGAACCATCGACGTCCCCAGGCCGGCTGCCACGACGGCGCCACGGACACGGGACAGGGACGGGCGACGGGAGTGGAACGAAACGCGCTTCGACATAAGCGGAGAACCTCCGGAGATGACTGGACCCGACGCTTCCGCCGGGCTGGTCATCCCTTGGTAACCCGCACCCGCACCAATGCTCAAATACCCCATCTACGAACAAAAGCCGTAGTGGGAGCCTCGGGAATTCACCGGCGCAGGTTTCACGCGCCCCATTTCCGGACTCATCGAAACTCTTGTTTCGGACAGGTTTAACCCCAGCCCCAAACCGCTCTAATCGGACTAAACATAGTGATCCGGGCTTCTCTCCTCCCGCCCCCGAAAGCCCCTCTCCATGCAGGGGCAAAGGTCCCCTCCGCGATCACGGCGCCTGCCCCTAACACCGCTAGTAGGCCCGGAACGGGCTGTGCGCCTTGTCACTGGCGGCGGGACCCGAGGCCGTCCGATTCAGGACCTTCGGCTTGCAACCTGACTACGCTGACACGGCGACCAGCTCAGCTCCCGGGGGACAGACCATGGCCTGTGACGCCGGCAGGCACCAGCGATATGGACGGCATCGAGCTCGCCGATGCCGTCGAGTCGATCCGCAACCAGCTCATCGACGCCGCGGACCGTGGCACCGGTCGCCCCGTGGCCTTCGAGGTCGGCGACATCCAGATGGATTTCACCCTCGAACTCCGCAAGGCGACCAAGGGCGGCGCCAAGGTGAAGGCCTGGGTGGTCGGCGCGGGCGCCGATGCGTCCCGTACGACCGGCCGCACCCACAAGGCCGCGTTCGCCCTGAAACCGCGCGATGCCACGACCGGCGAGCCCTGGCGGGTCGGCCACGAGGACGGGGGCAGCAAGGTGCAGTTGGGGCTGCTGCCGAGGCGGAACGAGGACCTGCGCCACTGACGGCAGCACCGCGGGCACGACGGGCACCGCGGGCACGGCAGGCACGGCAGGCACGGCAGGACGGCAGGACGGCAGGACGGCTGCACAGCGGCACGGCGGCACAGCGGCACGGCAAAAGGGGCTGCCCCGGACCGTTCTCACGGTTCCGGGGCAGCCCCTTCAGATACTCAGGCGCTCGGGAGCGTCCTTACACGTCCTTCGACATGTTCGGGCCCGCGCCGCCTGCCGCCTGCTCGATCGGGGGGACGTCGGGCAGAGCCGACTTCTCCTCGCCGCGGAAGGTGAACTTCTTCTCCTCACCCTCACCCTCGGTGCCGACGACCACGATGTGACCGGGGCGCAGCTCACCGAAGAGGATCTTCTCGGAGAGGATGTCCTCGATCTCGCGCTGGATCGTCCGGCGCAGCGGCCGGGCGCCCATCACGGGGTCGTAGCCCTTCTTCGCCAGGAGCGACTTGGCTTCCGAGCTCAGCTCGATGCCCATGTCGCGGTCCTTCAGGCGCTCGTCCACCTTGGCCAGCATGAGGTCGACGATCTGGATGATGTCTTCCTCCGTGAGCTGGTGGAAGACGACCGTGTCGTCGACACGGTTGAGGAACTCGGGGCGGAAGTGCTGCTTGAGCTCTTCGTTGACCTTGTTCTTCATCCGCTCGTAGCCGGTCTTGACGTCGCCCTGGGCGGCGAAGCCCAGGTTGAAGCCCTTGGAGATGTCCCGGGTCCCGAGGTTGGTCGTCATGATGATGACCGTGTTCTTGAAGTCCACGACCCGGCCCTGGGAGTCGGTCAGGCGACCGTCTTCCAGAATCTGGAGAAGGGAATTGAAGATATCGGGGTGGGCCTTCTCGACCTCGTCGAAGAGGACGACGGAGAACGGCTTGCGGCGCACCTTCTCGGTGAGCTGGCCACCCTCTTCGTAACCCACGTAGCCGGGGGGAGAACCGAAGAGGCGGGAAACCGTGTGCTTCTCGCTGAACTCCGACATGTCGAGGGCGATCAGCGCGTCCTCGTCGCCGAAGAGGAATTCGGCGAGCGTCTTGGAGAGCTCCGTCTTACCGACACCCGACGGGCCGGCGAAGATGAACGAGCCACCGGGGCGCTTCGGGTCCTTCAGACCGGCTCGCGTACGGCGGATCGCCTGCGAGAGGGCCTTGATGGCATCCTTCTGGCCGATGACGCGCTTGTGGAGCTCGTCCTCCATGCGCAGCAGACGGGAGGACTCCTCCTCCGTCAGCTTGAAGACCGGAATGCCGGTCGCGGTGGCCAGGACTTCGGCGATCAGCTCGCCGTCGACCTCGGCCACGACGTCCATGTCGCCGGCCTTCCATTCCTTCTCGCGCTTGGTCTTCGCGGCGAGAAGCTGCTTCTCCTTGTCGCGCAGGGACGCGGCCTTCTCGAAGTCCTGCGAGTCGATCGCGGACTCCTTGTCGCGGCGGACGCCCGCGATCTTCTCGTCGAACTCGCGGAGGTCCGGCGGCGCGGTCATCCGGCGGATGCGCATCCGGGAACCGGCCTCGTCGATCAGGTCGATCGCCTTGTCCGGCAGGAAGCGGTCCGAGATGTACCGGTCAGCCAGCGTCGCGGCCTGGACCAGCGCCTCGTCCGTGATGGAGACGCGGTGGTGGGCCTCGTAGCGGTCGCGCAGACCCTTGAGGATCTCGATGGTGTGCGGCAGCGACGGCTCCGCGACCTGGATGGGCTGGAAGCGGCGCTCGAGAGCGGCGTCCTTCTCCAGGTGCTTGCGGTACTCGTCGAGCGTCGTGGCACCGATGGTCTGCAGCTCGCCGCGGGCCAGCATGGGCTTGAGGATGCTGGCGGCGTCGATCGCGCCCTCGGCGGCGCCCGCACCCACCAGAGTGTGGAGCTCGTCGATGAACAGGATGATGTCGCCGCGGGTGCGGATCTCCTTGAGGACCTTCTTCAGGCGCTCCTCGAAGTCACCGCGGTAGCGGGAGCCGGCGACCAGCGCACCGAGGTCGAGGGTGTAGAGGTGCTTGTCCTTGAGGGTCTCGGGCACCTCGCCCTTGACGATGGCCTGCGCCAGTCCTTCGACGACCGCCGTCTTGCCGACGCCGGGCTCGCCGATGAGAACCGGGTTGTTCTTGGTACGGCGGGACAGCACCTGCATGACCCGCTCGATCTCCTTCTCGCGCCCGATGACCGGGTCGAGCTTGGATTCGCGAGCGGCCTGGGTGAGATTCCGGCCGAACTGGTCGAGCACCAGGGACGTGGAGGGCGTGCCTTCCGCGGGGCCGCCCGCGGTTGCCGCCTCCTTGCCGCCCGAGTAGCCGGAGAGCAGCTGGATGACCTGCTGCCGCACCCGGTTCAGGTCGGCGCCCAGCTTCACGAGGACCTGGGCTGCGACGCCCTCGCCCTCGCGGATCAGGCCGAGCAGGATGTGCTCGGTGCCGATGTAGTTGTGGCCGAGCTGGAGGGCCTCGCGGAGCGACAGCTCCAGGACCTTCTTGGCCCGGGGCGTGAAGGGGATGTGCCCGGACGGGGCCTGCTGGCCCTGGCCGATGATCTCCTCCACCTGCTGGCGGACCGCCTCGAGCGAAATCCCGAGGCTCTCCAGGGCCTTAGCGGCGACACCCTCACCCTCGTGGATAAGGCCCAGGAGGATGTGCTCGGTGCCGATGTAGTTGTGGTTGAGCATCCGGGCTTCTTCCTGAGCCAGGACGACAACCCGCCGCGCGCGGTCGGTGAACCTCTCGAACATCGTTAATCGCTCCTCAGAGCGGTCAGGCAGTAAGGGGTCGGTCCCCTCCCTGTCCTTCCGCAGCTTAGTCCCGCAAGCGGGGACCGCTCATTCCAACTGCCGACACCGTCCTTGGCCTCCTGCCCCGAACGCCGACATCTGCTCCAACCCGATGGTGCGAGACGATGTTCCCGCAGGCCAGGCAGATACCCCTTTCACCAGTACGCCGATGGCGAACGTGAGATGCCCGGGTCTGCGTGTCGCCCCTCCCCACTAGGGATGTCTTACCCGCAATTACAGACAGTCCATGCGGCGCACGCCGGTTCCCTCCGCTACGGGCGAACATCTTCGCGCTCCCGAATGCGTCCCTACGCCCCCATCTCGGACACACCGAGCACTTGGCCGCAGACTCTGCGTAACCCCTGGGGTGACTCTGCCGTTCTCCCGACATGGCCATCACCGCCCCGTCCACCCTGCCGTCGGTCGCCGACGAGCAGGAGGGCCACGCCGAGAGCGCACGGTGGGCGCAGTGGTACGAGCGCGAGCTCGGCTGGGCAACGGAGGGCACCACACCGGTGCGGTTGCCGACCGGGCTGCGGTTCGACGTCCTGGAGGTACCTGCGGCCGCCGGCCATGCGGCGCTGCGGCGGGTGGGCCGCACCGGACCTGTGGCGCTGACGGGCTCGCGGATGAGCCTGCTGGTGGCAGCGGGAAGCGCCGACGAGCTGCCCGGGCTGCTCGACTGGCTGGAGTGGGGCGGGGTCACCCTCTCGCTGACCGCCATCGGTACGGGCGGTCGGATCACTGCGCCGACGCCGCCCGGTCGGGTGGCGGGCCGGTCGGGGGCCGCCGTATGGCTGCGGCCCCCCGGGCTGCGGCACGAGGGAGAGCCGGAGCTCCCGGCCCTCGTCGGCCTCGGGAGCAGGGGTGGGGATGCTCCCGATCTCGTACGGCTCGTGGACACGGTGGCGACGGAATGCCACCGGGTCCGGTTGATGCGCGCCCGAACGGGGCGGTCGACCGATGAGTCGACAGCTCAGCCGTTGGCCTTCTCGTAAGCCTCACGGATCTCCGCGGGAACACGGCCGCGGTCATTCACATTGTGGCCGTTCTCGCGCGCCCACTTACGGATCTCCGCGGTGTCCTTGTTGCCACCCGTAACGGCACGGCCCTTGCCACGGCCGGCCGCTGCACGGCCACCCGTACGCCGGCCACCCTTGGTGTACGGCTCAAGAAGACCACGGAGCTTGTCCGCGTTGCTCGTGGTGAGGTCAATCTCGTACGTCTTGCCATCCAGAGCGAACGTCACTGTCTCGTCCGCCTCGCCACCGTCGAGGTCATCGACAAGAAGGACCTGAACCTTCTGTGCCACCGGATTTCCTTTCATCGAAAATGCAGTACGCGGAAAGGAAACCGCTTTTCCCCGGAAAACACAAACCCCCGGGAGAGGTTCAGGATCCTGAGAAGACGGGAAACATGTGCGATTCGGACATAGGGCCACGGCTTCTTGTGGCGGTCACAGGTGCAGAAGCATCCGACTGTTGCCCAAGGTGTTCGGCTTCACTCGTTCGAGACCCAGGAACTCTGCTACACCCTCGTCATAGGAACGCAGCAGCTCGCTGTAGACATCTCCGTCGACCGGTGTCTCTCCGATCTCCACGAAGCCGTGCTTCGCGAAGAAGTCGACTTCGAAGGTGAGACAGAAAACCCGCCGTACGCCCAGCCAACGAGCGGTCTGCAACAACTTGTCCAGTACTTGATGCCCGACTCCGGCACCTCTGATGCTGTGATCGACCGCGAGAGTGCGCACTTCGGCGAGGTCTTCCCACATCACATGGAGTGCACCGCAGCCGATGACCCGGGCGTCCTCGTCGCGTTCTGCGATCCAGAACTCCTGGATGTCCTCGTAAAGCGTCACCGTTGCTTTGTCGAGCAGGATGCCTTCGCGTACGTACCCGTCGAGGAGACGGCGGACCGATGCCACATCACTGGTCCTGGCACGACGGACTGTGATGGCCACGTTTATAACCGACGGCTCGGTACGGAAATCGGTATGCGGAAGCTCTGAGGACATACCCAGACGCTATCGCCCGGTCTCCGGGGCCGCGCCATCGGCCGGATCTCCGGTCGCTTCTCCGGCCGGTTCATCAGTCGGTTCATCGCGCGGTTCATCGACCTCTTCATGGGTCGCTTCACCCACCGCTTCATCCGCCGCTTCATCGGACGGCGGCTCGGCGGCCCCGTGCAGGTTGGGCAGAACGATCCGCATGGCGTCCTTGAGGGCCTCACGCTGCTCGGCGGACATCATGCCGAAGAAGGCGACGAGAGCGGCGGCGGGGTTGTCACTGCGCGACCATGCTTCGTTCATCAGTGCGGCCGAGTAGGCGGCGCGGGTGGAGACCGCCGTATATCGATATGCGCGGCCGTCAACTTCCCTGCGCACCCAGCCCTTCTGATGGAGATTGTCCATTACCGTCATGACGGTGGTGTAGGCGATGGAGCGTTCCTGCTGAAGGTCCTCAAGGACTTCCCGCACGGTGACCGGACGGTTCCATTGCCAGACCCGTGTCATCACGGCGTCTTCCAGATCTCCCAATTGGCGGGGCACAATGTCACTTTAGTGCCAGATGCCGGGAATGCTCGGCTATTTACGCAGCAAAAGGGCGCACGACTCCTGACAAGTCGCGCGCCCTTCGCGTGCTGCGAGGTCCGGGGAAGTCAGACGCCGTCGGTACGTGGCGCCTGCTGGACCGACTCGGCACGGCCGATCGCCATGTCCACGGCTGCGTCCTCCTTGGCCTTGTTGGGACCGCCCTGGCTCTTGACGATCGTCACGACGAGGCCGATGAAGAAGGCGGCCATCACCACGGGGGGCACGAGCGCGGATACGTAGTCCATGGCATCCAGAGTAGCGAGACCGGTACCGACTTCCGCGCGCCCCCTCCGCGTTGCGCCGGGGTTATCCCGCGGCCCACTGCTGCGGTGGCGGGACCGGGCGGCGGGGCGGGAAGACCTCCGAGGGCTTCGGTGCCGGACGCTCGGACGGCGGGGCCGGCCGGGGCGGGGCCGCCGGGGTCTTCGGCCGTTCGGGTTCGGCGTCGGCGGCCCGGCCGCCGGGCAGGGCGAGGAGTCGGCTGCGGGGCGCGGGGGCCGCCGACGGCGCGGAACGTCCGGCGAGGCGGGCCCGTACCGACCGCTCCGCGAGCACCTGGCAACGCTCCAGGAGCGCCGCGGCCACCGGTCTGTGGCGCAGGGCGCGCAGCGCGGCAAGGTCATCGGGACGGGGGTCGTATCCGCCCGCCAGGGCGTCCTGGAGAAGCTCCAGATAGCCGCTGACGGAGCCGGGGAGGGCGTTGCGGTAGCGGACGAGGTCGGCAAGGAGGAACGTGCGCAGCCGTCCCGCCTCGCCGACCGCCTCGTCCACGGCGCCTGCCAGCCGCAGGCAGTCCTGAACGTCCTCGTCGGGCAGGGGCGTGGGGTGAAGGGCGGTGGAGAGGGCGCGTCGGAGCACACGCAGCTCGTCCGCGCTGAACGCCATACCGCCGCGTGATCCGTAAGGCGTGGGCATGACGCGACAATACGTGCTAAATGGACAAAATCGGCTTAACTGGCCGTTGGCGGCGCGGCGGCGGCCCCCGTTCCGCCGAACCGTTCCCGCAGGTACGCCCCGTACCCGCTACATCCGGGACACGTTCCGCTCGTACACCAGACGCAGACCGATGAGGGTGAGCCAGGGCTCGTGCTCGTCGATGACGGAGGACTCGCCCAACACCATCGGCGCAAGGCCGCCCGTCGCGATGACGGTGACGTCGTCGGGGTCGGCCGCCAGCTCCTTCTTCATCCGTGCGACAACACCGTCGACCTGGCCCGCGAAGCCGTAGATGATGCCCGACTGCATCGCCTCGACCGTGTTCTTGCCGATCACGCTGCGCGGCCGGGCCAGCTCGATCTTGCGGAGCTGGGCGCCCTTGACGCCCAGTGCCTCGACCGAGATCTCGATGCCGGGGGCGATGACACCGCCGGTGTACTCGCCGCGGGCGGAGACCGCGTCGAAGGTGGTGGCCGTGCCGAAGTCGACGACGATCGCCGGACCGCCGTACAGATCGACGGCGGCGACCGCGTTGATGATGCGGTCCGCGCCGACCTCCTTCGGGTTGTCCATCAGGATCGGCACCCCGGTCTTGATGCCCGGCTCGACGAGGACTGCGGGGACGTCGCCGTAGTAGCGGCGGGTCACCTCGCGCAGCTCGTGCAGGACGGCCGGGACCGTGGAACAGATCGCGATGCCCTCGATGCCGTCGCCCAGCTCCTCGCCGAGCAGCGGGTGCATGCCCATCAGGCCCTGGAGCAGCACCGCGAGCTCGTCCGCGGTGCGGCGGGCGTCGGTGGAGATCCGCCAGTGCTCGACGATCTCCTCACCGTCGAACAGGCCGAGGACGGTGTGGGTGTTGCCGACGTCGATGGTGAGCAGCATCAGACGCCGGCCCCGTCGGTGTCACGGAAGTCCAGGCCGATGTCGAGGATCGGCGAGGAGTGGGTGAGCGCGCCGACCGCCAGGTAGTCGACGCCCGCTTCCGCGTAGGCGCGTGCGGTGTCGAGGGAGAGCCGGCCGGAGGACTCCAGGACCGCGCGGCCGCCGACCAGGGCAACCGCCTCGGCCGTCTGCAGCGGGGTGAAGTTGTCCAGCAGGATCAGATCGGCGCCCGCCCCGAGGACCTCTCGGACCTGCTGCAGGGTGTCGACCTCGACCTCGATCGGTACGTCCGGGAACTCATCGCGTACGCGCTTGAAGGCCTCGGCCACGCCGCCCGCCGCGACAACGTGGTTGTCCTTGACCAGCGCCGCGTCCGACAGCGACATGCGGTGGTTGACGCCGCCGCCGCAGCGCACCGCGTACTTCTCCATGGCGCGCAGGCCCGGGGTGGTCTTGCGGGTGTCGCGGACCTTGGCCTTCGTGCCTTCGAGCACATCGGCCCAGGCACGGGTGGCGGTCGCGATGCCGGAGAGCCTGCACAGCAGGTTGAGTGCGCTGCGCTCGCCGGTGAGCAGGTCACGGGTGCGGGTGGTGACGGTCAGCAGCTTCTGGCCGGGGGCGACGCGGTCGCCGTCCTCGACATGGCGCTCGACCGCGAACTCGTCCGTGCAGACGATGGACAGGACGGCCTCGGCGACGCGCAGACCGGCCACGACACCCGCCTCACGGGCGGTGAAGTCGCCGGTGGCCACGGCGTCCTCGGCCACGGTCGCGACGGTGGTGACGTCGACACCGCCGTCGAGGTCCTCCTCGATGGCGACGTGCGCGACGTCCTCGACCTGGACCGGGTCCAGGCCCGCCTCGGCGAGGAGCTGGGCGAGGTCGGGGTCGAGGCCGCACTCCAGGGGGTCGAGCTCGTAGAACTCGTCCCCGCCGCAGCCGCAGCCGTCCCCGCAGCCGCCCGCGGACGGTGCGGGCGCGCCGATCTGGATCAGCGGTACGTCCACGGGTGTGGGGCGCGGATTCTCTTCGGGCGTGCTCACGGTTACGGCTCCTCGGTGACGTCGGCGGGGTGAATCAGTGGTGCTGCTGCTGCGCAGTCTGGTGCCTGCGTCGGGCGTACGGGCCCGAATGCCTCGGTCTCCGTCCGACGGAGGACCGGTTGACGCTCCGGGGTGAGCCGGACGACGAGGTGGCGGCGCCAGTTCTCGTCGTCGCGCTCGGGCCGGTCCTCGCGCCAGTGGCAGCCGCGGGTCTCCTCGCGCCGGCGGGCGGCGGCGACCAGGACACGCGAGACGAGGAGCAGGTTGGTGGCCTCCCACGCCTCGACACCGGGCACCGCGACCTTCGGCTCGGCAGCCCCGGCGGCCTCGGCAGCGCTGTTGTGCAGGGCCTCCAGCTCCTCGGAGGCGACGGCCAGGCTCTCGGCGGAGCGCAGGACTCCGGCGCCCCGGGTCATGATCCGCTGGATCGTGGCGCGTGCCTCGGGGGCGAGCAGCGGCGAGGGGGCGGGAAGGGTGCCGGCTGTCGCGGCGCCCGCGCTGGGCCGGTCCTCGATGATGTCCGCCGCGATGCGCTCGGCGAAGACGAGGCCCTCCAGGAGGGAGTTGGACGCCAGCCGGTTCGCGCCGTGCACGCCGGTGCAGGCGACCTCGCCGCAGGCGTACAGGCCGGGCACGGTCGTACGTCCCCGCAGGTCGGTGCGGATGCCGCCGGAGGCGTAGTGCGCGGCGGGGGCGACCGGGATGGGTTCGGTGATCGGGTCGATGCCGTGTGCGCGGCAGGCCGCCAGGATGGTGGGGAAGCGCTGTTCCCACATCCGGGCGCCGAAGTGGCGGGCGTCGAGATACATGTGCTCGGTGCCCTGCAGCTCCATCTGACGCGTGATGGCCTTGGCGACGATGTCGCGCGGGGCCAGTTCCGCCAGTTCGTGCTGCCCGGTCATGAAGCGCGTACCGGACGCGTCGACGAGATGGGCGCCCTCGCCCCGTACCGCCTCCGACACCAGGGGCTGCTGGCCCTCGGAGCCGGCGCCGAGGAAGAGGACCGTCGGGTGGAACTGGACGAATTCGAGGTCGGAGACCTCCGCACCGGCCCGCAGCGCCAGGGCCACACCGTCGCCCGTGGAGACCGCCGGGTTGGTGGTGGCGGAGAAGACCTGGCCCATGCCGCCGGTGGCGAGGACCACCGCGGGGGCGCGGACAGCGCCGACACCGTCGTGCTGCCCCTCGCCCATGACGTGCAGGGTGACGCCCGCGGTACGGCCTTCGGCATCCGTGAGAAGGTCCAGGACGAGGGCGTTCTCGACGGTGTGCAGGGCGGCTTCGCGGACCGCCTCGACCAGGGCGCGGGAGATCTCGGCACCCGTCGCGTCACCGCCCGCGTGGGCGATACGGCGGCGGTGGTGGCCGCCCTCGCGGGTCAGCGCGATGTCGCCGCTGTCCGTGGTGTCGAAGTGGGCGCCGGTCTCGATCAGCCGGCGTACGGCGTCGGGGCCCTCGGTGACCAGGGTCCGTACCGCGGCCTCGTCGCACAGGCCCGCGCCCGCGACCAGGGTGTCGTCCAGATGCTGTTCGGGGGTGTCGCCGTCGCCGAGGGCAGCCGCGATGCCGCCCTGCGCCCAGCGGGTGGAGCCGTCGTCGAGGCGGGCCTTGGTGACCACGACGGTGGCGAGACCCGCGGCTGCGCAGCGCAGCGCGGTGGTGAGACCGGCCACGCCGGAGCCGACCACCACGACGTCGGCGTCGATGGACCAGCCGGGGGCGGGGGCGGTCAGCCGTATTCCGGTCACGTGGTGGCTCCGAAGGTCAGCGGGATGTTGTCGATCAGGCGGGTCTTGCCGACCTTCGCGGCGATGGCGAGGATCGCGTCACCGGTGGTGCGGTCGTCGGGGATCTCGGTGAAGTCGGCCGGGTCCACCAGCGCGAGGTAGTCCAGGGCGAGCGGCGGCTGTTCGGCGGCCGCGTCGTCGAGGATCAACTGCGCGGCGGCGCGTACCGCCGCGGGTCCGTCCACGGGGCGGGCCAGCGCCACCGCCTGGGTGTCGGCGGCCGCGCGGGTCTCACCGAGCGCGGTGAGCGCGGCGGCCCTGCCGGTGGTCGCCGCGGTGGTCTGCGCGCGGGCGTGCAGCGCCTGCTGGGCGGCGAGCCTGTCCCGCGCGGCGAACAGGGCCCGGGACAGGGCGAGGGCGGTGTGCCGTTCCTCGACGTCCAGGAAGCGGTTGCGGCTGGAGAGCGCGAGGCCGTCCGGTTCGCGGACCGTCTCCACGCCGACGATCTCCACGGGGAAGTTCAGATCGCGCACCATGCGGCGGATCAGTGCCAGCTGCTGGGCGTCCTTCTGCCCGAAGAACGCAGCATCGGGGCGGGTGAGGTGCAGCATCTTGGCGACGACGGTGAGCATCCCGTCGAAGTGCCCGGGGCGGGAGACTCCTTCGAGCCGCTCGCCCATGGGGCCCGCCGAGATCCGGACCTGCGGTTCGCCGCCGGGATAGACCTCGTCGACGGACGGTGCGAAGACGGCGTCCGCCCCGGCGGCGCCGGCCACGGCGAGATCGGCGTCGAGGGTACGGGGGTAGCGCTCCAGGTCGGCGGCCTCGCCGAACTGGAGCGGGTTGACGAAGACGGTGACGACGACCTGGCCGTCCGTGCCCACGGCCGCACGTGCGGTACGGATCAGGGTGGCGTGGCCCTCGTGCAGAGCGCCCATGGTCATGACGACGGCCCGCTGCCCCTTGAGGGGGGCGAACGCGGCGAGTTCGGCGGCCGTACGGAGAAGGGTGGCCGCGGGGGCGGTGCCGGGCGTGCGGGGCGGGGCGGCGGTGCGGGACGTGCCGGACGTGCCGGGCCTGCCGGTCCTGTTTGTCATCGGGACTCCTGTGATCCGGTGCCGCCCGTGGTGCCGGCGCCGTCGGCCAGGACTCCGAGCAGGTCCTCGGCCCGCTCCGGCTTGAGCATGCCGTGGGCGAGCGCGCGGTCGGCGGTGGCGCGGGCCATCGCGACATAGCCGGCCACGGCCTGCGGAGCGTGCCTGCGCAGCTCGCCGATGTGCGCGGCGACCGTGCCCGCGTCGCCGCGGGCCACGGGGCCGGTCAGCGCGGCATCGCCGGAGCGCAGGGCATTGTCGAGCGCGGCGCCCAGGAGCGGGCCGAGCATCCGGTCGGGGGCGGCGACCCCGGCCGTACGCAACAGCTCCATCGACTGGGCGACCAGGGTGACCAGGTGGTTCGCGCCGAGGGCGAGCGCCGCATGGTAGAGCGGGCGGGACTCCTCCGCGATCCATTCGGGCTCGCCGCCCATCTCGATGACCAGCGCCTCGGCCGCGAGCCGCAGCTCCTCGGGGGCGGTCACGCCGAAGGAGCAGCCTGCCAGCCGCTGGACGTCGACCGAGGTGCCGGTGAACGTCATCGCCGGGTGCAGGGCGAGCGGCAGGGCGCCGGCCCGCAGAGCCGGGTCCAGCACCTTCGTCCCGTAACGCCCCGACGTGTGGACGATCAGCTGTCCCGGCCGCACGGCGCCGGTCTCGGCGAGGCCCTCGACCAGGCCGGGCAGGGCGTCGTCGGGAACGGTCAGCAGCACCAGCTCGGCGCGCGCGAGGACTTCGGCGGGCGGCACCAGCGGTACGTCGGGGAGCAGGGCGGCCGCTCTGCGCACGGACGCGTCGGAGACGCCCGACACGGCTACCGGTCGGTGCCCGGCGAGCTGCAGGGACGCGGCGAGAGCAGGGCCGACACGGCCCGCGCCCACGACGCCGACCGTGAGGCGGGCGGGGCGGTCCCTCGCGTCGAGGGGCTCCTTGGGGGTTGTTGCATTCACGCGGCGGTGGCCTTCCGTTCCAGTCCGCGGGGGGTACCGGACGATTTCTCTGCATGCTACGCCAGCGTTTCGTCCTGGCTCCTGGCTGTCCACAGCCTGTGGGAAAAGTCCGGGCGGGGACGCGGCCCGTGGCCCGGGTGAACCCGGAAATCGTTCGGGCCCGAGCTGCACTCTGCGTGATGATCGTCCCATGACAGACATGGCGGACAAGGACGAGCAGGCACAACAGCAGCAGGCGCGGCACGGGGCGCGGAGCGACGCTCAGAAGCCGGAGCGGTCGAAGGAGGACGCGCAGCGACTGCGCAGGACAAATGCCTGGCGCGCGGCCGAGCGGGTCCTGATCAGGCCGCCCATGAACCTCTCGCTCGGTGAACGGCTGGCCGCGCTGACGGCGGGGGCCGGGTCCGTCACCGACCTGGAGCGCCCTGCGGACATCTACGGCGACGGCGTCGTCACCGAGCTGGAGGGGCGGATAGCGGGGCTGCTGGGCATGGAGGCCGCCGCGTTCTTCCCGACGGGGACGATGGCCCAGCAGGTCGCGCTGCGGTGCTGGGCCGGGCGGACCGGCAATTCCACGGTGGCGCTGCATCCCCTGGCGCACCCCGAGATGCACGAGCGCGGCGCGCTCGAGGCGGTGAGCGGGCTGCGTACCGTCCATCCGACGTCCGAGCCCCGGCTGCCCACGGCGCAGGAGATCCGTGACTTCGCCGAGCCGTTCGGCACGATGATGCTGGAACTGCCGTTGCGCGATGCCGGTTTCGTCCTGCCGACGTGGGAGGAGCTGGAGGCCGTGGTGACGGCCGCACGGGAACGCGATGCAGTGGTGCACGTCGACGGCGCGCGGCTGTGGGAGTGCGCCCCCCATTTCGGGCGGGAGCTGCCGGAGATCGCGGCGCTCGCAGACAGTGTGTACGTGTCGTTCTACAAGACCCTCGGCGGAATCTCCGGGGCCGCGCTGGCCGGTCCCGAGTCGCTGATCGAGGAGGCCCGCACCTGGCGTCACCGGTACGGCGGGCAGCTCTTCCAGCAGTTCCCTGCGGCACTCGCCGCACTGATCGGCCTGGAGCAGGAACTGCCGCAGCTGCCGTCGTACGTGGCACAGGCGAAGGTGGTGGCCGGGGCGATGGCCGA
Source organism: Streptomyces sp. NPDC088246 (assembly GCF_044741025.1). NCBI lineage: Bacteria > Bacillati > Actinomycetota > Actinomycetes > Kitasatosporales > Streptomycetaceae > Streptomyces > Streptomyces sp. NPDC088246. The sequence goes on from NZ_JBIURV010000017.1 coordinate 43,196, forward strand.
GGGCTTCTCGGCGGCGGGCGTCGGTTGGTTCCGGGTGCATCCGGAGCCGCCGCACACGCACCAGTTCCAGGTGTGGCTGCCGTACGAGGCGGACGTCCTGGCGGAAGCGTCGGTGCGGCAGGCGGAGGAGACGGGCGTGGCGCTCTTCCGCGTCTGGCACCCTGCGGCTTCCGGGCCGCCCGGGGTGTCGTTCACCGAGGTCACGGTGGGGCGGGAAGGGCTGGAGTGGACGGCGCAGGACGTACGGGCGGCGGTGCGGGAGTTCGTGAAGCGGCTGGCCTAGCGGGGGTCGGCCGGACCGCGACGGGGGTGCCGGACACGTTTGCCCCCGGGGCCCCGCCCGGACGGTTCCGTCCTCAAACGCCGGACGGGCTGGAGTTGCCGCACCGGCTGGGGACGCCGGGCCGGGCGGTGCGCCGGCGCCGGGTGAACAGGGCCCGTAGCGCCGTCCATCGGCGGCGGCGCGCCGGGCGGCCCGCGATCACCGCGTCGAAGCGGCGCCGGTCGCGTGCCTCGCGCACCACCCTCCAGTCGTGCCGACCCGGCGATGGCGGCGGCAGTTCCCCGTGCTGAGCTGCGCGGTAACTGTCGATCATGTGCTGCTGAATGGCGTCCATGGCCTCAGCGTGAGCCTGTCCCGGCCGACCCGGCCCGTCGATTGACGACCACCGTCAAACGGCGCGTGACCTGCTCCGCGCACCCCGCACTATGGACGGGTGAGCGTGCACATCGACATCGCGGGGCTGGCGCCCGAGCGCATCGTTTTCGAGACCTCCCCCCTCGCCGAGCTGGGGCTGGCCCTGCACGCCCTCTCCGAACCGGGACACCACCCGGGCCTGCACGGCTGGGCGACGGCGACCGCCAGCGCGCTGGAGCCCGATCTCGCCGACCGGCTGCACGAGGCCGACTTCCTGTGGCGCCACACGTTCTCGGACGTCTTCATGCCGTTCGCCGGGGTCCGTGGCGGCAACGGCAGGACGGGAGCGAATCTCGCCGAGGACCTGGACATCCTCGACCGGCTCGACGACGAGCGGTTCGTCTCCGCCGCCCTGGAGTTCACCTGCCACAGCCTGTACGGGACGGGCGCGCCCTCGCCGCTCAGCGACGCCACGATGCGCGCCCGCGCCCTGGACATGGCGGCGACGCGCGGCCCCCACCAGGTGGAGTTCACCAAGCAGCTGCTGGCCGACCCCATCTCCGTACGTCGCTGGATCCGGCGCCTGTTCGAGGACTGCGACCAGGCGTTCTTCGCCGACACCTGGCGGCGGGTGCAGGTCCAGCTGGTCGCCGACGCCCGGCACAAGACGGATCTGCTGCGGCGCAAGGGGCTCGGCGAGGCGGTGGGCGCGGTGTCCCCGGCCCTGTCGCTCGACGAGGCCGGGTCCCGGATCAGCGCCGACAAGCTGACCGAGGGCCGGACCGACGCGGCCGACCCCGCCGTCGGCCCCGGGCTCACCCTCATCCCGTCCACCTTCGGCTGGCCGCACCTGAATCTGCTGCACGCGCCGGGCTGGCGTCCGGTGATCCACTACCCGGTGCACCACCCCGAGCTGCCCTCCCCCGCCTCCGTGGAGCTGCTCCAACTGCGCATGGAGGCGCTGGCCCACCCGATGCGGATGCGCCTGTGCCGCCACCTCGCCCGATCCGCGCACACGACCGGTGAACTCGCCGACACGCACGGCATCACGGCGCCCGAGGTCTCCCGGCACCTCGCGGTGCTGAAGAAGGCCGGCCTGGTCACCACGCGGCGGCGCGGCCGGTACGTGCTGCACCAGCTGGACCTGACGTTGGTGGCACGGCTCGGCAGCGACTTCCTGGAGGGCATCCTGCGCTGAGCCGTGGCCGGTTCAGTCGAAGCGGATGTGCTTGATCCCCGTCCAGGTACGCCGCACCCGGTGCCGCAGCGCGCTGTCCCTGTCCGGCAGCACGGCCAGCCCCGCCGATCCGGCGATCCGGTCGGCGACCTGCGGGATCGTCAGCCGGTCGGTACGGAGGTGCTCGGCGAACTCCGGCTCCGCGAGCCGCTCCAGGCAGTGATCCAGCTTCTGTACGGCGAAACTCTCCCGCTTCAGCCCGCGCCCGAGCCCGCGTTCGCTCAGCCGGCGCAGCACCGTGGCCCGCTCGGCGAGCAGTGCGAAGTGGTGCACCGTGTGCCCGTCGTCGCGCAGCCGCCCGATGATCTCGGCGAAGTAGCCGGGGTCGACGAGTGTCATCGGAACGATCACCTGCCCCGGATGACCCCGCAACGCCAGTTCCAGCACCTCGCGAACGCCGTCGCGCCAGGCCGTCAGATCCTGGAAGTCACCGCGCAGTCCGGGCGGCAGCATCCGGTGCAGCCCGAACCCGACGTGCTCGGGGTCGCAGACCACGCTGCCGGGCAACCGCCGATTCAGCTCATACGCCGTTTGCGTCTTGCCGCCGCCGAACGGTCCGTTGATCCAGAGCAGCGCGCCCACGGGTCAGCCCGCCCCGCCGCCGCCGGCCCGCACCAGCCCCGTCTCGTACGCGAGGACGACGACCTGCACCCGGTCGCGCAGGCTCAGCTTGGTGAGGATGCGGCCCACGTGCGTCTTCACGGTCGCCTCGGAGAGCACCAGGCGGGCCGCGATCTCGCCGTTCGACAGGCCCTGCGCGACCAGCAGCATCACTTCGCGTTCGCGTTCGGTGAGCTTTCCGATGCCCTTGTGCTGCGGTTCGCTGTTGCCGCTCGGCAGCATCGGTGAGAAGCGGTCGAGCAGTCGGCGGGTGGTGGACGGGGCGACGACGGCGTCGCCGCTGTGCACGGAGCGGATGGCGGCGAGCAGTTCGGCGGGCGGCACGTCCTTGAGCATGAAGCCGCTGGCCCCGGCCTTCAGCCCGGAGAAGGCGTACTCGTCGAGGTCGAACGTGGTCAGGATGAGCACCTTGGGCGCATTCGGCTGCGCACAGATGCGACGGGTGGCCTCGACGCCGTCCAGCCTCGGCATCCGGACATCCATCAGCACCACATCGACGGCGGTGGAGCGCAGGATCTCGATCGCCTCCGCTCCGTCGCCGGCCTCGGCCACGACCTCCATGTCCGGCTGGGCGGCGAGCACCATCCGGAAGCCGGTGCGCAGCAGCACCTGGTCGTCGACGAGCATCACGCGGATGGCCATGAGGTGTCCTGTCTCCTGTCTGTCCTGCAAAAAAATCCGAAACCCTAGTGGGCCGGCTTGAGCGGCAGCAGTGCGCTGATCCGGAACCCGCCGCCGGGCCGCGGCCCGGCGTCCAGGGTGCCGCCGACCATGCCGACCCGCTCGCGCATACCGATCATTCCGTGGCCCGCGCCGTCGGCGCCGCCGTCCTCGTACAGCTCGTGCGCCGCGCCCCGCCCGTCGTCCTCGACCAGCAGCCCGAGCCCGTCGTCGAAGTAGACCAGCCGGACACTGGCCCCGGCGTCCGGGCCGCCGTGCTTGCGGGTGTTGGTCAGGGCCTCCTGCACGATGCGGTACGCGGTCAGCTCGACCCCACTGGGCAGCGGGCGCGGCGTGCCCTCGATCTTGAAGTCGACGGTCAGTCCGGTCTGTCTGACCTGCTCGATCAGGACCTCGATCTGGTCCACATCGGGCTGCGGGACGTACTCCCCGCTCTCCTGGCTGTCGCCGGTCCGCAGCACCCCGAGCAGCCGCCGCATCTCGGCGAGGGCCTGCCTGCCGGTGCTGGAGATGGTCTCCAGGGCCTGCCGGGCCTGGTCGGGAGCCGCGTCCATGACGTACGCGGCACCGTCGGCCTGCACCACCATCACCGAGACGTTGTGCGCGACGACATCGTGGAGTTCGCGTGCGATACGGGCCCGCTCGGCGGCCACCGCGACCTTCGACTGCGCCTCACGCTCCCGCTCCAGCCGGGCTGCGCGCTCCTCCAGTTGGCTGAAGTAGGCGCGCCGGGTCCGCATCGAGTCGCCGAGCACCCAGGCGAGCACGAACGGCACGGTCATCACGATGACGATGAAGACCTGCTGGGGCCAGCTGGTCTGCGGTACGTCCTGCGGCCAGCGCAGCTGGGAGACACCGGCCGCGCACAGGGCGCAGACCAGCGCGAGCCGGGATGCCCAGCGCTCCCCGAGGGTGGCCACGGTGAAGACGATCACCAGCATCGCGAAGTTCGCGACGCCCGGTTTGACCCCGAACACCAGCTGCGCGACGCCCATCACGATGGTGAGCAGCAGCATCTTCTCCGGAGCGCGTCGGCGCAACGCGACGACGGTGCAGAGGCCGACGATGATCAGCAGGGCGACGAGCCGCTCACCGGTGCTGCCAGCACGTACCACCATGGACAGGCCGGAGAGCCCGAGGAGGCAGACAGCCCAGAAGCTGTCGACGCCCGTCGGGTGTCTGCGGATGAAGTCGTAGAGGCGCTGCACGAAACCCAGCGTAGGGACAGGCGGGAGGTGCATGGGTCAGCCGAAGGGCCGATCCAGCTGCTGGGACCGTACTCCCCAAGGTGGAGACTTGGAAACGTGACGGGTGAGTGGCGTGGGTGGCAGGAGGCGGCAGAGACCGCTTTGTACGGAGACGGGGGGTTCTATCGGAGCCCCGAAGGACCGGCGGGCCACTTCCGTACCTCCGTCCACGCTTCCGCGCTGTTCGCCTCCGCCGTCGCCCGGCTGCTGGTCAGGACGGCGCGGGAGCTGGGCACGGACTCGGTCGACCTGGTGGACCTGGGGGCGGGGCGGGGCGAACTGCTGACGGGGGTGCTGGCGGCGCTGCCGGCCATGGGCGCCGACGGTCTCGCCGTACGGACGTACGCCGTGGAGATCGCCGCCCGCCCGGCCGGTCTGGACCCCAGGATCGAGTGGTGCACCGAACCGCCGCAGGGGACGCACGGTCTGCTGTTCGCCAACGAGTGGCTGGACAACGTCCCGACCGACGTCGCCGAGACCGACGCGGACGGTGTCGACCGGTATGTCCTCGTCCGGACGGCGGACGGTACGGAACGGCTGGGCGAGCCGGTGACCGGGGCGGACGCCGAGTGGCTGCGCCGCTGGTGGCCGTCGGCCGGACCGGGCAGCCGCGCGGAGATCGGCCGACCGCGCGACGAGGCCTGGGCACGAGCGGTGTCCACGCTGTCCGGGGGGCTCGCGGTGGCGGTGGACTACGCCCACGCAAGGCAGGCACGGCCTCCCTTCGGCACGCTGACCGGCTTCCGGTCCGGCCGCGAGGTGCGGCCGGTGCCGGACGGCAGCTGCGACCTCACCTCGCACGTGGCGCTGGACGCGTGCGCGGCGGCGGTGGACGCCGGGGCCGGCGCACCGCCCGAGGTGCTGACGCAACGCGAGGCGCTGCACCACCTCGGCATCAACGGCGAGCGCCCACCACTGACCCTGGCGTCGACCGACCCGGCCGGATACGTACGGGCCCTCGCCTCGGCGGGCGAGGCAGCGGAACTGACGGCCCGGGGCGGCCTGGGCGACTTCGGCTGGCTGCTGCACCGAAAAATCAGCCCCGCCAGGGTTTGAGGCGCGGAGCGAAATCGCGGAGCGAAATCCAGCCCCTCCGGCGTTTGGAGGGGTGGGGCCCGGGGTGGAGCCCTGGTCAGAACCAGCCCCGCCGGCGTTGAGGCGCGGGGCCCGGGACGGAGCCCTGGTCAGAACCAGCCCCGCCGGCGTTTGAAGCGCGGGGCCCGAGACGGAGCCCTGGTCAGAACCAGCCCCGCCGGCGTTTGAAGCGCGGGGCCCGGGACGGAGCCCTGGTCAGAACCAGCCCCGCCGGCGTTTGAAGCGCGGGGCCCGGGACGGAGCCTCGGACACTCAGGGAATACTGGCCGTATGACGGAGACGACAGTCGGCATCGGCGGCGCAGCGGAGAGCACCGACATGGTGCTCAACATCGGCCCCCAGCACCCCTCCACCCACGGCGTGCTCCGTCTGCGCATCGTCCTCGACGGCGAACGCATCCAGCACGCCGAACCGGTCATCGGTTACATGCACCGCGGCGCGGAGAAGCTGTTCGAGGCCCGTGACTACCGGCAGATCGTGATGCTCGCCAACCGCCACGACTGGCTGTCGGCGTTCTCCAACGAGCTGGGCGTCGTGATGGCCGTCGAGCGCATGCTCGGCATGGAGGTCCCGGAGCGCGCGGTCTGGACGCGCACCCTGCTCGCCGAACTGAACCGGGTCCTGAACCATCTGATGTTCCTCGGTTCGTACCCGCTCGAGCTTGGCGGGATCACCCCGGTGTTCTACGCCTTCCGCGAGCGCGAGGAGCTCCAGGCCGTGATGGAAGAGGTCTCCGGCGGCCGGATGCACTACATGTTCAACCGGGTCGGCGGCCTCAAGGAGGACCTCCCGGCGGGCTGGCTCGGCCGCGCCCGGGACGCCGTCGCCTCGGTCCGGTCCCGGATGGACGTGTACGACGACCTGGTGCTCGGCAACGAGATCTTCCGGGGCCGCACCCGCGGTGTCGGCGTGCTGTCCGCCGACACCGTGCACGCTTACGGGGTGTCCGGGCCGATCGCCCGCGCCTCGGGGGTCGACTTCGATCTGCGCCGCGACGAGCCGTATCTCGCCTACGGGGAGCTCCAGGACACCCTCAAGGTCGTCACCCGCACCGAGGGGGACTGCCTGGCCCGCTTCGAGTGCCTGCTGGAACAGACGCACAATGCCCTGGATCTGGCGGACGCCTGCCTGGACCGGATGGCCGGCCTCGCCCCCGGCCCGATCAACCAGCGGCTGCCAAAGGTGCTGAAGGCCCCCGAGGGCCACACCTACGCCTGGACCGAGAACCCGCTCGGCATCAACGGCTACTACCTGGTGTCCAGGGGTGAGAAGACCCCGTACCGGCTGAAGCTCCGATCCGCCTCGTACAACAACATCCAGGCGCTCACCGAGCTCCTGCCGGGCACGCTGGTCGCCGACATGGTGGCGATCCTGGGCTCACTCTTCTTCGTCGTCGGCGACATCGACAAGTAGGCCGGCACCCAGCCCGACCCGCGCAGCGCCTGCGCGCCTACGAGATCGCGCTGCGCAGTTCCACCACGTCCAGCTGCTCGGTCTCGTCGTGCGCGGTCAGGTCGATGACCTTGCCGACGGCCCGGTTCTCGGCCGTGCCCGTGCGGTGCGCGGCCAGCGCCTCCTCGCCCACCACGTCCGCGAGGTCCTCGTTCTGCACCGACTCGATCGCGGCGCGCGCCTTCTGCGTACCGAAGAAGTCGAAGCTTCCCTGCGGCACCAGATGACGACGGGACGCCGCGTACGGAGCGACGGCGCTGGCGGCCGGCACGGTGCGCGCCGCGGGCAGCGCGGCGGACGGCAGGGTCGCGGGAAGGGCGGTCGGCGGGCGGAGGTGCTGTGCTCCGGACGCGTCCGCGGCCGCCGCGTGCTTCCCCTGCCGCTCCTGCGCCTCCCGGGCCCGCTCCGCGAGATCCCGCTTCCTGGCCTGCTCGGCGGTACGGCGCGCCTCCTGGAGCGCCCCGTTGCGCGAGAGGTCCTCCAGCGCCCGGGCGGCACGCAGATAGGCGGCCGGTGTCGGTGTACTGCGTGCGGCGGGCAGCTCCCGGGGAGCGGCGGCTTCGAGCGCGAGTTGTCTGCGGCCCTCCAGCGCGCTGGCCCGCTCGGTCTCGGCGTTGGCGTACCGCCGCAGCAGCGCGGCGTGCTCCCCGCGCAGACCGGCGAGCTCCACCCGCTTGCGGCGCAGCTTCGTCTCCAGCCGTACGCGCAGCTCCCGCGACTCCTCCAGGTCGGCCTCGAGCTCGGCCACGCGCTCCTCGGCCCGCCATTCGTCGCCGGCGCGGGCACGCGTCAACTCCGCGACACGACGGCCCGCTTCGCGGTCCCAGCTGCGCATCAGATACGCACCGGTCACGGCAGCGGCCGCCGCGGCGGCCACCAGACCGCGCAGGACCAGGGGCTCGGCGAGCAGCCAGGCGCCCGCGGCACAGAGGATCGAGACTCCGACGACGGCCGAAGACGGAAGGATTCTGTGCAGAGGTGGCGAATGGCGATGACGTCCACGTGGCATGGCCTGAAATTTACAGTGCGTACGGGGCGCTTGGGGGGCCGCCCGCCAATCTGTTCCCGGCCGGTTACCTGACGGACCCCGATCCCCCCAATCCCTACTTCTTGATGAGGCCCTTCGACTGCAGATAGTTCTTGGCCGCATCGGCGGGCTTTGCGCGCTCGGCGTCGACCTTGCGGTTCAGTTCCGCCAGATCCTCGGTCGTGAGGGCCTTGGTGAGCTTGCCGAGTGCGTCGGCAATGTCCTGGGAACCCGCGTCCTTGGCATTGACGACCGGCAGAACGTTGTCCGCGTTCTGGAGCTTCTTGTCGTCCTCCAGGAACACCAGGCCGTAGCTGTCCAGCACCGCGTCCGTGGTGGTGGTGAGGACCAACTGGTCCTTGCCGTCCTTCACGGCCTGCTTGGACTGCGGCGTACCGACTCCCTTGGGGTCGATACCGGTGACATCGATGCCGTACGTCTGCTTCAGACCCGGTGCGCAGAACGGCCGCACCTCGCACTCGTCGCCCGCCGCGATCTTCACTTCGGCCTTCGACCTGCCGAGATCCGAAAGGGTCTTGAGCTTGTTCTCGGCGGCGAATTCCTTGGTCACCGCGAAGGCGTTCTGGTCGACGGCCTCGCCGGCCGGGAGCACCTTCAGTCCGCGCGGGGTGGCGAGCTTCTCCAGCGCCGCGACCGTGGCGGCAGCGTCACCGGAGGCGACCGGCTTCTTCTCGGCCTCCTTCGCTCCGTTCACCTTGGCATTGAGGAATTCGGCGATCGTCGCGGCATATTCGGGGACGACATCGATCTCGCCCTTCTCCAGGGACGGTTCGTACAGTTCCCGGTTGGCCACCGTGGTGACCGAGGTGCTGTATCCGGCGTCGCCCAGGATCTGTGCGTACAGCTCCGCGAGCACCTTGGACTCGGTGAAGGAGGCCGCGCCGACGACGAGCGAGCCCTTCTTGCCGGAGCCGCCGGAGGATGCCGGGCCCCCCTTGTCCTTCTCCAGGCTGTCGCCACCGCAGGCGGCGAGCGAGCCGGCCAGCGCGACCATGCCGATGACCGCGCCCGCTATTCGCGAGGTCTTGCTCATGAGTTGTTCTCCGTCCACAGCAACAGGGTCTGTTTGAGATGGGATCCGGGGATCGAGGGGGTGCGATGAAGTGGGCCCGACGGGCGGTCGTGCCGCGCCGTCATGCCGTCCTGCGGCGGCGCAGCGGTGACAGCATCCGGTCCAGGCCCACCAGCACCGCCTCCACCAGCAGGGCGAGCACGGCGACCAGCAGCGCCCCCGCGACCACCTGCGGCGTGTTGTACGTGTTGAACCCGGCAGTGATGATCCGGCCGAGTCCGCCCTGGCCGACCATCGCGGCGATCGTCGCCGTGGCGACCACCTGGACCGCGGCCGAGCGCAGCCCGGTCATGATCATCGGGTAGGCCAGCGGGAGTTCGACCCGTACGAAGAGCTGGCCCCCGGACATTCCCATGCCCCTCGCCGCCTCGGTCACCGACCGGTCGACCTCCGTCATTCCGACATAGGCGTTGGTGAGCAGCGGCGGCACGGCGAACAGCACCAGCGCGGTGATCGTCGGCACATATCCGGCGTTGCGCAGCGGCGAGACCATGAAGAGGGCCAGCACCGCGAAGACCGGGATCGCCCGCCCCACATTGGAGATGTTGACGGCCAGCGCGCCCCCCTTCCCGATGTGTCCGAGACAGAGCGCGATCGGCAGGGCTATGGCGCAGGCCAGGGCGAGCGCGACGCCGCTGACGTACAGATGCTCACCGAGCCGGTGGGCCGCCCCGTTCTCCCCCGACCAGTTGGCGCCGGTGGTGAGCCAGGTCCAGGCCTCGCCGAGAACTCCCATGGTCAGACCACCTTTGCCGTGGCGCCCGCGACCGCACCCGCGCCTGCGGCGCGTATTCGGGTCCAGGGGGTCAACAGCCGCTGGAGGCCCAGCAGCAGCAGATCGGCGACGACCGCGAGCAGTACGCACAGGACCGAGGCGGTGAGCACCTGGGCCTTGAAGAAGCTGGGCAGAGCGTCCCCTATGAGGTTGCCGAGGCCGCCTCTGCCGATGATCGATCCGACCGTGGTCAGCGCGATCGTCGAGACCGTCGCGATCCGCACCCCGGCCATCAACGCGGGCATGGCGAGGGGAAGTTCGACCTCCCACAGCAGCCGGACCGGCCCGTACCCCATTCCCTTGGCGGCTTCCTTCGCCTCCTGCGGAACCGCTTCGAGGCCCGCCAGGATGTTCCGTACGAGGATGGTCAGCGAATACAGCACCAGGCCGGTGACGACCAGCGCCGCGGAAAGTCCGAACAGCGGCAGCAGCAGCGAGAACATGGCGAGCGAAGGCACGGTGTAGAGCACCGTCGTCAGCCCGAGGACCGGTCCGGCGAAGCGGCGGCTGCGGCGGGCGAGGAGCGCCAGCGGAAAGGCCACCAGGAGTCCGATCAGCACCGAGACCGCGGTGATCCAGATGTGCTGGACCGTCGCATCGGTCAACTCCTGGCTGCGGGAACGGAGATACTCCCCACAGATCCAGTCGTTCGTCACCATGCAGTTCTGTGCGGCAGCCATCCGTCCCCCCTCCGATTACCGCCTCGTACCGACGTTCTAGTGACCCTATCCTCGACCACTGACAATCGCCGAGGCCGTTGTATTCCAGCAACATGTCCTTCACAGAACACGCGCGACAATGGGGAACCATGATCCGTTTCGAGCATGTCACCAAGCGGTACGCGGACGGCACCACCGCCGTCGACGACCTTTCCTTCGAGGTCGCCGAGGGTGAGCTGGTCACGCTCGTCGGACCGTCGGGCTGCGGCAAGACGACCACCATGAAGATGGTGAACCGGTTGATCGAACCGACCGAGGGCCGGATATTCCTCGACGGGGACGACATATCCGCCATCGACCCCGTCCGACTGCGCCGCCGTATCGGCTATGTGATCCAGCAGGTGGGGCTCTTCCCGCACCGTACGGTCCTGGAAAACACCGCGACCGTTCCCCATCTCCTCGGCTGGAAACGGGGAAAGGGCCGTGAGCGCGCGGCGGAACTCCTCGACCTTGTCGGACTTGACCCTTCCGTTTATGGCGACCGCTATCCGGAACAGCTCTCCGGCGGTCAACGTCAACGCGTGGGCGTGGCAAGGGCACTGGCCGCGGATCCGCCGGTGCTTCTGATGGACGAACCTTTCGGCGCGGTCGACCCGGTCGTACGGGAACGGCTGCAGAACGAATTCCTGAAACTCCAGGCACAGGTCCGCAAAACCGTGCTGTTCGTCACGCACGACATCGAGGAAGCGGTCCGGCTCGGTGACCGGATCGCCGTCTATGGACAGGGCTCCATCGAGCAGTTCGACTCCCCGGCGACCGTGCTCGGCGCCCCCGCCACCCCCTATGTCGCGGACTTCGTCGGCGCCGACCGCGGCCTCAAGCGGCTCTCCGTGACCCCCGTCGAGGAGGGCGACCTCGACCAGCCGCCGGTCGTCCACCTCGACGACTCCCTGGCGAGGGCGACCGAGCGGCTGCGGGCCGAAGGAGCGCGCTGGGCCGTCGTACTGGACGGCGAGGACAATCTGCACGGCTGGATCCCGGCCGACGGCTTCACCACCGGGACCAAGGACACAGTGCGCGTCCACGCCCGCAGGATGGAGGCGTGGCTGCCCGTCGGCGCCCCGCTCAAGCAGGCGTTCGCCACCATGCTCCAGCACGACGCGGGCTGGATCGCCGTCATCGACAAGGAGAGCAACGGCCGCTTCCTCGGCGTACTCACCCCGGCCCGGCTCCATGAGGCGCTGCGCCGCTCGATCGACGCGGACGCCCAGGACGTCCCGCGCGCCGAGGTGGCCGTCGAGACGGTGGAGAGCGTCACCAAGACCGCCGCACGGTGAGCCGGTGAACGGAAGCCGGGAAGCGGGCCCTGCACCGGGTCCGGCTCAGACCGACCGGCACATGAGGGGTGGGAGAAGGAGCGGGGCTGGGTGCGTGCAGCTGCAAGGCGGAGGGGGAAGCAACGCGGAGCGTTGTTGACCGACGACAACGCCGCAGGGGGTCCCCCTGGCCCTTAAGGCCCTGGGGGAGTGCGTACCCAGCCCCGCGACGCCGCCCCCCATGTGCCGGTCGGTCTCAGTTCTCGCTCAGTCGGCTGCTCATCCAGTCCAGCGCCGAAGGGATCTCGCGCCGCCAGGTGTTGAAGTTGTGCCCGCCGCTGTCGAGCACGATCGACGAGACCTGGGCGGGCGGCTTCACCTTGGCGATGAACTGCCGCGTGGTGCGGTAGTTCCCCTCGCCGTGCTTGGAGGTCGTGACGAGGAAGGACGAGTCGGGCTGCGGCAGATTGTCCAGGCTCCACATCAGATCGGAGCGGTCGCGCGCCCCCTGGTCGCCGTGGAAGAGGTCGCCGGTCGTCGGGTCCTCGGCCGCCTTGTAGTACGCGGAGAGCCCGGCGCTCGCGGCGAACCGGTCCGGATGGTGGAGCCCGATCTTCAGCGCACAGTAGCCGCCGGTCGAATTGCCCATGATGCCCCAGTTACGGGCCAGCTTGCCGACCCGGTACGTATCCGAGACCGCCCGCGGCAGATCCTCGGCGAAGAACGTCTCGGTCTTCGGTCCGCCCTTTATGTCCACACACTCGGTGTCCCGCGGCGGCGCCACCGTCGGCCGCAGCATCACCAGGATCATCGGCTGCGAACGGCCGGCCTTCACCCGCTCCTGCGCCGTCCGCGGGTACCGAAGGCCCTTCAGAAGGTTCTCCGAGACACCCGGGTAGCCGGTGAGGACGACGACCGCGGGGAACTTCCGGCGGGCGAAAGCCGCCTGGAAGTACTCCGGCGGGAGGTACACATACGCCGAACTCTCGATCTTCGACTTCCGCCCTGATATCACGACCTTGTCGATCCGGCCGCCCATCGTGGGCCGCGAGCCGCCCGGCACGTCCGGCCGCTGCATCCCGACCCGCACGATGTTTTTCGATGCCAGTGTTCCGGCCGCCTGGTCCGTGACCACGCCCAGATCCTGCTTCTGGCCGAACAGATCGGCCCAGGAGCCGTAGAAGAGGAACGAGTTGTTGGCCACCAGACCGACGGAGACGAAGACCGCCACCTGAGTCGCCAGCAGCAGGCCGACCCTGCCGAACACCGCGGACACGCTTCGCCGGGCCAACCGCGGCCAGAGCCAGACCGTGGCGGCGAAGAACACCACGGCCAGCACGATGGCCATGGCCAGAAATGTCTTGCTGGTAAGACCCATGGGGGGTGAGCTTTCTTATCGGGAAATTTCCGGTCGGCGGGTGAACCTTCGCCCCGGAAGCCTCGTCCTACAGATCGCACATCGTCCGGAAGGCCTCGGCCGAAGGACTCAAGAATCTCTCGCGGAACCACGGGAAGCGATGTCTGTCACGCTAGATGGGGATAAATCAGGATCGGTTCCGAGTCCTGTACGCAAGTTCGTACGCGGCCCGCGTCCCGAATCCGTACCGACGCTGGTCGGTACCGCCTGCGCCGTCGTCGGCCTGATCGATGTCGCCGCGGGCGTCTTCCCGCGCTTCCGGCACAGCCGGATGCACACTCTCGCCGAGGTGCTCCCCGGCGCCCTCGGACCGTTCGCCGCCGCCCTCTCCCTGAGTGCGGGCGTCCTGCTGCTGCTTCTCGCGCACGGGCTCAAGCGGCGCAAGCGGCGGGCCTGGCGCGCGGCCGTCGCACTCCTGCCCGCCGGTGCGCTGGCGCAGTTCGTCTACCGGCACTCGGTCATCGGCACGCTCGTCTCGCTGGCGCTCTGCCTGCTGCTGCTTCGCCATCGCGGTGAATTCGCCGCGCTCCCCGACCCCAGGAGCCGCTGGCGGGCCCTGGCCAATTTCGTGCTCCTCGGCGCGGGTTCGCTGGGTCTGGGCCTGATCATCGTCAGCGTCCACCCCGGCCGGGTCGTGGGGAACCCCAGCATCGCCGACCGGCTCCAGCACGTGCTGTACGGACTGTTCGGCTTCGAGGGCCCCGTCGAGTACGCCGGAGTCACCTCCTGGACCGTGGCGTTCTCGCTCGGCGCCCTCGGTCTGCTGACCGCCGTCACCACGATCTACCTCGCCTTCCGGCCCGAGCACCCGGCCGCCCGCCTCACCGAGGACGACGAGGCCCGGCTGCGCGCCCTGCTGGAGAAGCACGGTGGCCGCGACTCGCTCGGCCACTTCGCGCTCCGCCGCGACAAGGGCGTCGTCTTCTCGCCCAGTGGCAAGGCCGCCGTCTGCTACCGCGTCGTGTCCGGGGTGATGCTGGCGAGCGGCGACCCGATAGGCGACGTAGAGGCCTGGCCCGGTGCCATCGAGCGCTTCATGGACGAGGCCAAGGCCCATTCCTGGACCCCCGCCGTGATGGGCTGCAGCGAGACCGGCGGCGAGGTCTGGACCCGCGAGACCGGACTCGACGCACTGGAACTCGGCGACGAGGCGGTGGTGGATGTCGCGGATTTCTCGCTCGCCGGGCGCGCGATGCGCAACGTACGCCAGATGGTGAAGCGCATTGAACGTCTTGGCTACGAGACGCGGGTCCGGCGCATCCGCGACATCGGCGAGGCCGAGCTGGCCCGCATCCGGCGGGCAGCCGCCGACTGGCGCGGCACCGACAACGAGCGCGGCTTCTCCATGGCGCTCGGCCGCATAGGCGACCCGGCCGACGGGGACTGCATCATCGCCACCGCCCACAAGGCCGACGAACACACCGCCGACTCCCCGTACGGCGACCTGAAGGCCGTACTCCACTTCGTCCCGTGGGGCAGGGACGGCATGTCCCTCGATCTGATGCGCCGCGACCGCTCCGCCGACCCGGGCATGAACGAGCTGCTGATCGTCGCCGCCCTGCAGGCCGCCCCCCAGCTCTCCGTCGAGCGCGTCTCGCTGAACTTCGCGATGTTCCGCTCGGCACTCGCCCGCGGCGAGAAGCTGGGCGCGGGACCGGTGCTGCGGACCTGGCGCGGACTGCTGATCTTTCTGTCGCGCTGGTTCCAGATCGAGTCGCTGTACAAGTTCAACGCCAAGTTCCGGCCCCGCTGGGAGCCCCGCTTCGTCGTCTACCGCGCCGCTCGTGACCTGCCGCGCATCTCCCTCGCGGCCATGCAGGCCGAGGGCTTCGTGAACCTCGCGCTGCCCCGCCCCCTCGCCCGCCGGTTCCCGCGCCGCCGGCCCCGCCCCTGCGCCCACACCCCGGCGTCGGGCCAGGAGCACCACGCCCGCGCGGCGTAACGGCATGCCGTACGGGGCCTACGCTGGTCGCATGAGTACCTTGCGTGGACGAGGCACGGTCCTGGGCCTGCCGGAGTGGGACCGCTGTGCGGTCATGGGTGTCGTCAATGTGACCCCGGACTCCTTCTCCGACGGCGGCCGCTGGTTCGACACCACGGCCGCGATCAAACACGGCCTCGGCCTGGTCGCCGAGGGCGCCGACCTGATCGATGTGGGCGGCGAGTCCACCCGCCCCGGCGCCAGCCGGGTGGACGCGTCGGAGGAATTGCGACGCGTGGTCCCGGTGGTCAAGGGCCTGGCGTCCGAAGGGGTCACGGTCTCCGTGGACACCATGCGGGCCCGTGTCGCCGAGGAGTCGGTCGCGGCCGGAGCCGCCCTGGTCAACGATGTGAGCGGCGGCCTCGCCGACCCGGACATGGTCGGGGTCGTCGCCGCGGCCGGCACGCCGTTCGTCGTGATGCACTGGCGCGGCTTCAGCGAGTCCATGAACAGCCGGGCGGTGTACGAGGACGTCGTCGCCGAGGTCGTCGCGGAGCTGCGGGAGCGGATGGACGCCGTGATCGCGGGCGGTGTCGCCCGGGAACGGATCGTGATCGACCCCGGTCTCGGCTTCGCCAAGGACGCCGGCCACGACCTCTCCCTGGTCGCCCACCTCGACGAGCTGCGCGCCCTGGGCCGCCCGCTGCTGGTCGCCGCCTCCCGCAAGCGCTTCCTCGGCCATGTGCTGGCCGGCGAGGGTGCCGTACCGCCGCCCGCCCGCGAACGCGACGCCGCCACTGCGGCAATCTCCGCGCTCTCCGCCCGCTCTGGTGCCTGGGCCGTCCGTGTCCACGAGGTACGGGCCACGGCCGACGCGGTACGGGTCGCCCGCGCCGTCGAGGGAGCCGCGTGAGCGGGCCCCGCGACGAGCACGCGGAGGCGGCCGCCGACATCGCGGCCGTCGAGCAGGCCAACACCGCCTTCTACGAGGCGATGGAGCGCGGCGACTTCGACGAGCTCTCCGGGCTCTGGCTGCCGGGCGAGGACCTCACCGTCTCCTGCGTCCACCCCGGCTGGCCGGTCCTCACCGGCCGCGGCGAGGTGTTGCGCAGTTACGCCCTGATCATGGCGAACACCGAGTACATCCAGTTCTTCCTGACCGATGTCGGGGTCGCGATGACGGGCGACACGGCCCTGGTGACCTGCACGGAGAACATCCTCAGCGGCGGCCCCGCGGAGGACGGCAACGCGCTCGGACCGCTGGTCGGCCAACTCGTCGTGGCCACCAATGTGTTCCGGCGCACACCGGACGGATGGAAGCTCTGGTCCCACCACGGCTCGCCCGTCCTCACCGAATCCGGAGAGGACGAGGACGAGGACACATCCTCCTGACCGAGGCATCCGCCCGACAGGGGTTGGAATCCGGAACCGCGGGTAGAAGCGGCTACCAGCCCCGCAAGGTCCTGTCCATAGCCCCGCGGGCGGGCACTGTCGGTGCTCGCAGGTAGATTCGAAAGAGGGCACCCAGCCGTCCGCACGCGGCACCGTGTCTCTACGCCCCAACGACAGCAGGAGTGATTCGCGTGGATCGTGTCGCGCTGCGCGGCCTCAAGGCCCGTGGACACCATGGCGTCTTCCCCCGAGAACGGGAAGAGGGCCAGACGTTCATCGTGGACCTGGTGCTCGGCCTCGACACCCGCCCCGCGGCAGCCGCCGACGACCTGACGAAGACCGTGCACTACGGCATCGTCGCGGAGGAAGTCGTCGACGTGGTGCAGGGGGAACCGGTCGATCTGATCGAAACGCTCGCGGAGCGCATCGCCCAGAAGTGCCTCAAGCACGAAGGAGTCGAGGAGGTGGAGGTGGTGGTGCACAAGCCGGATGCGCCGATCACCGTCCCCTTCGACGATGTGACCATCACCATCACCCGGAGCCGAGTATGAGTGCATTTTCTACCGAGGGGCGGAGCGACCCGACCGTACAGCCGGTTCCCGCCTCCGTGGTCGAGCAGGTGGACGCCGCGGACGTCACCCTCTCCAACCCCAAACGCGCCGTGATCTCCCTGGGCTCCAATCTGGGCAACCGCCTGGAGACCCTCCAGGGCGCCATAGACGCCCTGGAGGACACCCCCGGCCTGCGGGTCAAAGCGGTCTCCCCGGTGTACGAGACGGAGCCCTGGGGCGTCGCTCCCGGCTCCCAGCCCTCGTACTTCAACGCGGTGATCGTCGTGAAGACGACGCTTCCCCCGTCCTCCCTCCTGGAACGCGGCCAGGCCGTCGAAGAGGCCTTCGACCGGGTCCGTGAGGAACGCTGGGGCCCGCGCACCATCGACGTCGACATCGTGGCGTACGCGGATGTCGTCTCCGACGACCCGGCGCTCACCCTGCCTCACCCCCGTGCCCATGAGCGTGCCTTCGTGCTCGCCCCCTGGCACGACGTCGACCCCGAGGCTCAGCTGCCCGGCGCCGGCCCCGTCGCGGAGCTGCTCGCCGGTGTCGGCCGGGAGGGTGTTCTGCCCCGGGCCGATCTGGAACTCCGTCTGCCCGAGTAGTCGTTAGGCTCAACGGAAACGGATCACTGGCTACACGGACCACTGGTGACACGCACCACTGGCGGCGAAGGGCGGATCACTCGGTGAAGCAACTACGGCTCGGGGTACTGGCCGGCCTCTTCGCCGCAGCCGGGGTGCTCTCCTGGGGCGGTGCCCGCCTCTGGGACTCCCTGGGCAGTCTGCCGAGCGTTCCCCTCGCCGCGCCGATCGTGCTCGCGGTGATCGCCGCCATCCTGCTCGCGACGGCGCTCTCCATCCGTTCCCGGCTGCGCGCCCAGCGTGAGCGCCGGCCGGGAGCCAAGGGCGTCGAGCCACTGATGGCGGCCCGCGCAGTCGTCTTCGGCCAGGCCAGCGCGTTGGTCGTCTCCCTGGTCTCCGGCATGTACGGCGGCACGGGCGTCTTCCTGCTCGGCTCGCTCGACATCCCGGCCCGCCGCGACCAGGCGATCTACGCGGGCTTCGCGGTCCTGGCCGGCATCGCGGTGGTTGCCGCGGCCCTCTGGCTGGAGCGCATCTGCAAACTCCCGGAGGACGAGGACAACGACAAGAGCTCGGCGGCCGCGTAGCGGTCACCGAGCTCTCCCCTCACAACCGCTCCGGAACTCAGCGCGCCATGATCAGGCTCATGGCCTCGGCGCGCGTCGCGGGGTCGCGGAGCTGGCCGCGTACCGCCGAGGTCAGCGTCTTCGCACCGGGCTTGCGGATACCGCGCATCGACATGCACATGTGCTCGCACTCGACGACGACAACGACCCCGCGCGGCTCCAGAATCTCCATGAGCGAATCGGCGATCTGCGTGGTGAGCCGCTCCTGGACCTGCGGGCGCCGGGCGAAGACATCGACGAGGCGGGCCAGCTTCGACAGACCGGTGATCTTGCCGCTGGTCGCCGGGATGTACCCGACATGCGCGACACCCCGGAACGGCACCAGGTGGTGTTCACAGGTGGAGAACACCTCGATGTCCTTGACCAGCACCATCTCGTCGTGGCCGAGATCGAACGTGGTCGTCAGAACATCCTCGGGCACTTGGTAGAGGCCCGCGAATATCTCCTTGTAGGCCCGTGCCACCCGCCCCGGCGTCTCGCGCAGTCCCTCACGGTCCGGGTCCTCGCCCACGGCGAAGAGGAGTTCGCGTACGGCCGCCTCGGCCCGCTTCTCGTCGAACTCACCGATCGAACCCTGGCCGTCCAACGTCACCGGGTCGGTCATCTGTGCCTCGTTCCTCTGAGCTGTCACCCGCGCAAGCCTCCGCACGGGCGTACGAAAAAGCCGCGCCCCCACAGGCTAGAACCTGCGGGGGCACGGCATCCATTCCGGGTCCGGTGCGGGTCCCGTGACAGGGGCCACACCGGGGTCGCGGAACTCAGCTCTCGGTGCGGTCCTCCGGAAGCACCTCGGTGGCCGGGACGGTGTCCGTAGGGACGACCGAGCCGTTCGCCGTGGTGGCGCCGTTGGTGAGGGCGAGCTCCTTCGGCGAGAGCACCGGCGGCCGCGTCGACGGGGTGCGTCGGGCGGAACCGGTCCATGCCGGACGGGACGGACGCTTCACGATCGGGGCGAAGATCTCGGCGATCTCCTCCTTGCCGAGCGTCTCCTTCTCGAGAAGCTGGAGAACCAGGGCGTCCAGCACGTCGCGGTTCTCGACGAGGATCTCCCACGCGTCGTTGTGCGCGGTCTCGATGAGCTTCTTGACCTCTTCGTCGACGAGGGCCGCGACCTCTTCCGAGTAGTCGCGCTGGTGGCCCATCTCCCGGCCCACGAAGGGCTCGGTGTTGTCGCCGCCGAACTTGATCGCGCCGAGCCGCTCCGTCATGCCGTACTGCGTGACCATCGCGCGGGCCGTTGCGGTGGCCTTCTCGATGTCGTTCGCAGCGCCGGTGGTCGGGTCGTGGAAGACCAGCTCCTCGGCCGCGCGCCCGCCCAGCATGTAGGCCAGCTGGTCGAGCATCTCGTTGCGCGTCGTGGAGTACTTGTCCTCCTCCGGGAGCACCATCGTGTAGCCGAGGGCGCGGCCGCGGGAGAGGATCGTGATCTTGTGGACCGGGTCCGACTGGGGGGAAGCCGCCGCGACCAGGGCGTGTCCGCCCTCGTGGTACGCGGTGATCTTCTTCTCCTTCTCGGACATGATCCGGGTCCGCTTCTGCGGACCCGCCACGACGCGGTCGATGGCCTCGTCGAGCATCTTGTTGTCGATCAGCTTCAGGTTGCCGCGCGCCGTGAGGAGCGCCGCTTCGTTCAGCACGTTCGACAGGTCGGCACCGGTGAAGCCGGGCGTACGACGGGCAACGGCGCCGAGGTCGACGTCCTTTGCGACCGGCTTGCCCTTCTGGTGCACCTTGAGAATCTCGAGACGGCCCTGCATGTCCGGCCGGTCGACCGCGATCTGCCGGTCGAAACGGCCCGGTCGCAGCAGCGCCGGGTCGAGGATGTCCGGCCGGTTCGTGGCGGCGATCAGGATGACGCCGCCCTTCACGTCGAAGCCGTCCATCTCGACGAGCAGCTGGTTCAGCGTCTGCTCGCGCTCGTCGTGACCGCCGCCCATTCCGGCACCGCGGTGCCGGCCGACGGCGTCGATCTCGTCGACGAAAACGATCGCCGGAGCGTTCGCCTTGGCCTGCTCGAAGAGGTCACGGACCCGGCTGGCACCGACACCGACGAACATCTCGACGAAGTCGGAACCGGAGATCGAGTAGAACGGGACGCCCGCCTCGCCCGCGACAGCGCGTGCGAGCAGCGTCTTACCCGTACCGGGAGGCCCGTAGAGCAGGACACCCTTCGGGATCTTGGCACCGACGGCCTGGAACTTCGCCGGCTCCTGGAGGAACTCCTTGATCTCCTGGAGCTCCTCGACGGCCTCGTCCGACCCCGCCACATCGGCGAACGTCGTCTTCGGGGTGTCCTTGGTGATCAGCTTCGCCTTGGACTTCCCGAACTGCATGACCCGGGAGCCGCCGCCCTGCATCTGATTCATCAGGAACAGGAAGACGACCACGATCAGGACGAAGGGCAGCAGCGAGAGGAGGATCGAGATGAACGGGGACTGCTTCGACGGCGAGACAGTGTAGCCCTTGTCGATCTTGCCGCTCTCGAACTTCTGCTGCAGCCTGTCGGCCAGCTGGACACCCTGGTCGCCGATGTAGCTCGCCTGGAACTTGCTGCCGGACTCGCCCGAAAGCTTCTGGCCCTTGTTCAACTCGATCTTGATGATCTGTTCGTCACCGGTGGTCAGCTTGGCCTGCGCCACCTGGTCCTTGCTGATCGCCTGGATCACCTTGCCGGTGTCCACCGATTTGTAGCCGCCCGACGAGCCGACGACCTGCATCAACACGACCACGGCGAGGACGGCCAGCACGATCCACATGACCGGCCCACGGAAGTATCGCTTCACGTCCATCCATACGGGGCGATGACGCCCCGTCCCTCCTGCCCGTAGGTAAATGCTGCTGTGAGAAAAGACTGTTCTTCGGACGGTACCCCAGCATTGTCGCCTGCGGCTGCCGAGGACGTCTGTCAAAACCCGCCTTCAAAGGCTCAACGGCGGGAATCCGGTGAAAGGTTCCCGTCGTCCGCCCCGGACGGGCCGGGCACCCCGGCCGGGCGAGAGGTGCCGGGAGGCGGTCAGCCCCCGTAGACGTGCGGAGCGAGCGTGCCGACGAAGGGCAGATTGCGGTACTTCTCCGCGTAATCCAGCCCGTATCCGACGACGAACTCGTTGGGGATGTCGAAGCCGACCCACTTGCAGTCGAGCGCGACCTTGGCCGCGTCCGGCTTGCGCAGCAGGGTGCAGATCTCCAGGGACGCCGGCTCACGCGAGCCGAGGTTCGACATCAGCCAGGACAGCGTCAGGCCCGAGTCGATGATGTCCTCGACGATCAGGACGTGCTTGCCCTTGATGTCGGTGTCCAGGTCCTTGAGGATCCGGACCACTCCGGAGGACTGGGTGCCCGCGCCGTACGACGAGACGGCCATCCAGTCCATGGTGACGGGGGTGGACAGCGCGCGCGCCAGGTCCGCCATCACCATCACTGCGCCCTTGAGGACGCCGACGATGAGCAGGTCCTTGCCCGCGTACTCCGCGTCGATCTTCGCGGCCAGCTCGACGAGCTTCGCGTCGATCTCTTCCTTGGTGAGGAGCACCGACTGAAGGTCGGTGCCCATGTCCTTCTCGTTCACCCGCGTCTCTTTCTTTGCCTGCCGGATCCGGGGTATTGACCCGGATCTGCGCGGCCGCTCGCCTGCATGTCAGCCGCTCGTGCTTCAGCTCTGCCGAATCACCAGTCTGCCACCCTGCCGCATGGCTTCGACCCGGCCCGGCAGGTTGATGGCCCGCTGGCCGCGCCAGCCGGTGATCAGACGGTCGACTTCCTCGATGTGCCGGGCGAAAAGCGAACCGGCCGGGGAGCCCGCCTCCATGGCGGCCCGACGCAGTACCCGGCGGCGCACGGCGGGCGGCAGCGCGTACAGCTTGGCGCACTCCAGCCGGCCCGCGTCGTCCCGCACGGCGCGGTCGGCCTCGGCGGCCCAGGTGTCCAGGGCGTCGGCGTCGTCGCGGGAGAGCTGCGCCGTCCGGGCCAGGGCCTCGACGACGCCCTTGCCCAGCGCCTTCTCCAGGGCGGGCAGGCCCTCGTGGCGCAGTCGGGAGCGGGTGTAGGCGGGGTCGATGTTGTGCGGGTCGTCCCAGACGGGCAGCGACTGGACGAGGCAGGCCTTGCGGGCGGTCTGCCGGTCGAGCTGGAGGAAGGGGCGGCGGTAGCGGCCGGCCGGGCCGGATGCGGCGGCCATGCCGGAGAGGGAGCGGATGCCGGAGCCGCGGGCGAGGCCCAGCAGCACCGTCTCCGCCTGGTCGTCACGGGTGTGGCCGAGCAGGACGGCGGCGGCGCCGTGCCGCTCGGCCGCCGCGTCCAGGGCGGCGTAGCGGGCGTCGCGGGCCGCGGCCTCGGGTCCGCCTTCCTGGCCTACCTGAACGGCGACGGACTCGACCGGGTCGAGGTGCATGGCGGTGAGGCGGTCGACGACCTCGGCGGCCCGGGTGTCGGATCCGTCCTGGAGGCCGTGGTCGACGGTGATGCCGCCGGCCCGGACGTCGAGTTTGCGGGCCTCGAAGGCGAGGGCGGAGGCGAGCGCCATGGAATCGGCGCCGCCGGAGCATGCCACCAGCACCAGCGGGGTATCGGGGCCTTCGGGGAGTGCGGCGCGCTGCCTGCCCGCACCGGCTTCGGCGAGCTCGGGGTGCGGGGTGCGCCGGGTGTGCTCGGCGCTCCGGGTGTGTTCGGTGAGTACGTCGTGGAGTACGCGGCGGACCGCCAGGCGTATCGCCGCGACCGCAGGATGGGGACCCATGTCCGGTGCCCTTCGTGAAGTTTTGGGAGGTGCCTCGGAGTGCCGGGACAGGAAAAGTGCCGTCACTCAGAGTGCGTCGATGGTGACAGAGGCAAGCCGTCCATCGAGCATTGCACGCCTTCCCATGCCTCTACGGTCCCTCGGATGGGTGAATACCGGCGCGTTCGTGTCCTGTCGTCCGTCGTCGGGCCCGTCGTGATCAGGACTCTGCCTTACGGTGCACCCTCGCGATCCAGTCAGCCGGTTTCGCGATCTCCGCCTTGGTCGGGAGGGTGTTCGGCGAGGTCCAGACCCGGTTGAAGCCGTCCATGCCGACGTTGTCGACCACGGCACGGACGAATCGCTCGCCGTCGCGGTACTGGCGCAGTTTGGCGTCGAGTCCGAGAAGCTTGCGCAGCGCCTGGTCGAGACGGCTCGCACCGCGCGCCCTGCGCTGCTGGAACTTCTCCCGGATCTCGCCGACGGAGGAGACGACCTCGGGGCCGACGCCGTCCATCACATAGTCGGCATGGCCTTCGAGCAGGGACATCACGGCGGTGAGCCGGCCGAGGATCTCGCGCTGGGCGGGTGTCTGGACCAGTTCGACGAGGCTGCGGCCGCCGTCCTCCCCGTCCTCGCCCTCGGGGCGGCCCCCGGCCAGGGACTGGGCGGCCTCACGGAGCCGTTCCAGCACGGTCATCGGGTCGACGTCGGTCTCTTCGAGGAACGACTGGATCTCACCCTGCAGATGGTCGCGGAGCCAGGGCACACCGGTGAACTGGGTGCGATGGGTCTCCTCGTGGAGGGCGACCCAGAGCCGGAAGTCGTGCGGGTCGACCTCGAGTTCGCGCTCGACATGGACGATGTTCGGGGCGACGAGCAGCAGCCTGCCGCCGCCGTCGGCCGAGGCCGGGAACTCACGGGTGGCGGGGGCGAACGTCTCGTACTGGCCGAGGACCCGGGAGGCCAGGAACGACAGCAGCATCCCCACCTCGACGCCGGTCACCTTGCCGCCGACCGCACCGAGCACGGCGCCGCCGGGGCCGTTGCCGCGCCGGTCCTGCATCTTCCCCAGGAGCGGGCGGAGCAGTTCGCGGAAGCCCGCGACATTGGCCTTGATCCAGCCGGCCCGGTCCACGACCAGGACCGGGGTGTCCTCCGGTTCGGTCCCCTCAGGGATCATCCGGGTGAAGGAACGGACGTGCTCCTCCGCGGCCTTGGCATGCCGGCGCAGCTCCGCGACGACCTCGCGGGCGTCCTCGCGGCTGATCTCGGGCCCCGGCCGCACAAGTCGGGTCGCGGTCGCGACCGCGAGATTCCAGTCGACCATCTCGGCACCACCGATGCTCGTCATGCGTCAACCGTACGTGCTCGGGTGCGTCCGCGGTGTGGTGTTGACCGGCTCATCGGGTACGGGCGGCGAGGCTGGTGGCGAGGGCGTCGAGGGAGGACTGGGCCTCGGACGGGGATGTCGTACCGGATGCCAGGAAGGCGAAGGCGAGCAGCCGGCCCTGCCTGTCGACGACCGTCCCGGCGAGGGTGTTCACACCGGTGAGGGTGCCGGTCTTGGCGCGGATCAGGCCGGTGCCTGCGGACTTCTGGGTGTACCGGCCGCTGAGGGTGCCGCTGAACCCGGCCACCGGGAGGCCGGTGAGGACGGGGCGCAGTTCGGGGTGGTCCGGGTCGGCGGCGCGGGCGAGGAGGCCGGCCAGCAGTCCGGCGGTGACCTTGTCCTTGCGGTTCAGCCCGCTGCCGTCGGCGAAGTTCGCACCCTTCAGCGGCAGGTGGAGCTTCTTGAGCTGTGCGGTGACGGCCCGTCGGCCGCCGTCGAAGTCGGCCCGTTCGCCCGCGGCCAGGGCGGTCTGCCGGGCGAGTGCCTCGGCGATGTCGTTGTCGCTGTTGGTCAGGGCCCTTTCGACCAGTGCGGAGATCGGGGTGGAGAGGTGTTCGGCGACCGGCCGGGACTTGGCGGCCGGCCGGCCGGGCACAGGGCCGGACCGGGTGGCGATCCCGGCATCGTCGAGCAGCTCGCCGAAGGACCGGGCGGCGTCACCGGCCGGGTCGTCGCTGCGTGGGGCGGGTCCGCTGTCGGTGCTGTCCAGCCTGCCCTCATCGGTCATCAGGGCGCTGACGGGCGCGATGTTCTCGTTGGGGCCGATCGGGTGCCGGGCCGGGCCGGAATAGCGGGAGGTGTCGTACGTGAGGCGGACCGTCTTTACGCCCCGGTCCTTCAGGGTGCGGGCGGTGTCAGCGGCCAGTGCGCGCAGGGCGGCCTTGTCGAGGGTGGGGTCGCCGCCGCCGACCAGGGCGATGCTGCGGGAGTCGGGGGACGCCTGGACCGTCGTGGCAATGCGGTGGTCGGGGCCGAGCGCGCTCAGGGCGGCGACCGCGGTGGCGATCTTGACGGTGGAGGCGGGTGTCATGGGCGTGTCGGCGCCCTGGCCGTACAGCCGCTCGCCGGTGGCGGTGTCGATGACGACGGCGGTACGCACGGTGCCCAGGGCGGGGGCCTTCAGCAGCGGGCCCAGGGTGGCGCGGAGGGCGGCCGCTGCGCCGTCCGGGGCGTCTCGGGCGTCCGGGGCGGCGTTGTCGACGACGGAGGAGAGGGGCGCGAGGACGGCCGGGGCGCTGGGTGCGGGCTCCGGTCCGGACGGTGCGCCGGGTTCGTGATGTACGCCACCTGTGCGGCTCCGGGCGGCAGCCCAGTCCCGCTCGGCCTTACGCTGACCCGAGTCCCAGGGGCCGGCGGCAAGGACGACGCCGGCTGCGAGCGCCAGGCCGAGGCCGGCGGAGACAGCCGTGAACTGCCGATCGTTCAGCCCCTTCGACCTGATCACGCTGGCCTGCCGGGTGAGCCTGCTCAGCTTGTCGAGCGGATCGACCGACGGTCTTTTCACCGGCTCGTCCACCGTTGACCAGCCCCTTTCGCGAGCACACATCTGCGTGGGGGACACTTAATCACCAGTCTTATGTCTTGATCATGGAGGAGCCACCCGTGGAGTTCGACGTCACCATCGAGATTCCGAAGGGTTCGCGGAACAAGTACGAGGTGGACCACGAGACCGGTCGGATCCGCCTGGACCGTCGACTCTTCACCTCGACCAGCTACCCGGCGGACTACGGCTTCGTCGAGAACACCCTCGGCGAGGACGGTGACCCGCTGGACGCGCTGGTCATCCTGGACGAGCCGACCTTCCCCGGCTGCCTCATCAAGTGCCGCGCCATCGGCATGTTCCGGATGACGGACGAGGCCGGCGGCGACGACAAGCTGCTGTGCGTGCCGGCCTCCGACCCCCGGGTGGAGCACCTGCGCGACATCCACCACGTGTCGGAGTTCGACCGCCTGGAGATCCAGCACTTCTTCGAGGTCTACAAGGACCTGGAGCCCGGCAAGTCCGTCGAGGGTGCCGACTGGGTCGGCCGCGCCGAGGCCGAGGCCGAGATCGAGGCCTCCTACAAGCGCCTTGAGGCACAGGGCGGCGCGCACTGACCCAAGGGTCGCGGCCGGATTCCGGCCGGGATACATCGCGCGGTTCCGTTTACGGTTCCGCGCCGGAAACGGGCGGCACTCCATCCCACAGGGCGCCGCCCGTTTCGTATGCCCGCCCGCGTGTCAGTCCGGTCCGGTTCCGCCCGCCTCGCATCCGCACCCTTGCCCGTGGCCATACTGGGCAGAGGCGCAACCGAAGACGCGCAGCCGATGAGGAGCGAGGTCGAGTGGTGGCGGAACCGGGCGGTCCGGAGGACCAGAAGCCCCAGTCCGACGAGGCGCGCAGCGCCTTCGTCCCGCCGGCCGGGGTAGGGAGGCCCACGTCTGCCTCCGACGACGACCACCCGACGTCGGAATTCGCCATTCCGACCGGTCTGACAACCGAGCCCCAGGGGTCGGCGACAGGTTCCGCTTCGGGCTCCGGATCGGGTTCCGGTCCGGCCTCAGGCCCGGACACGATCGGCTCCGCCTTCGCCCCGCCGCGCACCTACAGCGCCCAGCATCCGCCACCCGCGTTCACTCCGGCGCACGGCAGTCCGATGATCCGGCTGACCAAGGAGGCCCCTTGGCAGGACCGGATGCGCACGATGCTGCGGATGCCGGTCGCCGAGCGCCCGGCACCCGAGCCGGTGCAGAAGCCCGACGAGGCGGGGCCCGCGGTGCCGCGCGTGCTCGACCTGACGCTGCGTATCGGGGAGCTGCTGCTCGCCGGCGGTGAGGGCGCCGAGGACGTCGAGGCGGCGATGTTCGCGGTGACACGCAGCTACGGCCTGGACCGCTGCGAGCCCACGGTCACCTTCACCCTGCTGTCGATCTCGCACCAGCCGTCGCTGGTCGACGACCCGGTGACGGCGAGCCGTACCGTACGCCGCCGCGGCACCGACTACACCCGGCTGGCAGCCGTCTTCCGGCTCATCGACGACATCACCACCGAGGATGTCGAGGTCTCGCTGGAGGAGGCCTACCGGCGCCTGGCAGAGATCCGGCGCAACCGGCATCCGTACTCCGGCTGGGTGCTGACGCTGGCCGGCGGCGGTCTTGCGGGGGCGGCATCGGTGCTGGTCGGCGGTGGTCCGCTGGTGTTCCTGGTGGCGGCGATCGGCGCGATGCTCGGCGACCGGCTTGCCTGGCTCTTCGCCGGGCGGGGGCTGCCGGAGTTCTACCAGTTCGTGGTGGCCGCGATGCCGCCCGCCGCGATGGGCGTGGCGCTGACCCTCACCCACTGGTCGGACGTACGGCCGTCCGCGGTCATCACCGGTGGGCTGTTCGCGCTGCTGCCGGGGCGGGCCCTGGTGGCGGGTGTGCAGGACGGGCTGACCGGTTACTACATCACCGCCGCCGCGCGTCTGCTCGAAGTCATGTACTTGTTCATCGGCA
Source organism: Streptomyces sp. NPDC088246 (assembly GCF_044741025.1). Taxonomy (NCBI): domain Bacteria; kingdom Bacillati; phylum Actinomycetota; class Actinomycetes; order Kitasatosporales; family Streptomycetaceae; genus Streptomyces; species Streptomyces sp. NPDC088246. The sequence goes on from NZ_JBIURV010000017.1 coordinate 71,111, forward strand.
TCGTCGTCGGTGTGCTGCTGGTCCTGTATCTGGGACTTCAGCTGGGCGCCCAGCTGAACCCCGAGGCCAGGCTCATCGCCCCCGACCGGCCGGTGGTGCAGATCCTGGCATCGATGGCGCTCTGTTTCGCCTTCGCGATCCTGCTCCAGCAGGACCGGTCCACGGTGCTGGCGGTGACCCTCAACGGCGCCGTGGCCTGGGTGATCTACGGGGCGATGGCCAGGACCGGCGGCATCTCGCCGGTGGCGGCGACCGCGACGGCGGCCGGTCTGGTGGGCCTGTTCGGGCAGCTGCTCTCGCGCTACCGGTACACCTCGTCGCTGCCGTTCATCACGGCGGCGATCGGCCCGCTGCTGCCCGGCTCCGCCACGTACTTCGGTCTGCTCGGCATGGCACAGGGCAACGTGAACACCGGGCTCGCCTCGCTGTCGACCGCGGTGGCGACCGCGCTGGCCATCGCGATCGGGGTGAATCTGGGAAGCGAGATCTCCCGGCTGTTCATGCGGGTGCCGGGGGCGGTCGGCGGGGCGAACCGCCGCGCGGCCAAGCGGACGCGCGGCTTCTGAGAGCCTGTCGGGTGACCTCCGATCGGATAGCGGACGCGGTCTGGTGCGTGCGGTTCCAAGGCGGAGGAGGGAGTCGTGAAGGGGGTCCCCCATGCCTTCAGCTATGGGGGAGTCGGTGACTGACGACAACGCGGGAAGCGTGCGTGCCAGGGCGTGGCCGCCCGGTCGGAGGTCACCCGACAGGCTCTGAGGCTGCCGCCGGTACGGCTCCGGGTCAGCGCTTGGCGTGGCGGCCGCGCTGGCCGGAGACCGGGCTGCCGCCGGCGGACGGGCCATGGCCCTCGCCGCCACCGGCCGCCGCTTCCTTCTTCGACTTGGAACGGGCCCGCAGGAACTCGATCGCGATCGGCACCACCGAGATGAGCACGATCAGGATGAGCATCGCCTCGATGTTCTCGTGGACGAAGTCGATCTTGCCGAGGGCTGCGCCGAGCAGCGTGACCCCGACTCCCCAGAGCACACCGCCGATGATGTTGAACGTGATGAACGAGCGGTAGTTCATCCGGCTCACACCGGCGATGATCGGCGTGAATGTACGCACGATGGGCACGAAGCGGGCCAGGATCAGCGACTTCGGTCCGTACTTCTCGAAGAACTCGTGGGCCTTCTCGACGTTCTCCTGCTTGAAGAGGCGGGAATCCGGGCGCTTGAAGAGCGACGGACCGACCTTGCGGCCGAAGAGATAGCCCACCTGGTCGCCGATGATCGCCGCCAGCGCCACCAGCACGCAGACCAGCCAGAGCGGAGACTTCAGCTGGCCCGTGGTCACCAGCAGACCCGTGGTGAACAGCAGGGAATCGCCGGGAAGGAAGAAGCCGATCAGCAGTCCGGACTCGGCGAACACGATGAGGAGGACGCCGGGAAGTCCGAAGGTGTTGATCAGATAGTCCGGGTCCAGCCAGCTCGGTCCGAGCGCAAGCGTATTCAAGGGTCCGGGCTCCTGGATCGATCGATGGCGGCTGTGTGGCCGCCCAAAGCTATCAACGCAGGATGACATCCCCGGGTTCCAGTGGCCCGTGCGAGGATGCACACCCCGGCGAACCGGGGAAAAAGCTTTCTCCAGGAGGTGCCACACGATGGGCATTGAAGAATACGGCGGCGGACAGCCGGCCCAGTCCGATGTCCTGGTCGTCACCACGAACGACGTACCGGGCTATCAGGTGACCCAGGTGATCGGTGAGGTGTTCGGCCTGACGGTCCGTTCCCGCCACCTCGGCAGCCAGATCGGCGCCGGGCTGAAGTCCATGATCGGCGGCGAGCTGAAGGGGCTGACCAAGACCCTCGTCGAGACCCGTAACCAGGCGATGGAACGGCTCGTCGAGCAGGCGAAGGCCCGGGGTGCCAACGCGGTGCTGATGATGCGCTTCGATGTGACCGAGGCGGCCGACGTGGGCACGGAGGTCTGTGCGTACGGAACGGCCGCCGTGATCAGCAGGAGCTGAGCGGCGCGGGCACGGGGGTGAGGGCCCTCACCCCCGTGCCGGTTGCACGAGGCGCTCCGCGTTGGCGTCGATCGCGTCCCGCAGGTGCTCGGCCAGGCCCGGCCGCATCGACTCGTAGTACGCGCGGAACTGCGGGTCGGACACATACATCTCGCCGAGTCCCCGGTGGATCTCGGCGGTGCACTCGTAGAACCACTTGGTGATGTGGAGCCGGTGGGCCTCGGCGAGGTCCATCGCCCGTTCCCCGGTGGCCGGTTCACCGGCCTCCATCAGCGCGTTGCAGGCGGCGCCCCAGTGGGCGACCTCCGCCTGCATCCGCTTCCAGTCGTCCTTGGTGTACCGGGCGACCCGGCGCTGCGACTCGGCGTACGTGGCAGTGCCGCCCCAGCGGCGTTCGGCCTCCTCCGCGTGCTCTTCGGGGTCCTTGCCCCCGAAGACCTCGAACTTCTCCTCGGGCGTGAGGTTGATGCCCATCTTCCGTGCCTCCATGGCTGTTTCGACGGCGGCGGCCATCTTTCGCAGTTCGGCGATCCGGTCGGACAGCAGCCGGTGCCGGCGGCGCAGATGCTCCTGCGGGTCCGCGTCCGGGTCGTCGAGCAGTACCGCGATCTCGTCGAGCGGGAAGCCGATCTCCCGGTAGAACAGGATCTGCTGCTGGTCGCGGCGGGCTGCGGCTTCCGGGGCGGGCGGATCTTCCCCGCCGTCTTCGTGGGTGTCGCGCTGGGGCTGTGCGCCCATGCCCTGGTCACGTCGGTGCCGATGGCGCTCGCGGTGGCCTGTGCGGTGCTGGGGGTGCTGCTGGCCGTCACCCGGCAGGGCTGGCTGAGTCTGTTCACCGCGGTGGTGCTGGTCGGTGACACTGCCCTGCTCCCGATGCTGTGCATCGCCTCGCTGCCGGCCTGGCTGCTGGTGACCGGGCGGCCGCAGATGCAGCTGGGCGAGGACGGTACGCCGCTGAGGTGAGCGCGGACCCGACCCCCCTTGCCCGACCCCTGATCCCCACCGCTCGACGCGCCGGATGCCCCTGCTTTCCGTATCGTCACATCCGTATTGATTCGCATGGATACGTCCCGTAAGGCCCTGTCGGAGGATTCCGCAATGCCCACGTCCGTCAACGTCGCCGTCATCTACTACTCCTCGACCGGCACCGTCGCCGCGATGGCCAAGGCCATCGCGCAGGACACCGAGAAGGCCGGTGCGGAGGTACGGCTGCGCAAGGCCGGCGAGCTCGCCCCGCGGGCGGCCATCGACTCCAATCCGGCCTGGGCCGCCAACGTGAAAGCGACCGCGGACATCGCCGAGGCGTCGAAGGACGACATGCTCTGGGCGGACGCAGTGATCTTCGGTACGCCGACCCGGTTCGGCAATGTCGCCGCCCAGCTCAAGCAGTTCATCGACACCCTCGGCAGCCTCTGGCAGGCGGGCCGTCTCGCCGACAAGGTCTACAGCGGCTTCACCTCCACCAGTACCGCGCACGGCGGCCAGGAGTCCACGCTGCTCGCGCTCTACAACACGATCCACCACTTCGGCGGCATCCTGGTCGCCCCCGGCTACACGGACCCGTCGAAGTTCGTCGACGGCAATCCGTACGGCACTTCGCATGTCGCGGGGCAGGGCGACATCCCGGTCGGTGTGCAGACCCTGACCGCCGCCCGGGTCCAGGCCGAACGGGTCGTGAAGTTCACCCGGGCCATCAAGGACGGCCTCGCCGCCGAGAACTGAACCACCGCACACCGACAGGACCGTCGCGGGTCACGATGACCGCCGAGAGCCGAGAAGGGCTGTCCGCCGATGCCTCTCCACAAAGGTTCACCCAAGGGCACGGAGCCGTCCGAGGAGCGCCGCAGGCTGGCCCTCAACCCGTTCTTCGGGGAGGCCGACCCGACCGCCGGGATGGAGTCGGCACCGCCCCGGCACCGGCTGCCCGACGGGCCGATGCCGCCCTCGACCGCGTACGGCCTGGTCCATGACGAGCTGATGCTCGACGGCAATTCGCGGCTCAACCTCGCCACCTTCGTCACCACCTGGATGGAGCCCCAGGCCGGGATACTGATGGGCGAGTGCCGCGACAAGAACATGATCGACAAGGACGAGTACCCGCGCACCGCCGAGCTGGAGCGGCGCTGTGTGGCGATGCTCGCCGATCTCTGGAACGCCCCCGACCCTTCGGCCGTCGTGGGCTGTTCGACCACGGGCTCCAGCGAGGCCTGCATGCTCGCCGGCCTGGCGCTGAAACGCCGTTGGGCGGCCAGGAACGCCGACCGCTACCCGGCGGCCGCCCGGCCGAACCTGGTCATGGGCATCAATGTGCAGGTCTGCTGGGACAAGTTCTGCAACTTCTGGGAAGTCGAACCGCGCCTGGTCCCGATGGAGGGCGAGCGCTTCCACCTCGACCCGCAGGCCGCGGCCGACCTCTGCGACGAGAACACCATCGGCGTCGTCGGCATCCTCGGTTCCACCTTTGACGGTTCGTACGAGCCGGTCGCGGAGCTCTGCGCGGCCCTGGACGCCCTTCAGGAGCGCACCGGTCTCGACGTCCCCGTCCATGTGGACGGGGCGTCCGGCGCGATGGTGGCGCCGTTCGTGGACGAGGACCTGGTGTGGGACTTCCGGCTGCCCCGGGTCTCCTCCATCAACACCTCCGGGCACAAGTACGGCCTGGTCTACCCGGGCGTCGGCTGGGCACTGTGGCGCTCGCCCGCACAGCTGCCCGAGGAGCTGGTCTTCCGGGTCAACTACCTGGGCGGCGACATGCCGACCTTCGCACTGAACTTCTCCCGGCCCGGCGCACAGGTGGTGGCGCAGTACTACACCTTCCTGCGGCTGGGCCGGGAGGGCTACCGGGCCGTTCAGCAGGCGTCCCGGGATGTCGCCTGCGGGCTCGCGAAGCGGATCGAGGAGCTCGGGGACTTCCGGCTCCTCACCCGCGGCGACCAGCTGCCCGTCTTCGCGCTGACGACCGCGCCGGATGTGCGGGCGTACGACGTCTTCGACGTCTCGAGGCGGCTGCGCGAGCACGGCTGGCTGGTGCCCGCGTACACCTTCCCCGCCAACCGGCAGGACCTGTCGGTGCTCCGGGTGGTGTGCCGCAACGGCTTCTCGTCGGACCTCGCCGAACTGCTGCTTGAGGACCTCGGGCTGATCCTGCCCGACCTGCGCCGCCAGCCACACCCGTTGAGCCGCGACAAGCAGGCGGCGACATCCTTCCACCACTGAGAGCCGGGCAGCGGCCCTAGCGATCGATCCGGGCGAACCTTCGCACCGCCAGCGGGAAGAAAACCGCGACCAGCGCCAACGGCCAGGCCACTGCCAGCAGTTCGGCGTGGCCGGACGCCCAGGTGCCGCCGGGCCCGCCCGGGTTGCCGAACAGGCCGCGTACCGCCGTGGCCGTGGCCGACATCGGATTCCATTCGACGACCGCGCCCAGCGGGCCCGGCATCGACCCGGGGGTGGCGAAGACGTTGGAGAGGAAACCGACCGGCCAGACCAGGATCTGCACCGCCTGCACCAGCTCCGGCTTCCCGGCCACCAGCGCCAGCTGGATGCCGATCCACAGCATCGCGAAGCGCAGCAGCAGAAGCAGCCCCAGCGCCCCCAGCGCCGCGGCCGGCCCGTGGTGCCAGCGCCAGCCGACCGCGTATCCGACGCCGGTCATCACGGCGAGCGCGGCGGCCGACTGGAGCATGTCCGCGACGCTGCGGCCGACCAGCACCGAACCGGAGACCATCGGCATGGCGCGGAACCGGTCGATGACGCCCTTGTTGAGGTCCTGGGTGACCGCGAGCATGGTCGACTCCAGGCCGAAGGCCATGGTGAGCGCGAGCATGCCGGGCACCAGGAACTCGGTGTTGTCGCCGTCGACGCCCTGCCCGCCGCCGACCAGGTAGTTGAACATCAGCAGCAGCATCACGGGAAAGACCAGGCCGACGACGATCCGCACCGGCTGCCGCGCCCAGTGCGCCAGTTCACGTCGCGTCATCGTCCAGGAATCGGACACCGCCCAGCTCATCGCGCTCATGCCGTCACCTCCGCGTGCTCCGGCCTCCGGTCGGTCAACGAGAGGAAGACCTCGTCCAGTGTCGGGCGCCGCACCGCGATGTCCTCCGCCTCGATGCCCGCCTCCTCCAGCGCCCTCACGGTCCGGGTCAGGGTCGCCATCCGGTCCGGTGCCGGCGCCCCGATCAGCCGCCGGTCCGCGTCGACGACCGCGCCGTCACCCAACAGCAGGGCAGCGGCCGCCAGTTGCGAACCGTCCCGGACCACGACATCGATGCGGTCCCCGGCCACCATCGCCTTCAGCTCGTCGGCCGTCCCCTCGGCGGCCACCCGTCCGGCGTCGATCACCGAGATCCGGTCCGCCAGCTGATCGGCCTCCTCCAGATACTGCGTGGTCAGCAGTACGGTCGTGCCGCCGCCCACCAGTGAGCGCACCGCCGACCACACCTCGGCCCGGCCGCGCGGGTCGAGTCCGGTGGTCGGCTCGTCCAGGAAGAGCACCTCCGGGTCGGTGATCAGCGAGGCGGCGAGATCGAGCCGTCGCCGCATGCCGCCGCTGTACTCCTTGACCGGCCCCCGGCCGGTGTCCGCGAGCCCGAAGCGGGCCAGCAGTTCGTCCGCCCGCGCACCCGCTCTGCGTACGCCCAGGTGGTACAGACGGCCGAACATCTCCAGGTTCTGCCGGCCGCCGAGCTCCTCGTCGACCGCCGCGTACTGTCCGAGCAGCCCGATGCGGCGCCGGACCTCGCCGGCCCGGTCCCGTACATCGAACCCCGCCACCTCGACCCGCCCCTCGTCGTGCCGCAGCAGCGTCGACAGGATGCGTACGGCCGTGGTCTTGCCCGCGCCGTTGGGGCCGAGCACGGCATGGACGGCGGAGCGGCGGACCGTGAGGTCCAGGCCGTCCAGGGCGAGCTTCTCCCCGTATCGCTTGCGCACACCTTCGACAACGATCGCGTCGGTCAAAATCGCCACACCCTCCCGTAGTCAAACTTGACTAGCGGGTCGAAGATAACCGCACCGATCCCATTCGTCAAACTTGATTACTCGTCGTCGCCGGGATCATGGACACCCGTCGCGTACGGGTTCTCCTGCCCCTCGGCGAGCACGCCGACGAAGGGTTCACCCTCCCCCGCGAAGGTGTACGCCCCGCCCTCGATGCGGGCGATCAGCCCGCGCGTCCACTCGGCCCCGGCATCCGCCGAGTTGACCCACATGTTCATGATTTCGCCGATGTGACCGATCGACTCGAGCCCGGCCTCCGGCGTGTAGTACTCGGTGACCGAGGCCCGCCAGGCCGCGAGGCCGGCCACTCGCTCCTTGAGCAGCGCGACCGCCTCGGACCGCTCCAGGTCGACGATGCCACCGAGGCCCGCCGACAGCACGTCCAGCTTCTGGTCGTACGAGGTCAGCGCCGCGCGCAGCAGAGTGAGGTACTCCTCGTTGCCCCGTTCGGTGATCTCGTACTCGGTACGGGGCGGGCCGCCCGCCGCACTCGGAGCGGTCTCATGCGCGACCAGCAGCCCCTGCTTCGCCATCTGCTTCAGTGCGTGGTAAACCGACCCGGGCTTGGCGTTGGACCACTCGTGAGCGCCCCAGTACTCCAGGTCGTTGCGGACCTGATAGCCGTGCGCCCGGCCGTGCTGACGCACGGCGCAGAGGACCAGCAGCCGAATCGCGGACATGTCACGCACCCTTTCTATTCAACTTTGATTAGAGTATCCCCCCGCCTCGGCGACCAGCTCGAACGCCGTTCGGCCGTCCAGGGACTCCCGGATGATGTCGGCGTGCCCGGCGTGCCGGGCGGTCTCCTCGACGAGATGGACCAGCAGCCAGCGCATCGAGCAGTTCCCGTCCTTCGGGAACCAGGGCGCCTCGGGCAGCGGGAACGTGTCGTTCATGCTCTCCACCGAGTGGATGAACTCCTCGGTCTCCGCCGCGACCTTCGCCCAGAACTCCAGCATCTGCGGGACGGTCTCGTCCCCGACGAGACGGAAGCTGTCCGCCCAGGTCTCCTGGGTGCGGGCCTTCTCGTTGGGGCGCTGCTGGGCGAGGCGCAGCCAGTTCAGCTCGGTCTCGGCGACGTGCTTGAGCAGCCCGGAGAGGGAGAGTTCACTGGCGCTGGGCCGGCTCGCCGCCTGCTCCTCGGTCAGCCCGATGAGCGAGCGCCGGATCGCGCCGCGCTGCGCCTCGACGAAGGAGAGGAGGGCGCCGCGCTCGTCGCCGGAGGCTTCTGCGGGAACGTGAGTGACCATGATGTCCGCCTTGGGGAACCGTGTCGGTTTCTTCCTGACACCGGCCAAGCTACGGACTCTTGCGGTCAGCTCCTGTCCTCAACTCATCGGTGTCAGAAGGGGAATGCAGTCCGGCCGTGCTGAATGGACATCCACTTCTGGGTGGTGAAGGCGTCCACGGTCGCCTCGCCGTTCAGCCGGCCGGTCCCGGAGGACTTCTCGCCCCCGAAGGCCACCAGCGGATCGTCCTGGACGGTGGAGTCGTTGACGTGGAACATCCCGCTGACGACGCGCTGCGCGAACCGCACACCGCGTTCGGTGCTGCGGCTGTGCACAGCGCCGCTGAGTCCGTACGGGGTGTCGTTGGCGATCCGTACGGCATCGTCCTCGCCGTCGAACGTCACCAGCAGCGCCACCGGCCCGAATATCTCCTGGGACAACAGCGGGGAGTCCTCGGGGAGCCCGGTGAGCACGGTCGGTTCGACGAGGTTGCCGCGGGTCCGGCCCCGTACGAGCGCGGTGGCCCCCTCGGCGAGTGCCTGGTCGACCAGGGCGGTCAGGGCGTCGGCCTGGAAGGTGTTGATGACCGGGCCGATCTGGGTCTCCGGGTCGCGCGGGTCGCCGGTCCGCAGCGCGGCCACCCTGGCGGTGAATTTCTCGGCGAACTCCCGCTCGACCCGTCGGTCCACCAGGATGCGGTTGGCGGCCATGCAGACCTGCCCCTGGTACACGAAGCGGCTGAAGACGGCCGCGTCGACCGCGTAGTCGATATCGGCGTCTTCCAGCACCACCAGGGCGCTGTTGCCGCTGAGTTCGAGGATCGTCCGTTTGAAGTGTCCGGCCGCGATCGCGCCGACGTGGCGGCCGACCCGGTCCGTGCCCGCGAAGGAGATCACCTTGGGCACGGGGTGCTCGATGAACGCGTCCCCTATCTCGGCGACATCGGTGATCAGGATGTTGAGGAGTCCGGCAGGCAGTCCGGCTTCCTCGAAGATCTTGGCGATCAGCCCGCCGCCGACGACCGGGGCATTCTGGTTGGGCTTGATGACGACCGCGTTGCCGAGCGCGAGGGCCGGTGCGACGGATTTCATCGTCACCAGGAAGGGGAAGTTGAAGGGGCTGATCACCCCTATGACGCCGACGGGCTGCCGGAAGAGACGGTTCTCCTTGCCGTCCACCGGGGAGGGCAGGATGCGGCCCCGGGGGCGCAGCGCCTGCCGGCTCGCGTCGCGCAGGAACTCCTGGGCGACGCGCACCTCGTACTCCGCCTTGAGACGGGTGCCGCCCAGCTCGTCGACGATCGCCTCGACGATGTCGTCGTGCAGCTCCTCGGTGATGCGCAGGGCGCGTTCCAGGACGCTGCGGCGCTCGTACGGGCCGGTGGTGGACCAGGACCGCTGGGCGCGCTCGGCGGCGCGGTAGGCCAGGTCGACCTCCTGCGCGGTCGCGATGGTGATCGCGGCGAGTTTCTCCCCGTTGTAGGGATTGAAATCGATGACGTCCCACGAGCCGCTGCCGGTCCGCCACTCACCGTCGATGTACTGGTCGGCCAGCTCGTAGAAGAAGGACATGCGATCCCTTAACTCAGGTGCAGACTCCCGTCGAACCGCCATCGTACTGATGAATCAGATGAGTTGGAGTAGACCACGGAGCAGATCGCGGCTCTCCTCGGGGCCGGGGCTGTCCTCGTGCAGCCGCACCATGGCCTTTTCGTACTGAGCGACTTCTTCGGCCTTGTCCAGATAGAGCGCACTTGTCAGCTGCTCCAAATAGACAATGTCCGACAGATCGGATTCCGGGAATCGGAGCATCGTAAAAGAACCGCCCTCCCCCGCATGCCCGCCAAAACTGAAGGGCATCACTTGAAGAGTGATGTTGGGCTGTTCCGACATTTCGATCAGATGCCGCAATTGTCCGCGCATCACTTCACGGTCGCCGTACGGCCGGCGCAGCGCCGCCTCGTCCAGCACGGCGTGGAAACGGGGTGCGCGTTCGGAGACGAGGGCCTTCTGACGCTCCAGCCGCAACGCAACCCGGCGGTCGATCTCGACGGCCGGGGCGTCACCCATGCCCCGGGTGACGACCGCGTGCGCGTAGGACTCGGTCTGCAACAGGCCGTGGACGAACTGGACTTCGTACACCCGGATGAGCGACGCCGCCCCCTCCAGACCGATGTACGTCTGGAACCACCCGGGCAATACATCTCCGTAACTGTGCCACCAGCCCGCCACATTGGCCTCGCGGGCCAGGCCGAGCAGGGCGTCGCGCTCCGCTTCGTCCGTGACGCCGTAGAGCGTGAGCAGGTCCTCGACATCCCTGGCCTTGAAGCTCACCCGTCCCAACTCCATGCGGCTGATCTTCGATTCGGAAGCCCGGATGGAGTAGCCGGCCGCCTCGCGGGTGATCCCACGCGAGTCGCGCAGCCGCCTGAGCTGCGAGCCCAGCAGGATGCGCCGCACCACAGATCCACTCGACTCGCCTGCCGCCACTGGTCCGGTCCTCCCCATCGCTTCCTGGACACCGGGGCTCCCCCTGAACCCCAAGTGCCGGATTCTGCCATCAAAACGCTTCAGCCCGTACTCATTCGATTACGGAAATGAGAAGACTCCCAGAAGGCTACGAAAATACACCCAGGAAGAAATGACCAAGAACCGGCATGGGTTCGGACAGGTCAGGCGCGTGCACGTGCATCTGCCCTTGCATCTGCCCTGCGCATTCGGAAGCATGGTCCTCGCGCACCTGCGTGCTCGTTCGTGTTGTGCCGCTGTACCCCGCAGTACCGATACAGCCACGAATCCTGGGAGTGCCTCGCATGGGGACGAATGGATCGACGATGCTCGAGCCGTTACGGCAGGGGCTTCCCCCCATCGATCCCTCAGCCGTCTCCGGATCGGCCACCTGCACCCTGCCCGCCCGCTACGAAGCCGTAGGCGGGGCACGGCAGTTCACCAGGACGACGCTGAACGGATGGGGACTGGACGAGCGCTTCGACGACGTCGCACTGGTCGTCTCCGAACTGGTGACCAATGCTCTGCGGCACGCCCTGCCTGCGGACACCGCACCGGAGCCTCAGGAACCTCCCGTACGGCTGCACTTGATGCGCTGGAGCTCACGCCTGGTGTGCGCCGTGCGCGACCCCAGCCAGGAGAGCCCCATAGCCTCCGAGGCTCCCGACTCGGCGGAGTCGGGCCGCGGCCTCTTCCTGGTGGAGTCCTTCAGCGACTCCTGGGGCTGGCACCCCTCTCCCGCTCCGGGAGCGGACAGCCCGAACGCCGCGGCGATACCGCGCGGCAAGGTGGTCTGGGCGCTGTTCCGGCTGTCCGACGACGTGTGACCCGCGCGGCAGCCGCGCGGGCTGCCGGCGGGTGGTGGGACACCGCCCTGCGGGACGCGGTCAGCCGCCCGCTATGAGGTGGTCGAACTCCCCGTCCTTCACCCCGAGCAGCAGCGCCTCTATCTCTGCCGGCGTATAGACCAGGGCCGGCCCGTCGGGGTGGCGCGAATTCCGCATCGCCACATCCCCGTCGGGCAGTTTCGCGAACTCCACACAGGATCCCTGGGAGTTGCTGTGTCTGCTCTTCTGCCAGACGACTCCGCGAAGCTCTGTGGCCGCCATGCCGTTGTACACGTGGTGCACAGGACGCTCCCCGAGTTGCAAGGTGCAAGTGTCAACAGTCTCGGATCATAGCTCTGTTCAATTTTCCCTGCATGAGCAGATGCATGAGCGGATGCACGTGCACACGGGGTGTTCCCGCGATTACAGCTTTGGACGCAGGGATAGACGTACGGGATGCCTGTTCGGCTCCGCCTACCCCGAGTTGGGCCGTCCATCCCGGTGGCGCGCGCTGGTAGCTTGGCGCGGTCTTTTGCCGACAAGGGGGAATTCCACATGCCCGAAGCCGTACGTACCGGTGCCGTAATCATCGCCGGACTCGTCACCGCCGCAGCACTGACCGGCTGCAGCATCGACGGCAGGAAGAGCGACCCGGACGGCAGCTCCGACGCCGCGAAGTCCAGTCGGGCTCCCGGCGACAGCGGCAGCGACGCCGCGGCGCTGGAGGGCGGCTGGGCCGGGAAAACCGACGGCAAGGCCGTGGTTCTGTCCATCGCGTCCGGGAAGGCCGTGCTCGTCACCGAGCAGCGTGCCTGCACGGGCACCGTGAAGGGCACGGGGAAGGTGATGCTGGCGTTGAAGTGCGCCGACGGCGACACCGACCGCACCATGGGGTCCATCGAGTCGAACGACGGCAGGACCGTCGTCGTGTCCTGGGACGGCGGGACGAAAGACACCCTGGCCAAGACCGAACCGGGTGCGATCCCGTCGGGTCTGCCGGACCTGCCGGCACCCTGACGGCCGGCCGCCCCGTCGCCTCAATCGGCTCGATCCGAGGGAGGGTTCTGCTTCGACGTCCCGTCCAGTCCCCGGGAGAACTCCTCCAGGGCTTCGAGGAGGAGGCCGGCCCCGTTCCGTACGAACGGATCCGCCTCCTCCTCGCCCGTCCGCTGCTGCTCGTCCCACTGGGCCAGCGCCTCACGTACCTCCGCCCAGTCCGGTACGCGCCGCTCCCGCACCTCCTTCGCCCCCTGTTCGGTGGCCCGGCGCAGCGCCTCGGCCAGGCGCGCTGCGGCCGGTACGGGGGTGGCGCTGCCGCACGGGAGGTGGGCCTCCAGCAGCATCGCGACCCGGCCGAGCTGGGCGAGGGCGTGCTGGCTGTCATCGGCGGCGGCGCGGGAGAGGCCGCGGTTGCGCACCGGTTCGTGCTGGGCGGTGGCAAGCGCCTCCTGCCAGGCGACGCGGGCCTCGCGGGTGTCGAGCAGGGCGGAACGGACGTCGTCCTGGCCGCGCTCGGCCGGTTCGGCGTACTGGTCGACGACCACGGCCGCGTACCGCCCGTCCGCCTTCAGCCAGTCGCCGAGCCTGCCGCGAAGCCTCGGGGTCTCCCACGCCGGGTAGGCGGCGTACGAGATCATCGCGAGGAGGCCGCCGACGAGGGTGAGGACGACCCGTTCGTGTACGGTCTGCGACCAGTTGTCGCCCGCCATGCCGAGCAGGAAGACGACGTACGCGGAGACGCACGCCTGGCCGACCACGTACCCGGTGCGCATCAGCAGATACATCAGCAGGGCGCAGAGCACGGCGAGCATCGCGGACCCGGTCACACCGGGGTCGGTGGTCCGGCCGATCGCGGTGGCGAGCGAGACGCCGACGATCGTGCCGCCGAAGCGGGCCACGGAACGCCCGTACGTCTGGGAGAACTCCGGCCGCATCACCATGACGGCCGCCATGGGCGCCCAGTAGCCGTGGCCGAACGGCAGCGCGGCACCGATGAGATAGCCGACGGCGACGACGACGGAGACCCTCACGGCGTGCCGCAGGATCGGTGAACCGGGGCGCAGTTCGGCGCGCACCGCCCTCCCGACGACGGGGACCAGCCGCAGGAGGGTGGGGCGGCGGCGGTGCGGAGCGCCGGGTGTCCCGTCCCCGGTGGCCCTGATGGTCTCGGCGGCCTCCTCGGCCTCCGCCTGTTCCTCCTTCGTCCCCTCGCCCTCGGCCGTCTCGATGACATCGGAGAGCAGCGCGCCGAGCCGGGCGGCGGCGCGGCGGGACGGGCCGGTGAGAAGAGTGCCGGTGTCGGGGGTCTTCAGCGCGGCGACGGCGGACGGAGAGAGCTTCACCGGGTCGCCGCCCCGGATCGCCCGGGCCGCCGAGTCGAGCACGGATCCGGCGGCGGCGAGGAGCTCGCGGACCCGGTCCCGTTCCGGACCCTCGGACGGGACGCCCATCGCCGGGTCAGCGAGCGAGGCGAGCACCGGTCTGATCCGTTCGGCGACGCCGCGGGAGCCACGCAGCTCGGGCGGCCGGTGGCGGGCCTGCCGCGGGGTGACCGCGGCCGCGCTGCGGGCCGTCATCAGCGGTACCGGATCGAAGGCGGCGAGCGGGTCCTGGCGCAGCCGGCGGGCGTAGTCGGCCTCGGCGGTCAGGGCGTCGGCGAGGGCATCGCGCTGGGCGCCCCATCTCCGTACCGGGAACAGGACGATCAGCGCCGCCTGCACCACACCGCCGAACAGGATCATCACGACATGCACGGCCGAGTTCGTGACGGAGGTGGGCAGGGTGACCGTCACCAGCATGATCGCCACGTTGGACGACGCGATGAGGCCGCCCGTCGGTCCCGCCGCCCAGGCCAGGCCCGCGAGGAACGTCCAGAGCACCAGCAGGGCCACGAACAGAGGCATTCGGGGGCCGGCGAGATAGCCGAGGAATGTCGATACGGCGAGGCTCGCCCCGGAGACCAGGGCGAGGACGGGCCGGGGGCGCCAGCTGCGCTGGAACGTGGCTATGGCCGCCTGGAACGCGCCGAACGCGGAGCTCGCGGCGACCACCGGCCCGAAGAGCGCGAGGCCGACCCCGATGACGAGGGCGAGACCGGCCGCACCGCGGATCGCGATGAGCGGTTCGAGACGCCGCCGCTCGATCGTCAGCCCCGAGCGGGCGGTCTGCTTCAGCGCCCGCAGCCAGCTCATGTCCAGAGCCTAGCCGGAATCACCGATAAGCCCGAGTTGCCCTAATTCAGGAGGCATCTGAGGTTTCTACCGGCTCCTGATTCAGAAGGCATCCGAGGTTTCTACCGGTTCCTGCGCCTGCCGTGGATCTCCGGCCCGGTCCCGCTCATCCTCGCCCGGTCCGCGGCAGCCGTTCCATGGGTCCATCCGTCGAGGTCCGTGGCACCCCGGACACGCGTGGTCGTGGTCTCGGGGAACATCCGCCCGGCGGTGTCCGTGACGGCCATGTCGCGGGCGGCGAGGACCGGGAGCAGATGGGGTGCTGCCACCCCTGCGGCTTCGGCTTGGGTCTCGGCTTCGGCGGCCGCTGTGACGCGGGCGGTGTCGGCGGCGAGCCGGCTGCCCAGGCGCTGGGCGTACGCCATCAGGAAGGACTGCCGGAACGTCTTGGTCCGCTTGCGTCCGCCGGCCCGCTGGCCCGCCTCCGCCTTCGTCATCGCCACCGTGCCCTGGACCAGCAGGGAGGTGTACAGCAGCTCCACGGCCTCCAGGTCCGGCTCGAAGCCGACCGCCGTGGAGAAGCCGAGGTCACTGTTCCACACCGCACGGCAACGGTTCGCGGAGGCGACCGCGTCGAGCAGGATCGCCTTCGCCGTCTCGTACGGGGCATCGACCCCGATCCGGCACGCTCCCGGCGCCTCCTTGCTGTGGCTACGGGCGGCGAGCAGGGCCTCGTCGATGGAGTGCCGGGCCATCAGCTCCTGCGCCTTGGTGGTGAGGGCCTCCGCCTCCTCGGGGAAGCCGGTCGCCTCCGCCTTGGCGAGCAGGGCACGGATCCGGGTCAGCATCCGGGGTTCGTCGTGCGCGGGCGGCAGGTGGAGCCCGTGCGGGGAAGTGCCGGGCGGCGGACCGACCGGTTCGATGGCGGGGAGCCCGAGCAGCAGCCGGTACAGGCCGAGGAGCGCGGAGACGTAGGAGAACCGGTCGGGCCGGTTCCGGGGCGGCGCGGCGGGGAGCCCGTCGAGCTGGGACCGCCAGCGGGGCGGCAGCTGCTCATACCGTCCGGTCTCCGATGCGATCAGCCCGGCGGCGAGACCGACCGCGGTCTCGTCGAGTTCACGGCGGACGACGCGTACGACATCGGCGGGCTGCCAGCCGCGCCCCCAGGCACGGCGGACGAACTCCTCGCCGCGCCGGAACAGTTCCGTGTCGGCCGTCGGATCGGCGGCCAGGAGGGAGGCTCCGGTGTCGAGACCGTCGTCGCCCTCGGAGTAGAGGGCTGCCGCGAATGCCTGGTCGATCACCGGTTCCATGAGGCCAGGGTAGGCAGGGGCAGTGCGGCCGGGTATGCCTGGCCCCACCCCGAGGACGGGCTCTGGTGGTCGTGATCGCGGAGCGCGGAAACGGTTCGATCGAGAACATGACTTCCCCGCATGCGTCCGCTGCATCCGCGAGTGCCACCGATGCCGTACGGCTCCGCTCCGTACGCCGTACCTATGGTGAGGTCGACGCCCTCGACGGCATCGACCTCACCGTCCGCTCCGGCACCTTCACCGCCGTCATGGGCCCGTCCGGCTCCGGCAAGTCCACGCTGCTGCACTGCGCGGCCGGACTGGACCGGCCGACGTCCGGCACCGTCGAGGTGGGCGGGGTGGAGCTGACCGGGCTGAGCGAGCGCCGGCTGACACTGCTGCGCCGGGACCGGATCGGCTTCGTCTTCCAGGCGTTCAACCTGGTCCCTTCGCTGACCGCCGCCCAGAATGTCGCGCTGCCGCTGCGCCTCGCGGGCCGCCGCCCGTCCCGTACCGAGGTGCGTGCATCCCTGGCCCGGGTCGGTCTCGCCGACCGGGCGGGGCACCGGCCGGCCGAAATGTCCGGCGGACAGCAGCAGCGGGTGGCACTGGCACGGGCCCTGATCACCCGGCCCGCGGTGCTCTTCGGCGACGAGCCGACCGGTGCACTGGACACCGCGACGAGCCAGGAGGTGATGGTGATGCTGCGGGAGCTGGTGGACCGGGAGGGACAGACGATCGTGATGGTCACCCATGACCCGATGGCCGCGGCCTGTGCGGACCGGGTGGTCTTCCTGGTCGACGGGCGGGTGGCGGACGATCTGACCGGGCTGCCGGCCGGGCGGATCGCGGCCTGGATGGCGTCGGGACGTACCGCGGCACGCCGCACGACGGCCGCCGTAGCAGGTGTCGCGGGCCGTGCGGGGGTGGCATCGTGCTGACTGTCGCGGGCCGTGCGGGGTGGCATCGTGCTGACTGTCGCGGGCCGTGCGGAGGTGGCGTCGTGCTGACCGTCGCCCTGGCCACCCTTCGTACCCGCTGGACCACGCTCATCGGCACCTTCGTCGCGCTCGCGCTGGGCGTGGGGCTGATCGCGGCCATGGGCCTCGGCCTCGCCTCGACCTTCGACGCCCCGGACCGGGCGCCGCAGCGGTTCGCCGGATCGCCGGTGGTGGTGATGGGCGACGACACCTTGACCGTGGAGGTGCGGCGCGGGCCGTCCACGACGGAGGCCAGCCGCAGGCTCGCTCATCCACACCCTGTGGATATCGCACTCCTGCGCGACCTCCGGGCGCTCGGCCAGGTGACCCGGGACGACGGAAACGGAGCGCACCGCGGCCCGGACGCCGTCGGCGTGGACGCGCCCGTCGCCGAGGTGCGCCGCGTCGTCGGCGACCGCGCCCTGGTCCTCACCGGCGACGGCCGCCGCCGCGCCGACCCGGCCACGGAGCGGGACGCCGAGGGGCTGCTGACCGTGAACGCCCTGCTCGGCACGGCGGGCGGCGTCACCGCCTTCGTCTCGGTCTTCGTCGTCGCATCGACGTTCGCCTTCGCGGTGGCGCTGCGCCGGCGCGAGTTCGGGCTGCTGCGCACGGCCGGCGCCACGCCGGGCCAGCTGCGGCGGCTGCTGCTGACGGAGGCGGCCGTGGTCGGCACGCTCGCCTCGGCTGCCGGGTGCGCGCTGGGCCGCTGGGTCGCGCCGCTGTCGGCCGGGCTGCTGATCGACGAAGGGATGGCGCCGTCCTGGTTCACCGTCCGCCCGGTTGCCTGGCCGCTGCACGCCGCCTTCTGGACCGGCCTGATCGTGGCGTTCGCAGGGGTCTGGGCGGCCTCGCGGCGGGCGGGCAGAACCGGCCCGGCCGAGGCGCTGCGCGAGGCCGATGTCGATACGGGCGTGCTGCCGCCGGCCCGTCGACTGCTGGGTTTCGCCCTGCTCGCGGGAGCCGCGTTCCTCATGGCGAAGTCCCTCGCCACGGACCCGTCCGCGCTGCTGAAACGGAAGACGTACACCACTCAGCCGATGGTCCTGATCACGGCCGCTGCCCTGCTCGCGCCGCTGCTGGTACGCCCATTGGCCCGGCTGATCCGGCTGCCCGGGGCGACCGGAATGCTCGTGACCGCGAACACGTCGGCTTCGCTGCGGCGTACGGCGGCAGTGGCCGCTCCGGTGCTGATCACCGTGGCGCTGGCGGGTTCGGTGGCCGGCTCCGCGATGACGGTGTCGGCGGTGAAGGCCGCCGAGGCGCGCGAGCACACCCGGGCCGATCTGGTCGTGACGGGCGAGGAGTTGAAGGTACGGCCGGTGCGCGGCGCAACGCTGTCCGCGTCCGCCTCGACAGCCGTCTACGTACGCGAGGAGGACACCGCTCTGATCACTTCCGAGGCGCGGGCGGTGGACGACGCGAAGGCCCTCGCGACGGTCGGGCGACTGCCGGTGGCGGCGGGCGACATCCGGGATCTGGACGACCGCTCGATCGTGGTGAACGAGGAGTGGGAGCAGCACACGGTGGGCTCGACGGTACGGGTGTGGCTCGGCGACGGACGGCCGGTCGCGCTGCGGATCGCGGCGGTGCTGGCGCGCGGGACGGGGAACAACGGGGCCTATGTCACGAGGGCGAACGCGCCGGCGGCTCCGGTGGACCGGATCGACGTACGCCTCTCGCCGGGCGCGAACCGGGCCGCTGTCGCAGCACAGTTGCGCGACACCGGCGGCGAGGTGCGGTCGACGGAGCAGTGGCTGGCCGCGACACACCCGCGTACGAGTCCGCAGACCCGGCTCGGCCTGACCGTGATCCTGGGGATCGCGCTGGTGTACACGGCGATCGCCCTCGCCAACACGATGCTGATGGCGGGGTCCGTACGGTCCTCGGAGCTGAACGCCCTCCGGCTGGCCGGGGCCGCCCGGCCGCGGGTCCTCGCGGTGGTGGCCGGGGAGGCCCTGTTCGCGGTCGGGCTCGGGGCACTGCTCGGACTGGCCGTGACCGCGGTCAACCTGGCGGGCCTCGCCGCCGCGCTGGCCTCGCTGTCCGCACCGGTGGAGATATCGGTGCAGTGGCCGCTGACGGCCGGGGCGGCCGGGGTGTGCGCGGTGGTCGCGGCCGGAGCAGCGCTGTTGCCGAGAGCGGTGCGGCGCCGCTCGGTGCCGGTGCGCCGAAGGTCCGGACGGGCTGTACGGAACCGGTCCGGACAGCGCGCTTAGTCCATCCAGCCCTACCCGCTGACGATGCGTCCGCTTTCATCCTTTCATCCATGTTTCGCATGGTTTCATCTCGCCATGGAGGCGAATAAGTGATGACTGGGGACCGACAGCAGGACACGAATACACGGGCGATCACGTCGCGGCGACGCGTACTGGCCGCAGCCGCACTCGCACCGATGCTGACCGCCGCGGGGCCGGCCGCCGCTCGCGCCCTGCCCCACGGGACGACCGGGCCGGGGCACGGCAGGCGGGTCAGGCCGGTGCCGACCGGCCTGACGGACTGGGCGGGCGTGGCGAGAGCGCTGGGCCGCACCGGCAACATGCTGCGCGGAACGACCTACCACACGGGCTTCCCCCGTCGGGACCTTCACGTGGTCTCCGACGGCGTGGTCGTCACACCCGGGCTCGCGCTGGGCACGCATGTGGCCTTCGTCCGTTACGCCGACGGCAGCACGATGCTGATGGGCGACGTGGTGGTCACCGAGGACGAACTGCAATGGGTGACCGATGCCTGGCAGGCGCACGGAATCGAGCAGACCGCGCTCCATAAGCACCTGCTCGCCCAGACCCCCGACATCTGGTGGACCCATGTCCACGCACACGGTCACGACGCGGTTGCCCTGGCCCGCGGTCTGCGCGCCGGATTCGACCGCACCGGAACCCCGCCCGCCCTGCCGCCGGGACCGCCGACCCCGGTCGATCTGGACATCGCCGGAATGGAGGCGGTACTGGGCGCCAAGGGTTCCATCGAGGACGGGCTCTACAAGAGCATCTTCGTCCGCCGCGAGACCATCGCGGACGGCCATCTGATCCTGCCGCCCGGCCTGGGATCGACCAGCGCGTTCAACTTCCAGCCGCTGGGCGGCGGCCGGGCCGCGCTCAGCGGTGACTGCGTCATGCTCGCCAAGGAGGTGCCGAACGTGCTGAAGGCACTGCGGCGCGGCGGGATCAAGCTCGTCGAGCTGCACAACCATCACCTGGCGGAGGACCCCCGCCTGTTCTTCACCCACTTCTGGGCCGTGGGCGACGGCGTCGAGCTCGCCCGGGCGGTGCGCCCCGCGGTGGACGCCACCGACGTCGTACCTTCCGGCTGAGACCGGCCGTTCACTCCGATCCCGGCGAACGCGCCGACCCCGCCGGACAGACCGGACAGACCGGAGACGGTCGCTGGACCGATTGCGCCGGTCCAGCGACCCCGGCTGTCGAATCCGTTCTGCATATGGACCAATCGGCCCGGAGTGGCGCGTGCCTGTGCGGGTGACCGGGCACCCATGTCCCGTCCAGCCCGCAGATTCCTCGAACCGCCCGTCAGATCCCCCTCTGGAGCTCCGTATGGAACCAGTCGCCGGCGCACGGCACTGCCCGTTCGACTATGCCGAGGCCCTCGAATTCGACCCGGTGCTCAGGCACTTGATGACCGAAGAACCCGTCTCCCGCATCCGGCTGCCGCACGGCGACGGCGAGGCATGGCTCGTCACCGGCTATGACGACGTGCGCACGGTGACCACCGACCGGCGCTTCAGCCGGAGCGCCATCATCGGCCGGAACTTCCCGCGCATGACCCCCGAGCCGATCGTTCAGGACGAAGCGATCAACGTGATGGACCCGCCGGGCAGCAGCCGCCTGCGCAGCCTGATCTCCAAGGGCTTCGCGCCTCGTCACATGGAGCGCATGAAGGTGCGTACCCAGCATGTCGTGGACGAGCTGCTGGACCGGATGGAGGAGCACGGAGCCCCCGCCGATCTCTTCGAGCATCTGGCGGCCCCGCTGCCCCTGACCACCATCTGCGAGGTCCTCGACATTCCCGACGCCGACCGCGCTCAACTGCGTGCCCATGCCCGGACCATGATGGACACCACCGTCGAGAACAAGGACGCCGCGGTACGCGCCAAGGCCGATCTCCGCGCCTACTTCCAGAAGCTGACGGCCGAGCGGCGCGCGGACCCCGGCGACGACCTGATCAGCGCGCTGGCCACGGCTCGCGACGGGGACGAGATCCTCAACGACCAGGAACTGACCGTGATGGCCATGGTGCTGCTCATCACGGGCCAGGACACCACCACGTACGAGATCGGCAACATCGCCTACACGCTGCTCACCAGGCCGGCCGAGCTCGCCATGCTGCGCGAGCGCCCCGGCATGCTCCCGCAGGCCATGGAGGAACTGCTCCGCTTCATCCCGTTCCGCAAGGGCGTCGGCATCCCCCGGGTCGCCTTGGAGGACGTGGAGCTGAGCGGGGTGCTGATCCGGGAAGGGGACATCGTGCACGTCTCCTATCTGACGGCCAACCGCGACCCCCGGAAGTTCGACCGGCCCGACGAGCTGGATCTGGAGCGCGAGAATCCGTCCCACATGACGTTCGGCTGGGGCGGACACCACTGTCTCGGCGCGCCGCTCGCCGCCACGGAGCTCCAGGTCGCCATCGGAACCCTGCTGGAGCGCTTCCCCGCTCTGAAGCTGGCGACGCCGGCCGAGGAAGTGCGCTGGAACAAGACCTCGATCTGGCGCTATCCCCTCGAACTGCCTGTCACCTGGTGACAGGGGAGGTCCGGCAACGCACCGGGCCTCTGTGCACGGACAGTGATGCTCATTGATGATGCGTCGCACCAGGGCGCCCGGCAACCCGGAACAATCCCGGGGCACCGGGCGCCTCGCATTGCCCTGCTGCGCACCGGGCGCCTCGCTTTGCCCTGCTGCGCACCGGGCGCCTCACTGTGTCCTGCTGCGCGCTGTGCGTCGGCTCGACATGCGGCTCCGATCCGCCTGCCGTAACGTGATCCCGACGGCCACCCACCCAAGCCGTGGCGGATCAGTATCCGCCCATGAACGGCTAGAACTCAGTCTTCGACGGTCGGCCCGTCCGCGCCCGTATCAGGGGTACCGAACCCGGCGCAGGAATCCACCAAAGTTCTGCGCGCGCAACCGCGCGTGCGGAGCCGTGGTGGCCACTCCCGCGTCGGCGGACACCCCGTAACCGTTCCGGGCCCGGCGGTGTGGACCAAAAGTCCGCTAGGAGGAGTTCCATGGCGGTTCTCTGCAAGCCGGCAATCGAGGTTCCCGAGTATGTCATCACCAACGAGGAAACCCTGGAGCTGGCCCAACGGTTGCACGGCGACCATCCGCAGATCGACCTGGTCCTTCGTCTGATCGAACATACCGGGGTGCAGAAACGGCACCTGATCCAACCGATCGAGAAGGTGCTGCAGCACCCGGGCTTCGACGCCCGCAGCATCACCTACGAGCAGCAGACCAAGGCCAGGGTACCGGCGGTGGTACGCCGGGCACTCGATCAGGCCGGACTGGAGCCGCGGCAGATCGACTTGATCGTGTACGTCTCCTGCACCGGCTTCATGATGCCTCCGCCGACCGCGTGGCTCATCGGCAAGATGGGCTTCCGTCCGGAGACGCGACAGCTGCCGATCGCCCAACTCGGCTGCGCAGCGGGCGGCGCAGCCGTCAACCGGGCCCACGACTTCTGCACGGCGTACCCCGACGCCAATGTGCTGATCGTCGCCTGCGAGTTCTGCTCGCTGTGCTACCAGCCCACCGATCTGGGTGTCGGATCCCTGCTGTCCAACGGCCTGTTCGGCGACGGCATAGCCGCTGTCGTGGTCCGCGGCAGCGGTGGCACCGGAGTCCGACTGGAAAGCAACGGCTCGTACATCATCCCGGACACCGAGGACTGGATCTCCTACGCGGTCCGGTCCACCGGATTCCACTTCCAGCTCGACAAGCGTGTGCCAGGAACCATGGAGCCCCTCGCCCCGGCCCTGAACGCCGTCGCGGAGGAGCACCAGTGGAACGCCGGGAAGATGGACTTCTACATCATCCACGCGGGCGGCCCGCGCATCCTCGACGACCTGAGCCGCTTCCTCGACGTGCCGCCGGAAGCGTTCCGCTTCAGCCGCGCCACGCTCACCGAGTACGGCAACATAGCCAGCGCGGTGGTGCTCGACGCCCTTGGCCGCATGTTCGACGAGGCTTCGGTCCTTGACGGCCACCGCGGCCTCATGGCGGGCTTCGGCCCCGGCATCACCGCCGAGATCTCCCTGGGCACCTGGACGACGGACTCCGATTAGGTTTCGGCCCGTCCGGCGCTTGTGGCTCCGGCCCCTCCAGCCCGTCCGGCGTTCGAGGACCGGGGTCCTGGGCAGAGCCCTCGGTTTCGGGAAAGGGCGGGGGTGGGGTGAAACCCCGCACAGCGGCCCACCCCACCCCGCGCCCCCGCCCCACGCCCCACGCCCCTGTCAGTGCCGGGTGCCAGACTCGACAACATGACCGAACGTTGGGCTCTGGCCACCACGGAGACCGGCGGCGCCCTCCTCGCCCCGCTGGACTCCACCGGCCTGCCCACCGCCCCGGTCCTGACCGAACCCGACCTCGTGGAGGCGGTCCGCTCCCGGCCTGATGTCACACGCTGGGTCTGGCGGTCCACCGCCGAGATCTACCCGCGTCTGCTCGCCGCCGGCGTCCCCGTGGCCCGTTGTTACGACATCGAGGTCGCCGAATCCCTCCTCCTCGCCCACGAGGGCCGTCTCGGCGAACCCCGTTCCGCAGCCGCCGCCCACGCCCGCCTGCGTAACGCCCCCGTACCCCCCGATCCTCCGCCCCGCTCCGCCGAGCCCGGCTCACAGTCCTCCCTCTTCGAACCGCAGTCCGGCACGGACCTGCCCTTCGACGACCTGCTCCAGGTGTACGCCGACCAGCTCCGCCGCCACGACGCCACCGCACACCCGGGCAGGATGCGCCTGCTGACGGCCGCCGAATCGGCCGGCATGCTGGTCGCCGCCGAGATGAACCGGTCAGGCCTCCCCTGGCGCGCCGACGTGCACCGGGACGTGCTCCACGAACTGCTCGGCGAGCGTTACGCGGGCGGCGGCGAGCCCCGCAGGCTGGCCGAGCTGGCCGACGAGGTGTCGGCCGCCTTCGGCAGACGGGTCCGCCCCGACCTGCCCGCCGACGTGGTGAAGGCGTTCGCACAGGCCGGCATCAAGGTGAAGTCCACCCGGCGCTGGGAGCTGGAGGAGCTGGACCATCCGGCGGTGGAACCCCTCATCCAGTACAAGAAGCTGTACCGGATCTGGACGGCGCACGGCTGGGGCTGGCTCCAGGACTGGGTGCGCGACGGCCGTTTCCGCCCCGAGTACCAGCCGGGCGGCACGGTCAGCGGCCGCTGGACGACCAACGGCGGAGGAGCGCTGCAGATCCCCAAGGTGATACGGCAGGCGGTCGTCGCCGACGAGGGCTGGCGCCTCGTCGTCGCGGACGCCGACCAGATGGAGCCCAGAGTGCTGGCTGCGATCTCCCGCGATCGCGGTCTGATGGAGGTGGCGGGCCATGACGGCGATCTCTATACGTCGCTTTCGGACCGGGCCTTCCACGGCGACCG
The DNA here is from genome assembly GCF_044741025.1 of Streptomyces sp. NPDC088246. NCBI lineage: Bacteria > Bacillati > Actinomycetota > Actinomycetes > Kitasatosporales > Streptomycetaceae > Streptomyces > Streptomyces sp. NPDC088246. Next base: position 95,733 of record NZ_JBIURV010000017.1, read on the forward strand.
GGACCACGCCAAGCTCGCCCTGCTGGGCGCGATCTACGGCCAGACCTCGGGCGACGGCCTGAAAAACCTGGCAGCCCTGCGCCGCAGATTTCCGCTGGCCGTGGCCTACGTCGACGATGCGGCAAAAGCCGGCGAGGAAGGACGTCTCGTACGGACGTGGCTGGGCCGGACCAGTCCACCCGCGGCCGGGAGCGAGGAGAACGACGAGGCCGGCATCCCGCAGGAGAACACGGAACAGCCCTCCGCCGAGGGTGAATTCACCCCTGGTTACGCATCGTCGAACGCTCGCGCGCGGGGCCGCTTCACCCGTAACTTCGTGGTGCAGGGCAGCGCGGCGGACTGGGCGCTGCTGCTCCTGGCCGCCCTGCGCCGGTCGCTCGGCTCCGCCTGTCTCCGGGCCGAGTTGGTCTTCTTCCAGCATGACGAAGTGATCGTGCACTGTCCACAGGAGGAGGCAGAGGCGGTCGTGGAGGCGATCCGGGCGGCCGGCGACCTGGCCGGGCGGACCGCCTTCGGGGATACGCCGGTGCGTTTTCCGTTCACGACGGCGGTGGTGGAGCGCTACTCGGACGCGAAGTAGCCCGCCACCTGCGGATCACCCGCCAGGGCCGGGCGTACCGGGCCCCCCCGGCCCTCCGCTCCCCCGCTGTTCGCCCGAACCCCCCGGGGCAGGTCCCGGAGCAGGTCGTGCGTCCGGTCCGTCGTCGAACCCGGCCAGCCCGTGATCGTAGTGCGCGGGACGCAGATGCTGATGCCGATGCCTGGCATTGAGCATGTGGATGACGAACGCTGCGATCGCGATCATCGCGAGGACGACCACGACGGTGACCAGGGTGTCCATGCCGTACCGGCCCCCTTCGATGCGCAGGCCGACAAAGGCGGCTCACCGGGAGCCGTACACATCCAGGCTACTCCGCAGACCGGTACCCGCCCCCGGACAGCGGCCCCACCGCGTGCGCCGTACCTACCCGCGTTCCCGCAGCGCGGGGACGTTCGGCGACTCCCAGCCGATCATGGCCGAGTGCGCCGGCAGACAGCGGTACGTGACCCCGCCGTACGTGACCCGGTCTCCCGCGTTGCAGAACGCTCCGGCCGCCCGGTCGGAGCCGCCCGGGTCGGTCGGCGGGTCCCTCGGGTCAGTGGGCGGGTCCGTCGGAGTGCCGCTGGTGACCAGGGTGAGCCCGTACGCCTGGAGCGCCGGGTTCACCGGCTGGAAGTACGTCGTACCCGCCCTGGGAGCAGTTGCCGGAGCCGCCGGAGGTGACGCCCTGCGCCTGGCTGCCGGAGATGAACGAACCGCCGGAGTCGCCCGGTTCGGCGCACACATTGGTGCGGGTGACCCCGGAGACGGCGCCCTCCCGGTAGGTGACGCCGGTGTTGCGCTGCCGGACCGTTCCGCCGTGACCGGCGCCGACGAGACCGGACTGGCTGCTGCCGCGCTTCACGGGGAAGAAGCCGATGGAGCAGCGCCCCGAGCCGTTCATGCAGTACGCGTCACCGCCCGGCCGGTCCGCGGACGACCGGCCCCTGGTGGACCTCACCTTCACCCCCTTCCACAACCGCTCCACCCGCACCGGCGCCGGCCTGATCGCCAACCGCACCGGCCAATGCTTCGGCCACTGCACCGGCCGCATCCGGGACGACAAGGGCCGCGAGATCGCCGTGGACCGGCTCCTCGGCTGGGCCGAGGACGTCCATATGCGCTGGTGATCTCCCCGTGCCGCCGCCCGCACCCATAAGTTCGTCCCATGCGAATAGGTGAGCTGCTGGGTGCCGGACGATCCGCCGATGTGTACGCGCTCGACGAGAAGTGGGTCCTGCGCCGCTACCGCGACGGCATGGACACCACCCACGAGTGGACGGTCATGTCCTACCTCAGCGCCCACGGCTACCCGGTCCCCCGCCTCGGCCCCCGCAACGCCGAGGCGGCGCCCGGCGAACTGGTGTTGCAGCGCCTGACCGGCCCGACGATGCTGCAGTCCCTGCTGTCCGGCGATCTCTCTGCGGCCGAGGCCGGCACCATGCTGGCCGGTCTCCTCGCCGAACTGCACAGCGTCCCCGCCCGGCTCTCCCCGCACCCCGAGGACCGGATCCTCCACCTCGACCTGCACCCGGACAATGTGATGCTGACGGACCGGGGCCCGGTGGTGATCGACTGGAGCAACACCAGGGAGGGCGTACCGGCCGCGGACCGGGCCATGTCGACCCTGATCCTCGCCCAGGTCGCGGTCGACGCCCGTGCCCCCGCGTCGGCGGGCGCCCGCGCCCTGCTGGATGCCCTGTTGCCGCACTTCTCCGCCTCCGGCGGCATCTCCCACCGCCACCTCGCCGAAGCCGCCTCGCACCGCGCGGCCAACCCGACGATGACCCCGCACGAGGTGGCCCTCATCGGCCGGGCGACGTCACTGATCACCGAGTTGACGGACTGAGCACCGGACCGCCGACCGGCCCACCGACCCGTTCACCGCCCCGCCGACTGGGCCGGCAGTGTGTAGATGTGCTGCGGGGTCACGACGCGGGTGACCACCTCACCGAAGAGGGTGCTCGGTTCGGAGCCCTGGTGATCGGTGTCCGTGTTGAGGTGCACAACCAGCGTCCTCGGTCCTGTCGCTCGCCGTCCGGTCGGTGTATCCGTGGGCGTGCGGGGCCGGGAACTCCGCTCCCCGCGGCAGGAACGTGTGATTCAACAGAACAGAACCCGGGACCCAAACCCCCGAAGCCCTCCACAAGAAACGTGGGCCCGGCCCCCGAGCGGGCGACCCAGCCGGATTCAGCCCATGCCGCCGGGGTGGAGGACGACCTTGGTCCAGCCGTCGTCCCGGTTGTCGAAGTGCTCGTAGCCCCGCGCCGCTTCCGAGAGCGGAAGCTCGTGGGAGACGATCCACGACGGCTTGGCCTTGCCCTGCTGGATGAGGTTGCACAGCTGGCGGTTGTAGGCCTTGACGTTGGCCTGGCCGGTACCCATCGACTGGCCCTTGAACCAGTACATGCCGTAATCGAAGGCGATCTCTCCTTCGTCCTTGTAGAGCTTGTCCGGGCTGCCGGGGTCATGAGGGAGAAAGACGCCGACCACGCCGATGGTGCCGGTGAACTTCACCGACTGCACCAGATTGTTCAGCGTCAGGTTCGGCTGCTCGTGCCCCTGGGCGTCATGTGCCTGGTAGCCCACACACTCACAACCGCGGTCCGCACCCAGCCCGTTGGTGTGCTCGTTGACCTGATCGATCGGTGAGCCCTTGGAGTCGTCGATGGGGATGGCGCCGATCTCCTCGGCCAGACGCAGCCGGTCCGGGTGACGGTCGACAACCATCACCTTGGCGGCGCTCTTGAGGTTCGCCGACAGGGCGGCCATCAGACCGACCGGCCCGGCACCATAGATGACGACGGTCTCGCCCGGCCGCACACCCGCGAGTTCGGTGCAGTGCCAGCCGGTCGGGAAGACATCGGACAGCATCACGTAGTCGGTCTGCTTCTCCCGCGCCTCTTCCGGCAGCACCAGGCAGTTGGAGTCCCCGTACGGAACCCGCAGGAACTCCGCCTGGCCGCCGTTGTACGGGCCCATTCCCGCGAAGCCGTACGCGGCGCCGGCCATCCTCGGATCCGTCGGCGTGGTCAGACAGAACGCCGTCAGCCCGTTGTCGCAGTTGCGGCAGAACCCGCAGCTGATGTTGAACGGCAAGCAGACCAGGTCTCCCACTCTCACCCGGTCCACGCCGTCACCGACCTCGATCACCTCACCCATGTTCTCGTGGCCCAGGACGCGCCCCGTCTCCATGTCGGTGCGCCCCTCGTACATGTGCAGGTCAGAACCGCAGATGTTCGTCGAGGTGATCCTCACCAGCACATCCGTCGGCCGTTCGATCCTCGCGTCCGGCACGTCCTTGACGCTCACCGAACGCGGTCCGTCGTACACCAGTGCCTTCATGGAATTGCCTCCGTATTCCGCATTCCCCGATCGCGCCCTCCGCGTCCACCGCGTTGAAAGGTCTGGCGAGGAAAACCGGCCACGCAAGGATGAAGGAAGGCATGCACTGCCGTCGGATCCCCGGAGTGCGGATCCGACGGAACTCCGGATCACTGGATCGTTGGATCACTGGATCCGCAAAAGCCGCGAGCCGCTGCTCCCGGTGGCCGTCCGACCGCTCCGGACATATCGGTCTCGGGCGGGGCTTGACGCCTCTTCCACCCTCCCACCGGGTCGCCGCATGTCAACCGGAGGCCCCGCGCTGCAGTAGTCGAACAAGCGCATAAGAAAAACCCCAGGTCACGGCGAGTGAGTCCTGGGGTTAATCCGAGCCGCCTTCGGGATTCGAACCCGAGACCTACGCATTACGAGTGCGTTGCTCTGGCCAACTGAGCTAAGGCGGCACGCCCTGTCGCACCATGGTGCGATCAGCAGCGTCGCCAAGTCTACACAGATTCCCAGGGTGCTCCGTACCAGCCCGGTTTTGGCCCGTTTTCGCAGGTCAGCGGCAGTCCGGATGCGATCAGGAGCACATCTTGCCCTCGGTCGGCGGGGTGCCGTCCAGGAGGTAGGTGTTGATCGCCGTGTCGATGCAGTCGCTGCCGCGGCCGTACGCCGTGTGGCCGTCGCCGCGGTAGGTGAGGAGGGTGCCGGAGGAGAGCTGGCCGGCCAGGGACTCGGCCCACTTGTACGGAGTGGCCGGGTCGCGGGTGGTGCCGACCACGAGGATCGGGGCGGCGCCCTTCGCCTCGATGCGGTGGGGGGTGCCGGTGGACCGGACCGGCCAGTGGGCGCAATTCAGGGCGGCCCAGGTGAAGGTCCTGCCGAAGACCGGGGATGCCTTCTCGAAGACGGTGAGTGCCTGGGCTGCGGCATCGGCGTCGGCGAAGGCGGGCGGCAGATCCAGGCAGTTCACGGCGGCGTTGGCGAACATCAGGTTCGCGTATGTGCCGTTCGGCTCGCGTTCGTAATAGCTGTCCGACAGGGAGAGCAGGCCGGAGCCGTCGCCCTTTTCGGCCCCGGTGAGGGCAACGCGGAGCTGGGGCCAGGCCGACTCGTCGTACATGGCGGCGATGACTCCCGTGGTGGCGAGGGATTCGGTGAGCTCGCGGGAGGCGCCGGTGGGGATCGGCCTGGCGTCGAGGCCGGCGAAGAGCTGCTTCAGGCGGGTGGCCGCGTCGGTGGCGGAGGTGGTGCCGAGCGGGCAGTCCGCCTTCTTCACGCAGTCGGCGGCGAAGGACTGGAACGCGGTCTCGAAGCCCGCGGTCTGGTCGCGGTTCGCGTCGACTGCGGGGAGCGACGGATCCATCGCGCCGTCCAGGACCAGGCGGCCGACCCGGGCGGGGAAGAGCTCGGCGTACGTCGCGCCGAGATAGGTGCCGTACGACGCCCCGACGTAGTGCAGCTTCTCGTCACCGAGCAGGGACCGCAACATGTCCATGTCGCGGGCCGCCTCGGCGGTGGAGACATGCGGGAGAATCTTGCCCGAGCGCTGCTCGCAGCCGCTGGCGAACTCTTTGTAGGCGTCGCTCAGCCTGCTGACCTCGGTGGCGTCGTCCGGGGTCTGGTCGACCTGGGTGTAGGCATCCATCTGCGAACCGGTGAGGCATTCGACGGGCTCGCTGCGGGCCACTCCGCGCGGGTCAATGGCGACCATGTCGTAACGGGCCCGGACCTGGGCGGGATATCCGATGGCCGCGTAACTCTGGAGATAGCCGACGGCCGAACCGCCGGGGCCGCCCGGATTCACCAGGAGGGAGCCGATCCGCTTGCCCGGCCCGGTGGCCTTCTTACGGGAGACGGCCAGCGCGATGTCGCCGCCGTCCGGCTTCGCGTAGTCCAGGGGCGCCTTCATCGTCGTGCACTGGAACCCCTCGACGCCGCAGTCCCGCCAGTTCAGCTGTTGTGCGTAATACGGCGCGAGCGCGGCGGGGACGGATGCGGCGGACGGCGAGGTGCTCGTCGAACTGCCACTGCTGCAGCCGGAGATGAGGAGGCCGGCAGTGCCGAGCGCGGTGCCGAGGATGCGGAGCGGGCGCCTGGTGTCCATCCCCGGAGCGTAGTCGCCGCGTGACGGTTCGCCCGCTTGTCTGCTCGTACGGGTGAAAAAGCAGTGATAAGCGGCGATAAGCGATGAGTGGGGTCAGCCCGCTCGGAGCGCCATCGTCATCGCCTCCACCGCGAGCAGCGGCGCCACATTGCGATCCAGCGCCCGGCGGCAGGCAATCACCGCCTCTATCCGGCGCAGGGTGCGCTCGGGCGTGGAGGAGCGGGCGATGCGGTCGAGGGCGTCCTGTGCGTCCGCGTTGGCGATGGCGATCCGCGAGCCCAGCTGGATGGCCAGTACGTCGCGGTAGAAGCCGGTCAGATCGGTGAGGGCGAGATCGAGGCTGTCGCGCTGGGTACGGGTCTTGCGGCGCTTCTGTCTGTCCTCCAGCTCCTTCATCACCCCCGCCGTGCCGCGCGGCATCCGCCCCCCGGCGGCAGCGCCGAGGGCGGCCTTCATCTCTTCCGTCTCCTTGGCGTCGACCTCCTCCGAGACCTGTTTGGCGTCATCGGTGGCGGTGTCGATCAGCTCCTGGGCGGCCTTGAGGCAGCCTCCGATGTCCTCAACCCGCAGCGGGAGCTTGAGCACGGCGGCGCGACGGGAGCGGGCCCTCTCGTCGGTGGCGAGGCGGCGGGCCCTGCCGATGTGGCCCTGGGTGGCACGGGCGGCGGACGCGGCCCGCTCCGGATCGATGCCGTCGCGCCGGATCAGGACATCGGCGACAGCGTCGACCGGGGGCGTGCGCAGCGTGAGGTGACGGCAGCGGGAACGGATGGTGGGCAGCACATCTTCGAGGGAGGGTGCGCAGAGCAGCCACACCGTGCGCGGCGCGGGCTCCTCGACGGCCTTCAGCAGGACGTTCCCCGCGCCTTCGGTGAGCCGGTCGGCGTCCTCCAGAACGATGACCTGCCAGCGGCCGACGGCCGGGGAGAGCTGGGCGCGGCGGACCAGCTCGCGGGTCTCCTTCACACCGATGGAGAGCAGATCGGTACGGACCACCTCTACGTCGGCGTGCGTACCGATGAGGCTGGTGTGACAGCCGTCGCAGAAGCCGCAGCCCGGTGCGCCGCCCAGGGCGCGGTCGGGGCTGGTGCACTGGAGGGCGGCGGCGAAGGCCCGGGCGGCGGTGGAACAGCCGGAGCCCGGCGGGCCGGTGAACAGCCAGGCGTGGGTCATCTTCGACCCCGGAGGCACCTGCTCCCCCGCGGAGTGGGCGGTGACCAGCGCATCGGCGTCCCGGGCGGCGGCGCCGAGCTGCTCCTGCACCCGGTCCTGACCGACCAGGTCGTCCCATACGGTCATGGGTCACCGCCCTTCCGGTGGTGTGCGGCTGCGCGGCTGCTCTGCGATGCGGCCGCACAGCTGTGATGTCACTGCTTGTCGATCCGGCTCCCATTGTGGGGGACGGGTCTGACAATCCCGGCAGCACCGCAGTCCGGCTGCCGGGCAGACCCGCCCGGCAGCCTCCGCGGATCAGCGGCGCGGGCGCCGTCCCCGGCCCGAGGGGCCTGAGTCCTCGTCGTCACGGTGGTCGCCCAGCAGCTCGTCCGCCAGCGTCGGAAGATCGTCCAGCGGTGTCTCCTCGGCCCAGTCGGGACGAGGGCGCCGGCCCCGGCGCTCCTGGTGTTCCTGACCGTCCCAGTGGTCCTGAACCGGCTGCGGAGCGACCGCATGCGGGTCGCCGATCTGCGGAAGCTCGCGCGTGCGCTCGTTCTCGCTCTCCCGGACGGAGTCCGCCGGGCGCTCGTCACGGAAGATGCCCCGCGGAACCCGGTCTGCCGGATTCGCGTCCCGGGCGTCACGAGCGGCCCGGGCGTCGCGTACGTCCTGTACCGGGGGAAGAACCGCCGTCTCGTCCGCGGCACCCGCCACGCCAGGGCGCTCGGACCGGTCATGGATCTTCGGAATCATTGCCGTCTCGGCCTCGTCGGAGGGCGAGGGCGGGGTGACCGGCGAAGGCACCGGCTGCGTCACATCGTTCGGGTTGACGATCGGTGTCGGCACCGTGATCTCGCTGTCCGGCACGGACGCCGCCGCAGCCGCCTCCGCCCGGGCTGCCTCCGCCGCCGCAGCCGCCTCGGTCTCGGCCTGCCGGCGGGCTTCCTCGGCCCGCAGCAACGCCTCTTCGGCCTTGCGCTGCTTCTCCAGCCGCCGCGCCTCGGCCTCCTTGCGCAGCCGGGCCTCCTCCTCGGCCTGCCTGCGCAGCCGGGCCTGCTCGGCCTCGCGGGCCGCTTCCTCGGCCGCCAGCCTGGTCCTCTCCTCCTCGGCCAGACGCCGGGCTTCCTCGGCCCGCTGCCGGGCCTCCTCCGCCTGGCGTTCGGCCTCGCGCTGGCGTGCCTCCTCCAGCTCGCGGCGCTTGCGCTCCTCCTCCTCGGCGCGGAGCTTGGCGAGCTGTTCCTGCCGCTCGCGCTCCAGCCGCTCCTCCTCGGCCTTGCGGGCCGCCTCTTCCTCGGCCTTGCGCCTGGCCTCTTCCTCGGCGGCCTTGCGCGCCTCCTCCTGGGCCTTGATCTCGGCCTCGGAGAGCGGGAGAAGCTGGTCGAGCCGGTGGCGTACGACCGTGGTGATCGATTCCGGATCCTGGCCCGCGTCCACCACCAGGTAGCGGGTCGGGTCGGCCGCGGCCAGCGTCAGGAAGCCGGACCGCACCCGGGCGTGGAACTCGGGCGGCTCGGACTCCAGCCGGTCGGGCGCCTCGGTGAACCGTTCGCGCGCGGTCTCCGGGTCGACGTCCAGCAACACCGTCAGATGCGGTACGAGTCCACTCGTCGCCCAGCGCGAGATCCGGGCGATCTCGGTCGGGGAGAGGTCACGGCCCGCGCCCTGGTAGGCAACGGACGAGTCGATGTAGCGGTCGGAGATGACGATCGCGCCCCGCTCCAGCGCCGGACGGACGACCGAGTCGACGTGCTCGGCGCGGTCGGCGGCGTACAGCAGTGCCTCGGCCCGGTTGGAGAGCCCGGCCGACGACACATCGAGCAGGATCGAGCGCAGCCGCTTGCCGACCGGGGTCGCACCCGGCTCGCGGGTGACGACGACCTCGTGGCCCTTGGCACGGATCCACTCGGCGAGCGCCTCGACCTGGGTGGACTTGCCGGCGCCGTCGCCGCCCTCCAGGACGAGGAAGAAGCCGGTCGCGGCGGGGGCGACGGCCGGGTCGCCGCCGCGCAGTGCCTCGCGCAGATCACGGCGCAGCGGCACTCCGGAGCGGTCGTCCGTCTTGGCGAGGACGATCACGGAGACGGGCAGCAGCAGTGCGCCGATCAGCATCAGCGCGAAGGCCGCCCCACCGTGGGCGAAGACGAAGCCCCCGGAGGTCAGCCGGTGCTCGCCGATCGCGGCGGCCAGCAGCGGGCCCGCGAGCGCGCCGAGCGCGATGAGGACCCGTACGACGGCCTGGAGGTGTTCGGTGGTCCTGGCCCGGCGGAACTCCTCGGTCTCCTGGTCGACCAGGACATGACCGGTGCCGGCCGCGACACCCGCCGCGTATCCGGCGAGCACCGCGATCATCAGCACGGTCGCCGTGTCCGGCACGAGTCCCATGGCAAGGAGTGCGATGCCCGTGACGGCGATGGCCAGCGCGAGCAGCCGGCGCCGTGACAGCGCGGGCAGCACCTTCCCCGCGGTTCGGATGCCGACACCCGTGGCTCCGGTCAGGCCGAGGATCAGCAGGGCGAAGGTGGCGGGGCCGCCGCCCAGGTCGACGGCGTGGAGTACGGCGACGGCGGCAGCGGCGGCAATGGCTCCGGCGACTGCGGCAGAGACGCCGACGATCAGCGGCACGGATCCGGTGCGGCCCTTGTCGGGTCCGCTGCCGGTCGACGGCCGGCGCAGGCCCTCCAGCGGCGAGCGCGGGCGGGGCGTCTGCGAACCGGGCAGTTCCAGGAAGTACAGGGTGGAGACCGAGGCCGAGAAGAGCCCGGCCGCGACGTACGAGCCGAGGGCCGCCTGGTGGAGTGAGAACCACTCAAGGCCCGAGCCCAGCAGGTTGCCGATGAGCGTGGCGATCAGCAGGACGGCCGCGGCGGCCGGAATGGCGGCGAAGTCGGTACGGATGGAGAGCCGGCGCAGTGCGCCGAGATGGTCGGGCAGCGGACGTACAGCGGCGCCTTCGGGGGGCGGGGCGGGCAGCAGCGCCGGGGCGGCACCGTCCTTCGCAACCGTCCACAGGCGTTCGGCTGCGCCGATGACGAAGACGGTGATGAGGATCATCATGAGCGCCTTGTCGGGCATCCAGTCGATCCACAGCGGTGCGACGACCAGCAGCGCGAGCCGCAGCCCGTCCGTCCCGATCATCAGCCACCGCCGGTCCAGCGGTCCTCCTGGCGCGGTGAGCGTCGTCAGCGGCCCCAGGAGTACGGCTCCGAAGAGCAGGGTGGCAAGGATCCGGGCACCGAACACCGCGGCGACGGCAAACGCCGCCCCTCGGTACCCGGCTCCGAATGAGCCCTCAAGGACCGCCGCTTGCAGCGACATCAGCACCAGCACGAGAAGGGCGAGTGCATCGCCGATACTGCCGACGAGCTGGGCGCTCCACAACCGCTTCAGCGGGGGAACACGCAACAGGGCTCGTACGGCACGCTCGCGTGAGTCTGCGGCAAGTGTGTCGGAGGTGGGGCTCACGACCGTTGGCTGCTCGGCTCGCGTCATCCGCCCAGCCTATCCGGAGCGGCGGGGTCCCCGGAGGCCCCGCCCGAACATATGGGCGTCCCGGGGGGTGAGCGTCTCCAGCACCGCCGGCGATTGAGAGGCATTCCCAGCCTCTCCGGTGCTTGAGGAGCGGGGTCCGGGGCAGAGCGCCGGTTCCGGGAAAGGGCGGGTAGGTGACCAGCCCCGCCGCAGGCGCCGGAGGAGCTGGAAAGCCCAGCCCCTCCGGCGATCGGTCGTACGGTCAGTCCTCCACGGACGCCGCAGTCGTCTTCTTCGCCGCAGTCGCCTTCTTCGCGGTCGTCGTCTTCTTCGCGGTCGTCTTCTTCGCCGCGGTCTTCTTGGCTGCCGCAGTCGTCTTCTTGGCCGCCGTCTTCTTCGCGGTCGCCTTCTTGGCCGGGGCCTTCTTGGCCGTCTTCTTCTTGGCGGGCCCCTTGGCACGCTTCTCGGCGAGCAGCTCGTAGCCGCGCTCCGGCGTGATGGTCTCGACGCTGTCGTCGGTCCGCAGCGTCGCGTTGGTCTCGCCGTCGGTGACGTACGCACCGAAGCGCCCGTCCTTGACCACGACCGGAGCCCCGCTCACCGGGTCGGTGCCCAGTTCCTTCAGCGGCGGCTTGGCGGCGGCGCGGCCGCGCTGTTTGGGCTGGGCGTAGATCGCGAGGGCCTCTTCGAGGGTGATGTCGAAGAGCTGTTCCTCGGAGGTCAGCGACCGCGAGTCCGTGCCCTTCTTCAGATACGGGCCGTAGCGGCCGTTCTGCGCGGTGATCTCGACGCCGTCGGTGTCCTCGCCGACGACACGCGGCAGCGACATCAGCCTGAGCGCGTCGGCCAGCGTCACCGTGTCCAGCGACATGGACTTGAAGAGCGAGGCCGTCCGCGGCTTGACCGCGTTCTTGCCGGTCTTCGGGGTGCCCTCGGGCAGCACCTCGGTGACATACGGGCCGTAACGCCCGTCCTTGGCGATGATCTGGTGCCCGGTGACCGGGTCCGCACCGAGCTCGAAGTCGCCGCTCGGCTTGGCCAGCAGCTCCTCCGCGTACTCGACGGACAGCTCGTCGGGCGCCAGGTCCTCCGGCACGTCCGCGCGCTGGTGCCCCTCGGAGTCCTTCTCGCCGCGCTCGATGTACGGGCCGTACCGGCCGACCCGGAGCTTGATGTCGTTGCCGACGGCGAAGGAGGAGATCTCGCGCGCGTCGATCGCGCCGAGGTCGGTGACGAGCTCCTTCAGACCGCCGAGGTGGTCGCCGTCGCCGTTGCCCGCGTCGGAGGCCGCCCCCGCTCCGGCGGTGTCGCCGGCGCCCGCACCGAAGTAGAAGCGCTTCAGCCACGGCACGGACTGGGCCTCGCCGCGCGCGATGCGGTCGAGGTCGTCCTCCATCTTCGCGGTGAAGTCGTAGTCGACGAGCCGGCCGAAGTGCTTCTCCAGCAGGTTGACCACGGCGAAGGAGAGGAAGGACGGGACGAGCGCGGTGCCCTTCTTGAAGACGTAGCCGCGGTCGAGGATGGTGCCGATGATCGAGGCATACGTCGACGGGCGGCCGATCTCGCGCTCTTCGAGCTCCTTGACCAGCGAGGCCTCGGTGTAGCGGGCCGGCGGCTTGGTGGCGTGGCCGTCGACCGAGATCTCCTCGGCGGACAGCGCATCACCCTCGGTGACCTGCGGGAGGCGCCGCTCACGGTCGTCGAGCTCGGCGTTCGGGTCGTCGGCGCCTTCGACGTACGCCTTCATGAAGCCGTGGAAGGTGATCGTCTTGCCGGACGCGGAGAACTCGGCGTCCCGGCCGTCGCTCGCCCGGCCGCCGATCTTGACGGTGACGGAGTTACCGACCGCGTCCTTCATCTGGGAGGCGACGGTCCGCTTCCAGATCAGCTCGTAGAGCCGGAACTGGTCGCCGGTGAGGCCGGTCTCGGCAGGGGTGCGGAAGCGGTCGCCGGAGGGGCGGATCGCCTCGTGCGCCTCCTGCGCGTTCTTGACCTTCCCGGCGTACGTGCGCGGCTTCTCCGGCAGGTAGTCGGCGCCGTACAGCTGCGTGACCTGGGCCCGGGCCGCGGAGACCGCCGTGTCCGAGAGGGTGGTGGAGTCCGTACGCATATAGGTGATGAAGCCGTTCTCGTACAGCTTCTGCGCGACCTGCATGGTGGCCTTGGCCCCGAAGCCCAGCTTCCGGCTCGCCTCCTGCTGGAGGGTCGTCGTGCGGAACGGGGCGTACGGGGAACGACGGTACGGCTTCGACTCGACCGACCGTACGGCGAACGTGGCCTCGGCGAGCGCGGCGGCCAGGGCGCGGGCGTTCGTCTCGTCCAGGTGCAGCACCTGACCGGAGCCGGACTTCAGCCGCCCGTCCGGACCGAAGTCACGGCCCTGGGCGATGCGGCGGCCGTCGACCGCGCTGAGGCGGGCGGTGAGGGTCGACGGGTCTGAGGCGTCACCGGTGCGGCCGGTGGCGAAGGTGCCGGTCAGGTCCCAGTACTCGGCGGAACGGAAGGCGATGCGCTCGCGCTCCCGCTCGACGACGAGACGGGTCGCCACGGACTGGACGCGGCCGGCCGACAGGCGCGGCATGACCTTCTTCCACAGGACCGGCGAGACCTCGTAGCCGTAGAGACGGTCGAGGATTCGGCGGGTCTCCTGGGCGTCGACCATGCGCTGGTTGAGCTCGCGCGGGTTGGCGACGGCCTCCCGGATCGCGTCCTTGGTGATCTCGTGGAAGACCATCCGGTGAACCGGGACCTTGGGCTTCAGAACTTCCTGCAGGTGCCACGCGATGGCTTCGCCCTCGCGGTCCTCATCGGTGGCGAGGAAGAGTTCGTCGGACTCGGCCAGCAGCTGCTTGAGCTTCCTGACCTGCGCTTTCTTGTCCGCGTTGACGACATAGACGGGCTGGAAGTCATGCTCGACGTCGACGCCGAGCCGACGGACCTCGCCGGTGTACTCGTCCGGCACCTCTGCGGCGCCGTTCGGCAGGTCGCGGATGTGCCCGACGCTCGCCTCGACGACGTATCCGGGGCCGAGGTAGCCCTTGATCGTCTTCGCCTTGGCAGGCGACTCGACGATGACGAGTCGGCGGCCGCCCTGTGCGGTCTCGCTGGTCGGGGACAACTTCGCTCTTCTCTCCGGTCGACACTCAGTGGGCATCCGGGCAGCGCGATGACGCTGCCGACGGTGCTGTCGCTGCGGAGTGTGACGGTACAACCCGCCCCCGTGTCAAACGGCAAAAGCCCGCAACGGCCACTCGAACGGTAACCCGACTTCCGCCATTCCTGCCGCCCGGACTGCCCGGTCCGCCGCGCACACGGCCGCTGCCTGCGGGTTTCTGGTTGCTGTGGCGGCGCTGCCGGCACCGGCGGTGAGAGGCGGACGGTCCGGGCGTGTTCCCTGCCACTGGCCGCCGTGACCTGCGGTTCCCGGCCCGGTCCGGCGGGGAGTGGATCAGATGCGGGTGAAGCTCCACACACCGAGGACGAGAAAAAGTACGCCGAACACAGTGGCGAGAGCCGCGGAGGCGACGGGGCTCACACCGTGCGCCACCGGCGCGCGGTGCAGCACGCGCGCCCCCGTCCACAGCAGCAGCGCGGCGCCGAACAGTGCGAATGCTGTTCCGGCGAAGACCGCAGGTCCGCTCTCCATGTCCGTACGCCTCCCTGTCCCTGCTCGGCCGGGGCCCGTGCCATCCGGTCAGGGGGAGGGTGCCATCCCAGGGCGTCGTGCACGCGAACCCCCGGTGAATGGCCGGATTCGCACATCCCGGAAGCGCGAGGCCGAGGCCCCGGGGCAACACCGGTCCGCCGGCCAACCGGAATCCACGGCCTCTGCGGCCCCAGCCAGGCGGTGAGCATGAAGACGCTGATGGTGAGCCCGTTCATTACATACGGCAGCACGTGCCCGGGCCGGAACGGAGCCCGGTGCCGGAGACAGCCGCGGTGGCAGAAGTCGGCAGCCGCCCCACCCCGGGACCAGGGCCGGCGCTGGAGCTGGGGCTGGCACCAGAGCAACGCCATCAGCCCGCCGACGGCACCGGCTCCAGGAAGCCCTCCTCCACCAGTAGTCGGATCGCCTGCGGGGTGCGGTCGCGCAGCAGCACGGGGTCCTCGTTCATCAACTGGGCGATCGCGTCCAGGATCCGGCCCGCGGGCAGCGTTCCGTCGCACACGCCCGCGAAGCCCGCGCCGACGGCGTCGACCTTCGTTGCACGCCGCATCCCGCGGTTCTGACGGAGCACCACATGCTCGGGGTCCTCCGCGCCCGGCAGTCCGACCTGCTCCTGCACGACCTCGGCGGCGAGTGCGAAATGGCCGGCCAGGAGCGCCGCGTCGTCCTGTTCGCGCAGGTAGTCCTGGCGGGCGAAGTGGGCCTGGACGGCCGGCCCGAGCGGCTGCTCCACCGCATGCGGCCACTCCTCGATCACGACGGACGGGTTCCCGGCGGCAGCCGGGGCGGACTTCCGCAGGGTGATCCAGCCGAAGCCGACGCCCTTGGTCTTGCGGGCCTCGAACTCGTCCAGCCAGGCGTCGTACCGTGCGGCGTACTCTGCTGGGTCCGTGCGGTGGTCGCCGCTGTCGCGCAGCCACAGCTCCGCGTACTGCGTGACGTCCTGGACCTCGCGCTGCACGATCCAGGCGTCGCAGCCGCGAGGCACCCAGGAACTCAGCCGGTTCTGCCACTCCTCGCCCTCGACGTGCTGCCAGTTGGCGAGGAAGTGGGCATATCCGCCTTCGTTCAACCGGTCGCCCGACTGCTGCACCAGAGTCCGGCACAGATCGTCGCCGCCCATGCCGCCGTCGCGGTAGGTGAGGCGGGCACCGGGCGAGATGACGAACGGCGGGTTGGAGACGATCAGGTCATACGTCTCGGTTCCGACCGGCTCGTACAGGGAACCCTGGCGCAGCTCGGCCGGGGCAGCGCCGGACAGGGCGAGCGTCAGTCGGGTGAAGTCCAGCGCACGCGGGTTGAGGTCGGTGGCCGTGACCCGGGTGGCGTGCTGCGAGGCGTGCAGCGCCTGGATGCCGGAGCCCGTACCGACATCGAGCGCGGAGGCGACAGGCGTACGGACGGTGATCCCGGCGAGCGTGGTGGACGCCCCGCCGACTCCGAGGACCACGCCCTCCTCGCGGGAACCGATGCCGCCCGCGCCGCCGACCGCGCAGCCCAGGTCGGAGACGATGTACCAGTCCTGCCCCTCGGGCCCGCTGTACGGGCGTACGTCGACCGTGGCCCGCACCTCGTCGCCGGTCCGGGTCACCCAGCCGTCCTCGATGCACTGGGCCAGTGGGAGCGCGGCGCGGGCCCGCTCGTACGGGACGGAGTACTGGAGCAGGAAGAGCCGCACCAGTATTTCGAGGGGGGAGTCTCCCCTGGTGGCACGCAGCGCCGGAACCGTCTCGCTGCGGGCGAGCGCGGCATAGGCCGGCGCACCGAGCAGGTCGAGGAGTCCGTCGGCGGTGAAGGCGGCGGCAAGCAGGGCTTCGCGGAGCCGGGGCGAACGGTCGGGCGCGGGAAGACTGGTCGTACTCACCCACCCATTGTGGCCGTTACCGCTGACAACGGCAGCGGCCCGGCGCCCACCGTGGCCGCCGGGCCGTCCGTACAACCCCTGCTTCCGTTCGGTTACGGCTTCTTGCTGGGAGAGGCGGACGGGGAGGCCGCCTTCGAGGAAGCGGTGTTCGGCGGCACCGAGGCCGTCGGCTTCTGGCAGCCCTTCTGCTTCGCCATGGCGGTGCCGACCTCGCCGGACTGGAGCCTCTTCAGCGCCTCGTCACCACTGGTGCCGATCTTGTTCAGCTCGTCCGCGATGCCCTTGAGACCGTCGGCGAACTTCGCCTGGTCCTTCGTATTGAGGGCGTCGACCTTCGTCTGCAGGTTCGCGTACGCCACGGAGGAGGCGTTGAGCTCCTTCACAGCCTCCTTCTGCGTGGTCTCGCCGCCGTCGACCGGCGGCGCGCCCGCCGAATCGACAGCCGCGCCCAGCGCCTTGTACGCCTGCGAGATCTGCTGGAAGGCGGCCGAGTCGGTCTTCTGGACGTCGGCGGGCTTGCTGTTGTCGGCGGTCTGCTGCTGGATGGCGGCGTTGGCGTTCGCGATCTTCTGCAGTTGGGGCTGGACCTGGTCGCATACCTTCTTGGCCCAGGCGTTCACCTTCTCGCTGTTGTCGTCGCTGCTGCAGCCCGACAGCGTAAGTACCAGTACCGCACCGCCGGACAGCGCGGCCGCAAGCTTCTTGTTCACCGGATCGGTCCCTTCCAAGGCTCTCGGCCCCGGAACTTACACGTCGAGCGCCCTCCATCCGGGTGTCAGACGTCCGATGAGTGTCTTTTTGCGGCCATTTGCACCAAGGGAAATGAGGGAGATACAACTCACCCACACAGCCCTCCGAACGCTGGAACACCTGTACGAGCAAGCGCACGGACGGGCGTACCGACCGGCGCACCGACACCGGAACACGACCGGGCGGACGACACATCAGAGTGCGTCGTCCGCCCGGTCGTTGAGCCGGAGCCGGCTACATGCCACCGGCCTCTTCCCGTCGCCGTTTCACGAAACAGCCGCCTGGTCGGCCGATTTGGCGGGTCCCCCGCCGCTGTCCGCGGGGTCCTCCTCGTCCCCCACGGCAATCCCGCGCCGCTTGGAGACGTAGACCGCGCCGATGATGACGACGACGGCGAGCACCGCCACCACCGCTCGCACGCCGGCGCTCGCGTCCTGCCCGTAGCTGAACTGCACCACCGCCGGGGCGATGAGCAGCGCGACCAGGTTCATCACCTTGAGCAAGGGGTTGATCGCCGGTCCCGCCGTGTCCTTGAACGGGTCGCCGACCGTGTCCCCGATGACGGTCGCGGCATGGGCCTCGCTGCCCTTGCCGCCATAATGACCGTCCTCGACGAGCTTCTTGGCGTTGTCCCACGCACCACCGGAGTTGGCCAGGAAGACCGCCATCAGTGTGCCGGTACCGATGGCGCCCGCGAGATACGAACCCAGCGCCCCGACGCCGAGCGTGAACCCGACGGCGATCGGCGCCAGGACAGCGAGCAGGCCGGGCGTGGCGAGCTCACGCAGGGCGTCCTTGGTGCAGATGTCGACGACGCGCCCGTACTCCGGCTTCTCGCTGTAGTCCATGATCCCGGGATGCTCGCGGAACTGCCGCCGCACCTCGTAGACCACGGATCCGGCGGACCGGGACACCGCGTTGATCGCCAGCCCGGAGAAAAGGAAGACGACCGCGGCACCGAGGATCAGGCCCACCAGGTTGTTGGGCTGCGAGATGTCCAGACTGAGTGTCATCTCCCCGGCCTTGGCCCCCACGCCGTCGACCGCTGTGGCGATCGCGTCGCGGTACGAACCGAAGAGCGCCGACGCCGCCAGGACGGCCGTGGCGATGGCGATGCCCTTGGTAATGGCCTTTGTGGTGTTGCCGACGGCGTCCAGGTCGGTGAGGACCTGAGCACCGGCGCCCGTGACGTCACCGGACATCTCGGCGATGCCTTGCGCGTTGTCGGAGACCGGGCCGAAGGTGTCCATGGCAACGATGACGCCGACGGTGGTGAGCAGCCCGGTCCCCGCCAGGGCCACCGCGAAGAGCGCCAGCATGATCGACGTACCGCCGAGCAGGAACGCCCCGTAGACGCCCAGACCGATCAGTAGTGCCGTGTAGACGGCGGACTCCAGACCGATGGAGATACCGGCGAGTACGACGGTGGCCGGACCGGTCAGCGAGGACTTGCCGATGTCCCTGACGGGCCGCCGGTTGGTCTCGGTGAAGTAGCCGGTCAGCTGCTGGATCAGGGCGGCGAGCACGATGCCGATGGCGACGGCGACCAGGGCGAAGACCCGCGGGTCGCCGACGTGCGAGGAGATGGCGGTGTCGGTGACGCCGTCCAGATCCGCGTACGAGGACGGCAGGTAGACGAAGACCGCCACGGCCACCAGGACGAGCGAGATCACCGCGGAGATGAAGAATCCGCGGTTGATGGCGGTCATTCCGCTGCGGTCGGCGTGCCGCGGGGCGACCGCGAAGATCCCGATCATCGCGGTGACCACGCCGATCGCCGGGACGATCAGCGGGAAGGCCAGTCCGGAGTCGCCGAAGGCGGCCTTGCCGAGGATGAGCGCCGCGACGAGCGTCACGGCGTACGACTCGAAGAGGTCGGCCGCCATGCCCGCGCAGTCACCGACGTTGTCGCCCACGTTGTCGGCGATGGTGGCGGCGTTGCGTGGGTCGTCCTCCGGGATGCCCTGCTCCACCTTGCCGACGAGGTCGGCGCCGACGTCCGCGGCCTTGGTGAAGATACCGCCTCCGACCCTCATGAACATGGCGATCAGCGCGGCACCGAGACCGAAGCCCTCCAGCACCTTGGGCGCGTCGGCGGCATAGACGAGGACGACACAGGAAGCACCGAGCAGCCCGAGGCCCACAGTGATCATGCCGACCACGCCACCGGTACGAAAAGCGATCTTCATCGCCTTGTGCGAAACAGCGGTGAGATTCCTTTCGGGTTCCCCTTCCGCCGGAGTCGCCTCACGCGCAGCAGCAGCCACACGGACATTACTGCGTACGGCGAGCCGCATCCCGATGTATCCGGTGGTCGCCGAGAAAAGCGCACCCACCAGGAAGAACAACGAACGGCCTGCGCGCTGCGACCAGTTGTCGGCCGGAAGCAGCAGAAGCAGGAAGAAGACCACGACGGCAAAGATGCCGACGGTACGCAGTTGCCGGGCCAGATAGGCATTCGCGCCTTCCTGGACGGCTGCCGCGATCTCCTTCATACGGTCGGTGCCCTCACCGGCCGCCAGCACCTGGCGCACCAGCAGCCGGGCAACGACCAGCGCGGCGATGGCGACGACCGCGACGACGATCACGATGACGCGGTTGTCATCGGTGAGTACCGCGGCCGCGAGAGATGCAGGCCGACCGGAAGGTGTGGAAAGTGCGGAATCTTGCGTCAGTCCTGCCAGTGGGGTGTTGAAGAACTCCGCCATACGTCCTCCTTGACGCTCAGCGCTCAAGACGTGGACGGATTGTAGGGAGCGGGAGCTGATCAAAACAGTGCGCGGTAAATGTAATTGACCTCAACGGCGGATCGGCAAATGACCGCGGCCGCGGATCGACCCGAATGCAGTAATGGGGCAGGAACATTTTCTGTAGATCAATGATCACACAGAAATGAAAAAAGGCCCTGCTCAGCAGGGCCTCAAAAGAGGGATCAAGAAATGGATCGGGGGATGGATTCGGGGGATCGGGACGGCCGGACCGCCCGTGACGCCTGCGGCGCCTCAGGGAAGCACCGTCACGGGCGTCTTCGGCCAGCTCATGCGGATCACTCCGCCATTGGCCCCCGATCTGACTTCCACATCATCGACGAGGCCGCTGATGACTGCGAGACCCATCTCGTCCTCGCCGTCGGCGTCGGCCTCTGAATCCGGACCATCGAGTCCTACGCCGGGCGTGGCGCCGCGTGTCGCGGAGGCTCCAGCGGGTCCGGCGGGAGCGGGCTCGGCACCCGGCCCGGGCACCTCGTCACCGACCTCGATGGAGAAGGACTTCTCCTCCTCGGTCAGGACGACGGAGACGGGAGCGGTGATGCCATGGCTGCGGTGCAGCCCGACTGCGCGGCTGCAGGCTTCACCGACGGCGAGTCTGACCTCGTCGAGCACGGCTTCATCGACCCCCGCCCGGCGCGCCACGGCGGCTGCCACGAGGCGTGCCGTCCTGACGTGTTCGGGCTGGGCGCTGAAGCGGAGTTCAACGGTGGCCATGCGATCCCCCTCAGACGTACGGGCGTGCATCCCAGGGACCCGGGCGGGCTGCCCGACACCCCTGCTCTTCTTCCGGCCTTCTTCCGGAACCGGCGAAGCCGTCGGCCGACCGGCCTGGTCGCCGACCGCCGGCCCACTGACGGACAGCTGTCGACTGACCGACAGGCGCCCGAACCGGCAGACGGCTCACTCCCAAGCGGCCGAATACCGAACAGCCGATCGACAAGCAGCCGACCGACAGACCGGACGCCGACCGGTTGCCCAGCAGTCGGGGCACTGGCTACCAGGTCCCGACCGCTGACTGCCCGACCGGCCGGCTGCCTGTCTGAGGCAACCGGCGGTCAGGCCGCCCGCGAGTCACGGCTACCGGTGCACCGGCCGCGGCCCGACCGTCAGTCGGTGGCCGCAACTGCCTCGTCGACCGTGGTGTGAATCGGGAACACCTTGGTCAGACCAGTGATCCGGAAGATCTTGAGAATGCGCTCCTGGTTGCAGACCAGGCGCAACGAGCCCTCATGGGCCCGGACACGCTTCAGGCCGCCCACGAGCACGCCGAGGCCGGTGGAGTCGAGGAAGTCGACGCCTTCCATGTCGACAACCAGGTGGTAGCTGCCGTCATTCACCAACTCGACCAACTGCTCGCGCAGCTTGGGCGCGGTATACACATCAATCTCGCCACCGACCTCGACGACCGTACGGTCGCCACCAGGGCCGGACACATTGCGAGTCGACAAGGACAGGTCCACGGATCCTCCAGCACCTTGCTATCGAGCGGTCGCCCCTCGGTCTCCCCGGCGGAGCCAGGGGACGGATCGCCAGCCGCGATGGCATTCAATCACTTACCAGCAGCCATGCACGACGCCTTGGGACCATTGTCCGTCACGCCAGTGACACACTCGGTCCCGATGGCCAAGAATCACCGCCCCAGTCGACCACCCGAGAACAGGGACTCCCGCCCCTCTCCCGCCATGGTCCTCGACCGGCTCGCCGCAGCGGCGGGCCGGTCCGCGCGCATCACTCATACGGAGCACTTGCCCCCGCGTACGGGAACCCATGCCATCTGGCCCGATCGCATCCGGCCAGAAGTGATCGCCGCGATCCAAAAAGCCGGAATCGACCACCCTTGGGCGCACCAGGCGGCCGCCGCCGAGCACGCCCTGGACGGCGAATCCGTGGTCATCGCCACCGGCACGGCGTCCGGCAAGTCGCTCGCCTACCTCGCTCCGGTGCTCACCGCACTGCTCGACGGCTCCGAGGCCCCGAACGGCCGTGGCGCGACCGCCCTGTATCTCGCCCCCACCAAGGCCCTGGCCGCCGATCAGAGGCGTGCGGTGAAGGAACTTGCGGCACCGCTCGGCACCGCCATCAGGCCCGCGGTCTACGACGGCGACACCCCGGTCGAGGAACGCGAGTGGGTGCGCCAGTACGCCAACTACGTCCTGACCAACCCCGACATGCTGCACCGCGGGATACTCCCGTCCCACCCCCGCTGGTCCTCCTTCCTACGCGCCCTGCGCTTCGTCGTCATCGACGAGTGCCACACCTACCGGGGTGTCTTCGGCTCCCACGTCGCCCAGGTGGTGCGCCGGCTACGCCGTCTGTGCGCCCGGTACGGAGCGGATCCGGTCTTCCTCCTCGCCTCGGCCACCGCGGCGGAGCCGGCCGTCGCGGCGGGCCGCCTCACCGGTCTCCCGGTCACGGAGGTCTCCGACGACGCCTCTCCACGCGGCGAAATGGTCTTCGCCCTGTGGGAACCGCCCCTCACCGAGCTGCACGGCGAGAAGGGTGCGCCCGTGCGCCGTACCGCCACTGCCGAGACAGCCGACCTCCTCACCGATCTGACCGTCCAGGGCGTCCGCTCGGTCGCCTTCGTCCGCTCCCGGCGCGGCGCCGAACTGATCTCCGTCATCGCCAAGGAACGCCTCGCCGAGGTGGACCGTTCCCTGCCCGCCCGGGTCGCCGCCTACCGCGGGGGTTATCTCCCCGAGGAACGCCGCGCCCTGGAGCGCGCCCTGCACTCCGGTCGGCTGCTCGGCCTGGCCGCCACCACCGCTCTCGAACTCGGCGTCGATGTCTCCGGCCTGGACGCCGTCGTCATCGCGGGCTATCCCGGCACCAGGGCGTCGCTGTGGCAGCAGGCGGGCCGCGCCGGGCGCTCCGGCCAGGGCGCCCTGGCTATCCTGGTGGCCCGCGACGACCCGCTGGACACCTTCCTCGTCCACCATCCCGAGGCGCTCTTCCAGCAGCCCGTGGAGTCGACCGTCCTCGACCCGGACAACCCGTACGTCCTCGCCCCGCACCTGTGTGCCGCCGCTGCGGAGCTCCCGCTCACCGGACCCGATCTGGAGCTCTTCGGCCCGGCCGTGGCCGAACTGCTGCCACAGCTGGAGGCCGCGAAGCTGCTGCGCAAACGCGCATCGGGCTGGCACTGGACCCGCCGCGAGCGCGCCGCCGATCTCACCGATATCCGCGGCGAGGGCGGCCGCCCCGTCCAGATCGTCGAGGAGGGCACCGGCCGACTGCTGGGCACCGTCGACGAATCGGCCGCGCACACCGCCGTCCACGAAGGCGCCGTCCACCTCCACCAGGGCCGCACCTATCTGGTCCGGAAGCTGGATCTGGAGGACTCGGTGGCCCTGGTCGAGGAGGCCAACCCGCCGTACTCGACGACCGCACGCGACACCACCGCCATCACCGTCCTGGAGACGGACACCGAGATCCCGTGGGGGGACGGGCGGCTCTGCTATGGCTCCGTGGAAGTCACCAATCAGGTCGTCTCCTTCCTGCGTCGCAAACTGATCACCGGCGAGGTCCTCGGCGAGACCAAGCTGGATCTGCCTCCCCGCACTCTGCGCACGCGCGCCGTGTGGTGGACGGTCACGCAGGACCAGCTCGACGCCGCCCGTATCAACCCGGAGATCCTGGGCGGCGCCCTGCACGCCGCGGAACACGCATCTATCGGGATGCTGCCGCTCTTCGCCACCTGCGACCGATGGGACATCGGTGGCGTCTCCATGCCGTTGCACCCGGACACCCTGCTGCCCACGGTCTTCGTGTACGACGGTCATCCGGGCGGTGCCGGATTCGCCGAGCGGGCCTTCCACACCGCCCGTACGTGGCTGACCGCGACCCGCCAGGCCATCGCGTCCTGCGAGTGCGAGGCGGGCTGCCCGTCCTGCATCCAGTCCCCCAAGTGCGGCAACGGCAACGATCCGCTGCACAAGCGGGGCGCCGTGCGCCTCCTCAGCGAACTCCTCCGGTCCGCGCCGCCGGCCCCGGGGGAGCCGGGCCCTCCGGAACCGTCGGGGGCGACGGATCAGGGGAGCCGGGAGCAGCCGCCGGAGGGCCGGCCCGGGACCTGACCGCCGGTTCGTACGGCCCGAAACTCACCCGGGCCGTCACATCGGCGATCTCCCCACGCACCGTGCACCGCACCACCACCGCCCCCTGTGCCGCGGCCACGTCCTCGGCCGCCCCGCACGCTTCCCCGGGCCCCTGCAAGGCCCGGTCGGCCGCGGCCAGGGCTGCCAGGTCCGCCGCACCGCCGGCCCGGTGCCGGGCGACCATCACCTGTCCGAGCGCCAGCACGACCGCGAACGCCGCGCACAGCGTGGCCGTGGTCATCGCCACCCACACCGTCGCCAGGCCTCTGTCCCGGTCCGGGGCCCGACCTCGATTCCGACCGTGACCCCCACTCCTGTGCAGCCACCCGAGGACGGCCTCCCGGGCTCCCTCTCCTGTCCCGGTCACGGCGTAACCCCCACCGTGTCCTCTGCAAGCGCTGCCGCCTCCGCATGGAGCTTGAGGGCCAGGGGACCGGGTCCGGGCATCGGCGCCGCCACTCGTACCCGCCACAGCTCCCCGGCCCGCTCCATCGCGACTTCCGCCCCGTGTGGTGCCGCCGAACGAGTGGCTTCCAGCACCTGCGCCTCGGGTTCCGAGCGGGCGGCCGCCCTCGCCCCGGCCCGGGCCGCGTCCACGCAGCGGATCTGGGCGGAGGCGGCCATCAGCGCCCAGACCAGCGCCAGGGCGAACACCGCCAGCACCGGAATCGCCATAGCCGCTTCCGCCGTCACCGCCCCCCGGTCTCCGCCCCCGCACACGGTCTTGGAACGACCTCCGGCGTACGCCCCGGAACTGCTCCTAGAACTTCGCATCGAGCGCGTCCTTGAGCAGTGACTGCAGTGCGGACATGACCGGCTGGCTGGTGACCACCTTGTAGAGCACCGCCGCGAACGCACAGGCCGCGATTGTCCCCACCGCATATTCGGATGTCGTCATTCCGTTGTCCGACCGGACTCGGCGCACCATGCTCCGCACCCAGCCCCTGATTCGCTGTGCCATTTCAACCCCCGCGAAATTCATAAGTCATATTGAATAGATACTTACTAGTACTTTTCTGTCACCCGTTGTGAAGCAGACCGGTCGCCAGACCGATCACCACCGGCGCCACTCCGACCGCAAGGAAGGCGGGCAGAAAGCAGAGCCCGACCGGCGCGGTGATCAGCACGCCTGCCCGCTGGGCGCGCGCCACGGCCGCGCTCGCCCGCTCCGCCCGCATCGCCTCGGCCAGCCGCGCCACCGGCTCCGCCGCCGGAGCCCCGGTCGATCCCGCCCGGTCCAGGCAGCGGGACAGCGCACCCGCGCCCTGTATCTCCCCGAACCGCGCCCAGGCCACCGCAGGTTCACCACCGAGCCGGATCTCCGCAGCCGTCCGCGCCAGACGCACGCCGACCGGTCCGCCCAGCGACTCCCCCACCGCCTCCGCCGCCTCTCGAGGCCCGGCTCCGGCAGAAATGCAGGCCGCCAAGAGGTCAGCTGCCAAAGGAAGTTGACGTGAGACCTGCGCCGCTTCCACAGCGCCGACCCCCGGTTTGCGTCTGCGCCGGACCCGCTGCCATCTCCAGGCGCCGTACGCCCCTGCCACCCCGGCCGCGAACCCTGGCAGGCCGCCGATCAGGACCACGCCTGTCGCCAAAGCACCCAGTGGCGCGATCCATTCCTTCACCCGGGAACCGGAATCCGTCCGCCCGCGCCGACGCTTCTCCGGGCCGATGGCCAGCAGCACCGCACCCCGACGGTGTACCGTCCGCCTCCGCCGCCGTCTCGCCAGCGCGAGGGCCAGATACGCGACCGTGCCCAGAACCGCCCACACTGCTGCCGCCCGGTGGACGACTTCGCCGGTGACCCCGTTCACGCCGCCTCCCCCGCCCGTACGATCCGGCCGGCCCAACAAAGCCCGGCCGCTTCCAGCAACCCACCCGCCACCAGACAGACCAGCCCGGCCGGCGTGTGCAGCAGCACCCTCAGCGGATCGGCCCCGAGCGCCGCCCCCAGCCCCAGACCCAGCACCGGCAGCAGCGCCAGCACCGCCACCGTCGACCAGGCACCGGCCAGTTGGGCCCGTAACTCCTCCCGTCTGCGTCGCTCCGCCCGCAGCGCACCCTCCAGGCGGTCCAGGCCCGCCGCGAGCCCGGTCCCGCCGTCCACCGCCACCCGCCAGCAGGCCGCCACCCCGGCAAGCCCGTCCAGACCCGGCTCCCGAGCCGCCTGCCCGAGCGCCCCCGGCACATCGCCGCCGAACCGCGCGGCAGCGGACACAGCAGCCTCCGCCGTTCCCATCACCCCGGCCCCGCGGACAGCGACGAGCAACGCCTGCCCCGGCTCGTGCCCGGCCCGCAGCTCACCCACGACGGCGCCGCACAGCGCCACCACCCCATCGGCCCGGCGTTCGCGCTCCTGCGTCAGGGCTCGTCTCCGCAACCACCGCCGCACCAGAGGCACCGCCACCGCCACCGCCAGCACCGGCAGCACGGATTCCCCCAGCACGGCGATGGCCAGCGCCACCGGCAGGCAAAGCCACTCCCGCCGCGTCCGCAATCGCTCCTGGAACCAAGCCCGAATCCGCTCCAAGCGCTCACGGAGCGGCGGCTGCATCACCCCGTCGAACAACAACACCCGCGCTCGCCGACGCCCCTGGTCCTGCACCACCACCAGCCAGGCCGCCACCCCGACGCACAAGGCCGCCGCACAGCTCGCACCGGGGGCCGGACCCACCGTCGCGGCACCGCTCACAGCGCACCCCCGGTCATCGACCGCAGCCGTTCCCAGCCCCGCTCCTGCACAAATCCGTCGGTGCCCCAGCGCAGTGCCGGCACGGTCACCACCAGCCCAGCCGCATCCCGCTCCAGGACCTGCACCTCAGCAATCCGCCGCTGCCCGGCCCGGTCCCGTACGAGATGGACCACCACCGACAGCGCAGCCGCCAACTGGCTGTGAAGTGCGGTCCGGTCCAGTCCCGCCGCCGTCCCCAATGCCTCAAGGCGGGCCGGGACGTGCTCGGCTGCATTAGCATGAACCGTCCCGCAGCCGCCCTCGTGGCCAGTGTTCAGCGCGGCCAGCAGTTCGGTGACCTCGGCGCCCCGCACCTCCCCGACCACCAGCCGGTCGGGCCGCATCCGAAGCGCCTGCCGCACCAGGTCCCTCAGGGTCACTCGCCCCGCCCCCTCCTGGTTGGCAGGGCGCGACTCCAGGCGCACCACATGCGGATGGTCCGGCCGCAGCTCCGCCGAGTCCTCGGCAAGCACGATTCGCTCACGCTCCCCGACCGCACCCAACAGACTCGACAAGAGGGTCGTCTTCCCGGCCCCCGTCCCCCCACTGATCAGATACGAGACCCGGGCTTCCACCAACGCCCTCAGCACCCGGTCACCACCCGGCGGCACGGTCCCCGCCGCGACCAGCTCCGTCAGCGAGAAGGCCCTGGGCCGCACCACCCGCAGCGACAGGCACGTCGAGCCGACGGACACCGGCGGCAGCACGGCATGCATACGGGTGCCGTCCGGCAGCCGCGCGTCCACCCAGGGCCGGGCGTCGTCCAGCCGCCGCCCCGCCACGGCCGCCAGCCGCTGTGCCAGTCTGCGCACCGCGGCGACGTCCGGAAAGGTCACCCCGGTGAGTTCGAGCCCGCCGCCCCGGTCCACCCACACCCGGTCCGGCGCGGAGACCAGGACATCCGTCACGGCCGGGTCGGCGAGCAGCGGTTCCAGCACCCCGGTGCCGACCAGTTCGCCGCGCAACTCATCGGCCGCGCCGAGCACTTCGGCATCACCGAGCAGCCGTCCCTGGGCCCGAAGAGCTGCCGCGACCCCGGCCGGGGTCGGCGCCGCGCCGCTCTGTGCCAGCCGTTGCCGTACGGCGTCGAGCAGCGTCTCCGTCATGACGCACCCCCACCGGCGCGTCCCCCTGCAGCCTCCGGGGCGAGTGCCCGCTCCCAGAACGCCGCGCAGAACCTGGCCAGTGGACCGCGCGCACTGCCGCCGGGCGGTGCGCCGCCATCCTGGGTGGCCAGCAGCCCGGCGTCGAGCGGTAGTTCACCGGCAAGCGGCAGCCCCAGCGCCTGTGCCACCCACCGCTCGTCGAGGCCCGCCGCGTACGGGCCACGGGCCACCACCCGCAGGTCGTCCAGCACCATCCCGGCCATCGACGCCACCCGCTTCGCCGCCGCGACTGCGCGAAGCTCTCCGGGGACCACCAACAGCCCGAGATCCAGCTGTGCGAGCGCCTCGGCCACCGGCTCGTCGACCCGGCGCGGCAGATCGACGACCACCACCCCTCCGAGCCTACGCGCGGCGGCCAGCACGGCCTGTATGGCCTGTGGCGGGATGACCACCCAGTCGTCGCGGCCCCAGCTGAGCACCCGCAGGCCGTGCAGTGCGGGTAGCGACTCCTCCAGTGCGCCTCCGCCGACCCGCCCTTTGGAATGGGCGAAATCCGGCCACCTCATTCCCTCGACCCGTTCGCCACCGAGCAGCACATCGATCCCCCCGCCGAGCGGGTCACCGTCGATCAGCATGGTCCGCCGTCCGGCCCTGGCCGCGGTCACCGCGAGGGCGCAGGCCAGTGTGGATGCACCGGATCCGCCCCGTCCGCCGATCACCCCGACGGTGAGTGCCGGCCGGCCCACACCTTCCGCCGCATTGGCGATCTGGTCGACGAGCCAGCCCTCCGAATCGGGCAGCCTCAGCACATATTCGGCCCCGATCTCCACGGCGCGGCGCCAGACATCCGGGGCGTCCTGGTCCCGGCCTACGAGCATCACACCGCGCCTGCGTGCCGCTCCACGGCACCGCTGGGCGGCATCGTCTCCCACGAGAACCATCGGGGCCTGCTCCCAGCCGCCTCTGCGTTCGGGCAACGAGTGATGAACTTCTGGCTCCGCTCCGGCGGCTGCGCACAGCCGCAGCAGATCGTCGAGGAGTTCCACATCCTCGGTCACGATCAACGGTCCGCTCCGCCGCACCCCGACGGTCGGCAGACGATCCCGTGCGATGGATTCAGCCACGATCTCCGCCCCCTTCTCGCTACACCTTCATCGCGGTTCGCGGTGATCTCGGAGCGTTCCGAGATCGGCGATTCCACAAGCCGCGGACTTCGCGACCGGAATCACCGTGCAGCACTTCGGGAAATCGTGTGGATCTTGCTCAAAAACTGTGGACAACTCTGCCGTTGTGAATATCTCTGTCGCTCATACCGGCGACTTCCGGAGAGCAGCACTTCCGCTACGCACCGTGACGAGTCAAGATGGTGAGAGACGGAACGAGAAGTGGGCCATCGCGGCCGAAATGGAGGCAGAATGCTTGATTCCGAACGGCAGAAACGCGTCCGGACATGCGACGACCCCCGCCGGGGGGGAGAGCGGGGGTCGTCCCCACGGCCGACTCGGGGGGGGGAGGAGCCGGACCGGGTTAGCACGGTCGCGAACGATCCGTGACTTCCATGGTGTACCCGAGAGCCTTCTCAGGCAAACCCACGCGCCAGAGTTTACGCCGAATGGTGGGCCCCTATGCTCAGCCTTGTGGAAAACCGCTTCTTGCCGCGCACAGCAGCCTTCTTTGACCTGGACAAGACGGTCATTGCGAAGTCTTCGACGCTGACCTTCAGCAAGTCCTTCTACCAAGGCGGACTGATCAACCGCCGCGCTGTACTGCGCACTGCGTACGCACAGTTCGTGTTCCTTGCCGGAGGTGCAGATCACGACCAGATGGAGCGGATGCGGGAATATCTCTCCGCGCTCTGCAAGGGTTGGAACGTCCAGCAAGTGAAGGAAATCGTCGCCGAGACCCTGCACGATCTGATCGACCCGATCATCTACGACGAAGCGGCGACGCTCATCGAGGAGCATCACACCGCCGGACGCGATGTGGTGATCGTCTCGACCTCGGGCGCCGAGGTCGTCGAGCCGATCGGCGAGCTGCTCGGCGCCGACCGAGTCGTCGCCACCCGGATGGTCGTCGGTGACGACGGCTGCTTCACCGGCGAAGTGGAGTACTACGCGTACGGGCCGACGAAGGCCGAGGCGGTCAAGGCCCTCGCAGTGTCGGAGGGATACGACCTGTCGCGCTGCTACGCCTACAGCGATTCCGCGACCGACGTACCGATGCTGGAGTCGGTCGGCCACCCGCACGCAGTGAATCCGGATCGCGCTCTACGGCGCGAAGCAACCCTTCGCGAATGGCCGATTCTCGCCTTTGACCGACCGGTCCGACTCAAGCAGCGACTGCCGACGTTCTCGATGCCGCCGCGCCCGGCGTTGGTTGCTGCGGCAGCGCTGGGCGCAGCCGCCGTCACAGCGGGACTGGTCTGGTACACCTCCCGCCGCCGCACCACCACGACCTCCGCCTGATGTATGAGCCGGGCGGCGGCGCCCCTACTCACACCCTGGGCCCCGCCGCCCGGCCCGATCAATGGGGTCAAGCAGGGCGACCGATCAGCCCAATTCATCCGACCGAACCGAGTTGTCCAACTCGCCCGTAATTGAACCTAAAAGTAAAGAAGTGTGGCCAGCACTACCGCTCGCCCCGGCCCTGGAGTACAAAGGACTCAACGGCCCGCGAGACCAAGGACATCCGAGAGGATTACCTGATAACGCAGAGAAGGCCCCACGGACCGAGCATGAAAACCGAGCACCCACGCGACGTCGACCCGTCGATTACGGGCCAGCCGCACCAGGGAAACGGGCAAAGCCCCCGACCTGATGGGCACATATCGAGGACGCATGGTAACTGGGTAGACATGCCAGCGGCGGTACCGAAGACGGTACCGCCGCAACCCTTTTACCGGGCAGTGAAGTTACGGCAGTGGAGTTACCGCGGTGAAGTCATCGATTAGCCGCACCCGCTTGTCGTACCCGGCCCGCGAGACTACGCGCCCTGCTACGCAGCGCCGCGCTGCAGCGCTTCGCACACCGCCGTCGATTCCCTGACGCCCAGCTCCACGGCGCGCCCGCAGTGCGCGATCCAGGCCGCCATCCCCTCCGGTGTCCCCGACAGGTAACCCTCGAACGCAGTGATGTACGCCGCCCGCCCCTGCTCGGCGTGGCCCACCTCGGCGGGGCAGATCGATTTGGGGTCGAGGCCGCTCCCGATCAGTACGATCCGCTCGGCGGTACGCGCGACGAGGCCGTTGTACGAACCGAAGGGACGCAGAGCCAGCAGTTCACCGTGCACGACCGCCGCCGTCACCAGCGCGGGCGCCGAAGTGCCCGAAAGGATCAATCCAGAGAGCCCTTCCAGCCGCCCCACCACTTCCTCGGCGTCCGGCAGCGGCGCTTCGATCAGCGGCTCCTCCACGGGTTCGCCTGCCAGCCGTGGCCGACCGACAGTGTCCTCGGGCGCCGCGCCGCCGGCCGCAACCAGATGCAGCCGCGCCAGGACGCGCAGCGGCGACTGCCGCCAGATGGAGAGCAGTTGACCCGCTTCGGCGGTGAGCCTCAGGGCCGCTCCGATCACGTGCGCCTCACCGTCACCGCTGAAGTCGGTACGCCGGCGCACCTCCTCCAGATTCCAGTCGGCACCTGACAGCGCCGCCGAGCCACGGGCGCCGCGTAGCGCCGCTTCAGCGGTGACCTCGTTGCTGCGGCGCCGCATGACGCGGTGACCGTAGACCCGGTCGACGGCCTTGCGTACGGAGTCCACCGCGTCGGCGACCCCCGGCAGGGCGCCCAGGGTGGCGAGCGGATCAGAGGCAGTCGTACTCATAAGCAGCGAGGCTACGCGCCCCCTACACCGATGCCGCCCGAGAGTGGCCTTCTTCACGAAGCGTGACAGCAGACCGCAATCGTGCCGCTACCCTAGGTGAACATGAAGATCGCTTTCGTAGGGAAGGGCGGCAGCGGCAAGACCACACTGTCCTCGCTCTTCATCCGCCACCTTGCCGCCAATGAAGCCCATGTCGTCGCGGTGGACGCCGACATCAACCAGCACCTCGGGGCCGCGCTCGGCCTCGACGACCAAGAGGCTGCGGCGCTGCCTGCCATGGGAGCCCAGCTGCCTCTGATCAAGGAGTATCTGCGCGGCAGCAATCCCCGTATCGCCTCCGTCGAGACGATGATCAAGACGACTCCGCCCGGCGAGGGCTCACGGCTGCTACGGGTCCGCGAGAACAACCCGATCTACGACGCCTGCGCCCGCACGGTCCGGCTCGACGACGGGGAGGTCCAGCTGATGGCCACCGGGCCATTCACCGAGTCGGATCTGGGTGTGGCCTGCTACCACTCCAAGGTCGGTGCGGTCGAGCTCTGCCTCAACCATCTCGTCGACGGCCCCGACGACTATGTCGTCGTTGACATGACAGCAGGTTCGGACTCCTTCGCTTCCGGGATGTTCACCCGCTTCGACATGACGTTCCTGGTCGCCGAGCCGACCCGTAAGGGCGTCTCGGTCTACCGCCAGTACAAGGAGTACGCCCGGGACTTCGGGGTCGCGCTGAAGGTCATCGGCAACAAGGTGCAGGGCGAGGACGATCTGGACTTCCTGCGCGCCGAGGTGGGCGCCGATCTGCTGGTCGGCGTCGGGCACTCCGACTGGGTACGGGCCATGGAGAAGGGCAGGCCGGCCCGCTTCGAGCTGCTGGAGGCGGACAACCGGATGGCCCTGCAGGCGCTGCAGAACGCCGCGGAGGATTCGTATGAGCAGCGGGACTGGGAGCGTTACACGCGGCAGATGGTGCACTTCCATCTGAAGAACGCGGAGAGCTGGGGCAATGAGAAGACGGGCGCCGACCTGGCTGCCCAGGTCGACCCTGCCTTCGTGCTGGACGAGCGGTACGTGCAGGACGGCGCCGCTCAGCCCGCCTGATCCGTCGGCGCCCGGGCCGGGAGGACGCCCTCGTTCCGGCCGGGGCACCATGGCGCCCTCAAGCGGCAGTCGCAGCCGAAGGACGTGCAGCTCGGTGACCCAGCACGGTCACCGAGCTAGCGACCAGCCCGATCCGCGCCGGATCCGGCGTGAGCCTTTCCGGCCCCCGACGCCCGGTCGGCGTCCGGGCCCGAAGTCGCGACCTCGTCGAGGAAGTCCGTCCAGCCTTTCGCCGGGGCCTGGCCGACACCGAGCCTGCCGAGCTTCGCCAACGTCGCCGGGTCCTGTGCGTCCAGCCAGTCGGCCAGCTGCCGGAAGGACACGCAGCGGACGCCCTCCTTGGTGCAGACCGTCGCGATGGTCTGCTCGACGGCCCGCATGTACGTGCCGCCGTTCCAGGACTCGAAGTGGTTGCCGATGATCAGCGGGGCACGGTTGCCGTCATACGCGCGATCGAAGGCCTGGATCAGACCGTCGCGCATCTGGTTGCCCCAGTACCCGTGTCGGCCCGGATCGCCCCGTGTCGTACCGGACTGGTTGAACATGAAGTTGTACTCCATCGACAGGGTCTCGAACTCGCGCCCCGGAACCGGGACGAGCTGCATCGAAAGATCCCAGATGCCATCCTTCTTCTCGGGCGAGACCTGGTTGTTGACGCCACTGGAGTCGTAGCGGAAGCCCATCGCCCGCACTGCGGCCACCGCATTCTTCTGCCCCTCCAGACAGGGCGTGCGGCCGCCGATGAGCTCCTTGTCGTAGTCGAAGGGAAGCGGCTGCTCGCTCTTGAGGTCGGGGTCGTTGGTCTTCCAGCTCTTCACAAAGGTCTTGGCCTGGCCGATCTCGCTCTTCCACTGATCGACGGACCAGGTGCCGACGCCACCGTCGGGGCCGCAGAAGTGGCCGTTGAAGTGCGTGCCGATCTCGTCGCCGTCCTCCCAGGCGCCGCGAACCTGGGTGATGGTGTTCCGGATTCCCTCGGTGTCGTTGAAGCCGATGTCAGAGCTGCCGACGCTGTGCTTCGGCGGGTCGTAGAGCTCCCGCTTACCCTCAGGCAGCAGGTACACGCCGCTGAGGAAGTACGTCATGTTCGCGTGGTATTTCTCGCCCACCTCGCGGAAGTGCGAGAACAGCTTCTGGCTGTCCTCTCCGGCGCCGTCCCACGAGAACACCACGAATTGCGGGGGCTTCTGGCCAGGTGCCAGGCGCTGCGCCACGGGCTGCTTCGGCTGACTGCCCGTGAAGGCGGTGGAGCCGTCGCCGATGAGGCGGAAGATGCCTTCGGGTGCGGCTCGGGGGACGTTCTTCTTCGCTCCGGCGTCCCGCTTCGCGGCAGCGGGGCCGGCGGCTCCGGTTCTGGAATCCGCGCGGGAGGAGCAGCCGACCACTCCTGCGGCGAGTGCAACGGCCATGACACCCGGGGCGACCCGCTCGGCGGCGCCCCTCTTCGCGGCGCCCATCATCCGCCCACCCTCTTCCTTGCAGGAAATTTGCGTTGAAGTGCAGACGTGGCGAGGTCAAGGTCACACAGACATGCCGGAATTAGTACGACAAGCCGAATGAAAAGCTATTCATTCACCCGAACAGGTGAATGAATGAGCCATTTGATCGCAAGCATGGACAGACATCTTTACTCTCCATTACGATCTATTTACTGAGAGTTGAGAAATCCCGCCGCTGCACGCCGTGACCCACGGCCGCGTCCCCCACGTTCCGCGACCGCGCTGCCCCGGAGGAGACGGGAACATGTCTGCTTGCGTCCCCACTCGCCATGACCGCACATCCCGCAGTTCGCGCCCACCCCGCGCCTCGGGAATCAAACGACCGCACAGCCCGCCACCGCGTGGCGGACGATTCCGCATCGCGGGCGCCGACCTATCCGCATCGATCACGGTCTTCCTGCTCGCCGTCCCCATGTCGCTCGGCCTCGCCGTCGCCATGGACGCCCCGCTGGAGGCCGGCCTCATCTCCGCCGCGATCGGCGGAGTCGTCGCCGGGCTGCTCGGCGGCACACCCCTCCAGGTCAGCGGACCGTCCGCCGGACTGACCGTGGTCACAGCCGAGTTGATTCAGATCTACGGCTGGCGCACCACCTGCGCGATCACCATCGGCGCGGGACTTCTGCAGATCCTGCTGGGCTCGTTGCGGGCGGCGCGCAGCGCCCTTGCCGTCAGCCCCGCCATCGTGCACGGCACCCTCGCCGGCATCGGCGTGGCCATCGCACTCGCCCAGCTGCAGATCGTGCTCGGCGGCTCGCCTCAGAGTTCGGCCGTCGCCAACGCCCTCGCCCTTCCGGACCAGTTGGGGCGGGTGAGTCCGGCCGCGCCGCTGATCGGCGTCCTGACCATCGCCGTCCTGGTCCTGTGGCCGCGGATTCCGGGGCGGATCGGCCGGGTGGTACGGCGGATTCCGGTTGCCCTCGCTGCGGTGGTGACCGCGACGGCGGTGGCCGCGATCACGGCGCCCGGAATCGCCCGGGTCGATCTGCCGTCCTGGCGCTCGCACGCACTGCCGGAGATGCCGCACGGCCCGGTACTCGCTCTGGCCACCGCTGTGTTAACAGTGATGTTGGTGGCCAGTCTGGAGTCGTTGCTCGCCGCGGTCGCCGTGGACAAGCTGTCGGCCGACCGTGCCGGCGGGCAAGCGGCCGCCCGGTCCAAAGCCGACTTGACGTCGGCCTCGTCCTCGGCCTCGGGTCCGGTTTCGGTTTCGGTTTCGGCCCAGGGCCCGGGTCCGTCCTCTCCGTCCCCGCCGGACCCGCCGGACCCGCCCGTCAGGCGCTCCGATCTCGACCGTGAGCTGCGTGCCCAGGGCATCGCCAACACCCTGTCCGGGCTTGTCGGCGGGCTGGCGGTGTCCGGCGGCGCGGTGCGCAGTTCGGCGAATGTGCGGGCCGGAGCGACGGGCCGCGCCTCCACCGTGCTGCACGGCGTCTGGGTGGTGCTCGCCGCAGGGCTGCTGGTCACCGCCCTGGAGCAGATCCCGCTGGCCGCGCTCGCCGCGCTGGTCATGATGGTCGGCATCCAGATGGTGAGTTTCGCCCACATCCGCAATGTCCATAAGCACCGGGAATTCCTGGTGTACGGGGCGACGATCACCGGCGTGCTCCTCTTCGGTGTGCTCAAGGGTGTAGTGATTGGCATCGCGGTGGCGGTGGCCGTCGCCCTGCACCGGCTGGCCCGGACCAGGATCACCGTGACCGAACAGGACGGTCAGCATCTGGTGGTCGTACAGGGCCAGTTGACGTTTCTCGCGGTGCCCCGGCTCAGTCGGGTGCTCGCCCGGCTGCCCCAGGACGGGGATGCCGTCGTCGAGCTGGACGGCTTTTTCATGGACCATGCGGCGTACGAGACGATCCAGGACTGGAGCATTGCCCAGACGGCCCACGGCGGCCGGGTCGTCTTCACCGGCAGGTCCGGCGGCCGGATCGCCGAGCCTGCCTCGGCTGCGCATTCCTGTTGCCGCCCCTGGACGCCGTGGCGCAACCATCACTGCCACGACCGGCCAGGCCAGACGCCCGAAAGCCACCACGCCCGCCTCGGCACGGGCCCCGCCCGCGACTCCGGATCCAATTCCGTCGAGGACCGCTCCCCCGAGCACCACACGTCCCACAACGCCCTCGGAGCCCACAGCACCCCCGGCCCGGCCGACTCACCCACCGCCGCCCCGCGCCGGACCGGCGGCAACCGCCTTTTCAGCGGCCTGAGTTCGTTCCAGCGGAACACCGCTCCGCTGGTACGCGAGGAGCTGGCCCGGTTGGCCCGCGAGGGTCAGCGCCCCTCCCAGCTCTTCATCACCTGCGCCGACTCCCGCCTGGTCACCAGCATGATCACGGCAAGCGGCCCGGGGGACCTGTTCACCGTACGGAACATCGGCAATCTGGTGCCCCCGCCGGACGCCGAGTCGAGTGACGACTCGGTGGGCGCCGCGATCGAGTACGCGGTGGATGTGCTGAAGGTGGAGTCCATCACCGTCTGCGGGCACTCCGGCTGCGGCGCGATGCAGGCTCTGCTCGGCTCCAAGCCGGACCCGGACACTCCGCTGACGTCCCTGTGGCGCTGGCTGAGACATGGGCTGCCGAGCCTGGAGCGGATGGCGTCCCGGCATCATGCCTGGGCCCGGATCTCCGGCCGTCTTCCGGCCGATGCGGTGGAGCAGCTCTGCCTCACCAATGTGGTCCAGCAGTTGGACCATCTGCGGGCCCATGGACCGGTGGCGCGGCGGCTCGCCGAGGGCACGCTCCAACTGCACGGGATGTACTTCCATGTGGGCGAGGCGCAGGCCTATCTGCTGGCCGAGGGCGCGAGCGCCGGGCTCGCACTCGACGAGGTATTCGACCGCGTGGACCCTGGTGACGCCCACGCCTCCTCCGATTCCCACACCCCGGCCGATTCCCATGCCCTGGCCGGTTCCCACGCCCCGGCCGGCTCCCGCTCCCCCGGCGACGCCGACACCCCCAGGCCCGCCGCCCCGGGTGATCCAGCCGGTTCCGGCGAGTTGGAACGTACCGGCGTCTGAACCACATTCGCCCCCGGTCCGTGAGACCTTGTGGTCCCGCCTCCGTGTCGCTCCATACCGTTCCGTGTCGCTGTGCTCCGCACTGGGGTGCACCGCGCCGCACCGGACCGCACGTGTAAGCGGGACCGTGTCTCCATACACGAGACACAGGTCTAAACCAATTCCGGGCAGACACTTGTCACCCGGCCTTTGGCCTGATGAGCTATGCCCCGGGACACAACGGACACCCTGGGAATGGGAGATGTCGTGAGCAACGAAAGCTTGGCCAATCTGCTTCGTGAGGAGCGGCGGTTCGCACCGCCTGCCGATCTGGCCGCGAACGCCAACGTCAAAGCGGAGGCGTACGAGCAGGCCGAGGCGGACCGGCTGGGCTTCTGGGCCGAGCAGGCCCGTCGCCTGACCTGGGCCACGGAGCCGACCGAGACGCTCGACTGGAGCAACCCGCCCTTCGCGAAGTGGTTCGCGGACGGCAAGCTCAACGTCGCGTACAACTGCGTGGACCGTCATGTCGAGGCCGGCCATGGTGACCGGGTCGCCATCCACTTCGAGGGCGAGCCCGGGGACAGCCGCGCCATCACCTACGCCGACCTGAAGGACGAGGTCTCCCGCGCAGCGAACGCCCTCACCGAGCTCGGTGTCGGCAAGGGCGACCGGGTCGCCGTCTACCTGCCGATGATCCCCGAGGCTGCCATCGCGATGCTGGCCTGCGCCCGCATCGGCGCGGCGCACTCTGTGGTCTTCGGCGGCTTCTCCGCCGACGCCATCGCCGCCCGTATCCAGGACGCGGATGCCAAGGTCGTCATCACCGCCGACGGTGGCTACCGCCGCGGCAAGCCGTCCGCACTCAAGCCCGCCGTGGACGACGCCGTCTCCCGTTTCGACAGCGTCGAGCATGTCCTCGTCGTGCGGCGCACCGGCCAGGACACCGCGTGGACCGAGGGCCGCGACGTCTGGTGGCACGAGATCACCGGCCGGCAGTCCACCGAGCACACCCCCGAGGCGTTCGAGGCGGAGCAGCCGCTCTTCATCCTCTACACCTCCGGCACCACGGGTAAGCCGAAGGGCATCCTGCACACCTCCGGTGGCTACCTCACGCAGGCCGCGTACACCCACAACGCGGTCTTCGACCTCAAGCCGGAGACCGATGTCTTCTGGTGCACCGCCGACATCGGCTGGGTGACCGGCCACTCGTACATCGTCTACGGACCGCTGGCCAACGGCGCGACGCAGGTCATGTACGAGGGCACGCCCGACTCCCCGCACCAGGGGCGTTTCTGGGAGATCGTGCAGAAGTACGGCGTCACGATCCTGTACACCGCGCCGACCGCGATCCGTACGTTCATGAAGTGGGGTGACGACATCCCCGCCAAGTTCGACCTGAGCAGTCTTCGGGTCCTCGGTTCGGTCGGTGAACCGATCAACCCCGAGGCGTGGATGTGGTATCGCAAGCACATCGGCGCCGACAAGTGCCCGATCGTGGACACCTGGTGGCAGACCGAGACCGGCGCCATGATGATTTCGCCGTTGCCGGGCGTCACGGAGACCAAGCCCGGAAGCGCCCAGCGCGCCCTGCCCGGTATCTCCGCCACGGTCGTCGATGACGAGGCCAACGAGGTTCCCAACGGCGGGGGCGGCTACCTCGTCCTCACCGAGCCGTGGCCGTCGATGCTCCGCACCATCTGGGGCGACGACCAGCGCTTCATCGACACGTACTGGTCCCGCTTCGAGGGCAAGTACTTCGCGGGCGACGGCGCCAAGAAGGACGAGGACGGCGACATCTGGCTGCTCGGCCGGGTCGACGACGTGATGCTCGTGTCCGGGCACAACATCTCGACCACCGAGGTCGAGTCGGCGCTCGTGTCGCACCCCTCGGTCGCCGAGGCTGCCGTGGTCGGCGCCGCGGACGAGACGACCGGCCAGGCCATCGTCGCCTTCGTGATACTGCGCGGTACGGCTGCCGCCTCGGACGAGCTCGTCGCGGAGCTGCGCAACCACGTCGGCGCCACGCTCGGCCCGATCGCCAAGCCGAGGCGGATCCTGCCGGTCGCCGAGCTGCCGAAGACCCGCTCCGGCAAGATCATGCGGCGTCTACTGCGTGACGTCGCCGAGAACCGCGAGCTGGGCGATGTCACGACGCTCACCGACTCCTCGGTGATGGACCTCATCCAGACCCAGCTGCCGTCCTCCTCCTCGTCCGAGGACTGACCGAGGCGAGTACGTCCCCGAGGGGCATCCGGCAACGCGCCGGGTGCCCCTCGGGCATTTAAGGTGAAGATCACTTCTTACCGCCCCGCGCACCCCGGGTACAGTGGCAGCCGCGTCAACAAAGCAATAAGAAATCTCCACAGGGTGTGCCGGGAAGTCTGGTCGGCAAGTGCATCAGCCATGCCATCGCTGCCGTACCGCCCCGGAGGTCCTCACTCGTGGCCACGCCCACCCCCACACCCTCTTCTTCCTCCCGCCGCACTTTTCTGGCGCGCCTGTCCCTCCCCGAGCGGAACTACCTCGCGGATGCCCTGCGTACCGAGACCGTCGGCGGAGTCATCCTGCTGGTCGCCGCGATAGCCGCCCTGGTGTGGGCGAACACCTTCGGTTCCAGTTACGCGGCCGTCAGCGACTTCCACTTTGGTCCCGGGTCGCTGGGCCTCAACCTCTCCGTGGAGCACTGGGCGGCGGACGGGCTGCTCGCGATCTTCTTCTTCGTCGCGGGCGTCGAGCTCAAGCGGGAACTGGTCGCGGGCGAACTGCGCGACCCCAGGGCGGCCGCTCTCCCGGTCGTCGCCGCGCTGTGCGGAATGGCGGTTCCGGCCGTCGTCTACACACTCGTGGCTGTGACCGGCGGGGGTTCCACGCACGGCTGGGCCGTCCCCACCGCCACCGATATCGCCTTCGCGCTCGCTGTCCTCGCGGTCATCGGCACCTCGCTGCCGAACGCGCTGCGCGCCTTCCTGCTGACGCTCGCCGTCGTCGACGACCTCTTCGCGATCCTGATCATCGCGGTCTTCTTCACCGAGCAGATCAACTTCATGGCGTTGACCGGCGCCTTCATCGGCCTCGCCGTCTTCTATCTGCTGCTGCGCAGGAACGTGCGCGGCTGGTACATCTACGTACCGCTCGCCCTGGTCATCTGGGGCCTGATGTACAACAGCGGCATCCACGCCACCATCGCCGGTGTCGCCATGGGCCTGATGCTCCGCTGCACCCGGCGGGACGGCGAGACCCACTCCCCCGGCGAGCACATCGAGCACCTGATCCGCCCGCTGTCGGCCGGTATCGCCGTGCCGCTGTTCGCCCTCTTCTCAGCAGGTGTCTCCCTCTCCGGCGGCGCGCTGGCGGGCGTCTTCACCCGGCCCGAGACGCTCGGTGTCGTCCTGGGGCTCGTCGTCGGCAAGACGATAGGCATCTTCGGCGGTACATGGCTGGCCACCCGCTTCACGAAGGCGGAGCTGAACAAGGACCTGGCCTGGGCGGATGTCTTCGCGGTCGCCTCGCTCGCCGGGATCGGCTTCACCGTCTCGCTGCTCATCGGTGAACTGGCCTTCGCCGGCGACGAGGACATGATCAACGAAATCAAGGCCGCCGTGCTGCTCGGCTCGCTGACAGCCGCCGTACTCTCCGGTGCACTGCTCAAACTCCGGGTACGCAGATACCGGACGCTGTACGAGGCGGAGGAGCTCGACGAGGACGAGGACGGCGTGCCCGACGTCTACGAGCAGGACGACCCGGAGTACCACCTGCGGATGGCCGCGATCTACGAGAAGAAGGCGGCCGAGCACCGCCGCCTTGCCCAACTGGCGGGGGCAGCGAGCAGCAAGCCGGACAGTCCGGCATGATCTGACACCAGATGTGTTGAGCAGGAGAGCAGGAGAGGGAGTCAGGGATGAGCGACCCCGGCAACAACGCGGGCAGTGCCGACCGCAGTCTCGGGCAGCTGGTCGCCGCGGCGACGGCCGAGATGTCCGCACTGGTGCACGACGAGATCGCCCTGGCCAAGGCCGAAGTGCGGCAGGACGTCAAGCGTGGCGTGACCGGGAGCGTGGCGTTCATCATCGCGGGCGTGCTGGTTCTGTTCGCGATCCCGGTGCTGAGCTTCGCGGCGGCGTACGGAATCCACTACCTGGGGCTCGGCCTCGCCGTGTCGTTCACGATCGTGGGCGTCGCCTTCATCGTGCTGGGTGTGTTGCTCGCGCTGTTCGCCTTCGCCAAGTTCAAGAAGGTGAAGCCGCCGGAGAGGTCCATCGCTTCGGCCAAGCAGACGGCGGCCGTGCTGCAGGGCGTCAAGCCGCACCCGCGGCCCGCTGTCACGGCGGGGGCGAGCCGTCCGGCCGCCGTGGGCAGCGCGCCGGCGGACAAGGCCCTGGAAAAGTCTTCGGTGCAGGACAAGGCGCCCGCTGTGGCACGCTCGTCCACATGACGGTCCCCGATTCCAGTGCATCCGGCCCAGTAGGCCCGGAAAGTCAGGCAGGTCCGGAAGGCCGGGTAAGCCCGAACGGCCAGGCGGGCCCGGACGGCTCCGCGGGCTCGACCGGCCACTCAGGCCCCTCGGGCCCCTCCGACCTGTCGAGTTCACCCGGCCCGGCCGGCTCCGGTGGGCCTGTACGGCTCGACGGGCCGTGGACCCACCGGGACGTGGCGGCCAACGGCGCCCGGTTCCACATCGCCGAGCTCGGCGAGGGGCCTCTGGTGCTGCTGCTGCACGGCTTCCCGCAGTTCTGGTGGACCTGGCGCCATCAGCTCACCGCACTGGCCGACGCCGGTTTCCGGGCCGTGGCAATGGATCTGCGCGGGGTCGGCGGCAGTGACCGTACGCCCCGGGGTTACGACCCCGCCAACCTGGCGCTCGACATCACCGGCGTGATCCGCTCGCTCGGCGAACCGGACGCCGCCCTGGTCGGCCACGACATGGGTGGCTACCTCGCCTGGACGGCTGCGGTGATGCGGCCGAAGCTGGTGCGCCGCCTCGTGGTCTCCTCGATGCCGCATCCGCGCCGCTGGCGTTCCTCGATGCTCTCCGACTTCGCGCAGTCCCGCGCGGGCTCGTACATCTGGGGCTTCCAGCGCCCGTGGGTGCCGGAGCGTCAGCTCGTCGCGGACGACGCGGCGTTGGTGGGCCGGCTGATCCGTGACTGGGCGGGCCCCCGGACCCCTGAGTTCCCCGACGATGCGGCGGTCGACGTCTACCGGCGCGCGATGTGCATCCCGTCGACGGCGCACTGCTCGATCGAGCCGTACCGCTGGATGGTGCGCTCCCTGGCACGTCCGGACGGAATCCAGTTCAACCGGCGCATGAGGCGGCCGGTGCGGGTACCCACACTGCATCTTCACGGTTCACTCGATCCGGCGATCCGTACGCGGAGCGCGGCGGGGTCCGGCGAGTACGTCGAAGCCCCGTACCGTTGGCGACTTTTCGACGGTCTGGGGCACTTCCCCCACGAGGAGGATCCGGACGGGTTCTCGGCCGAACTCATCAACTGGCTCCAGGATCCCGAGCCCGACCGGTAGCGGTACGGGCACAGTTGTCCGACGAGCAGCCAATTGCCCGGCGCATAGGCCAATTGGCTGGCGGATGGGCGGTTACCGACCATGAGGCACGGGCAGACGTCGGGGTATGGGCTGGACGCACGACTTCGGTGACGCAGCAGGCAACCGTCGCTCGACCGCCACGGCGAGTCCGAGCACTCATGAGGGGGGCGGCCCCCAGGGCCGGGTGCACGATATGCATGATCCCCGGCTCGGTATTCCGCGCATCCTGCGCCGTCGGGCCCGCTGGGTCTCGGCGCGGCTGCGCCATCCCCGCGGATGATGTCCGCCCCGGCCGACCGGTGAGCGTTCACCGGCCGGGCAGGACTTCCACGACTCTCCCGGCTGCCGCGGGGCAGCACGCCCAGGGCCTGTCCGGCGGATCGGGGCCGGAGAGGCTCTAGAGGGCGCACGCCTGGCTGTCGACCTGCTGGTTCGCGGTGCGGCCGTGCGCGATGTCCTGGCGGATCTCGTCGGCCGTCAGCGCATAGCCGGTGTCGGGGTCGTCGAGCGACTTCGCGAAGACGACTCCGTACACCTTGCCGTCGGGGGTCAGCAGCGGTCCGCCGGAGTTGCCCTGGCGGACGGTCGCGAAGAGCGAGTACACATCGCGGCGGACGGTGCCCCGGTGGTAGATGTCCGGTCCGTCGGCGTCGATACGGCCCCGGACACGCGCGGCCCGTACGTCGTACGAGCCGTTCTCCGGGAAGCCCGCGACGATGGCGCTGTTCCCGGTGTCGGCGTCGTGATCGGTGTCGGTGAACTTCAGCGGCTTCGCGTCGAGGTCCGGTACGTCGAGTACGGCGATGTCGCGCTGCCAGTCGTAGAGGACGACCTTCGCGTCGTACAGCCGCCCCTGGCCGCCGATCTGGACGGTCGGCTCGTCGACGCCGCCGACGACATGGGCATTGGTCATCACCCGGCGGTCGGAGAAGACGAAACCGGTGCCTTCGAGGACCTTGCCGCAGCTCGGGGCCGTACCGACGACCTTGACGATGGACTTCTTGGCGACGGCCGCCACGGGGCTGCCGACCAGCGCCGGGTCCGGGGCCTGTACCTCGGTGATCGGCTCGTTGACGAAGGGGCTGAAGACCTGCGGGAAGCCGTTCTGCGCAAGGACCGAGGAGAAGTCCGTGAACCAGGTGGAGGCCTGGGTCGGCATCACCCGGGAGACGCCGAGCAGGACCGACGAGCTACGGACCTCCTTGCCCAGCGTAGGCAGCGAGGTGCCGGCCAGTGCGGAGCCGATCAGCCAGGCGACCAGCAGCATCGCGACCACATTGACCAGGGCACCGCCGGTGGCATCGAGAGCGCGCGCGGGCGACCACGTGATGTACCGGCGGAGCTTGTTTCCGAGATGGGTGGTGAACGCCTGGCCCACCGAGGCACAGACGATCACGATGACGACGGCGACGATGGCTGCCGTCGACGAGACTTCGGAGCCGTTCGTCAGCTGGTCCCACAGGACCGGCAGCAGATAGACGGCTACGAGACCGCCGCCCAGGAACCCGATCACCGACAGGATGCCGACGACGAACCCCTGGCGATAGCCGATGACCGCGAACCACACGGCGCCGGCGAGCAGCAGGATGTCCAGCACGTTCACCGTCTATAGCCTCGCAGATTCGTCACCGGGCCTGTTTCTTCGACTGGGTCCGGGCAGGGCCGGACAGTGCAGCACGGGAGTCAGCCTGTCATGCGCGCCAGTCGAGCGGCACCTGCTTGGCGGTGTCCCACGGGCGCTCCCAGCCCGCGAAGTGCAGGATCCGGTCGATCACTCCGGCCGTGAAACCCCAGACCAAGGCGGATTCGACCAGGAATGCCGGGCCTCGGTGACCGCTCGGATGGACCGCGGTCGCGCGATTGGCCGGGTCCGTGAGATCCGCCACGGGGACGGTGAAGACCCGGGCTGTCTCACCCGGATCGACGACGCCGACCGGGCTCGGTGACCGCCACCAGCCGAGGACCGGTGTCACGACGAAGCCGCTCACGGGGATGTAGAGCCGGGGCAGCACTCCGAAGAGCTGCACTCCGCGCGGATCGAGGCCGGTCTCCTCCCGGGCCTCCCGCAGAGCAGCCCTGAGCGGCCCTGTAGTGGCTTGGTCGCCGTCCCCCGGGTCCAGGGCGCCGCCGGGGAAGGAAGGCTGCCCAGCATGGGAACGCAGGCTTCCGGATCGCTCCATGAGGAGCAGCTCGGGACCGCGCTCACCCTCCCCGAACAGTACGAGTACGGCGGACTGCCGCCCGGCGCCGCTCTCCGGCGGCAGAAAGCGGCTGAGCTGGTCCGGCTCGATCGTCCGCGCGGCACGGGCCACGGGGTCGAGCCAGTCCGGCAGGCCCTCGGTCGTGACG
The DNA here is from genome assembly GCF_044741025.1 of Streptomyces sp. NPDC088246. Lineage (NCBI taxonomy): Bacteria > Bacillati > Actinomycetota > Actinomycetes > Kitasatosporales > Streptomycetaceae > Streptomyces > Streptomyces sp. NPDC088246. Next base: position 140,660 of record NZ_JBIURV010000017.1, read on the forward strand.
GTGATGGCTCCGTCGTGACCTGCGCCTGCCGTGGTGGCGGCGGCCGCTGCGACCGCCGCCGCAGGGCTCACGGCCGCCGGGTTGAGCACAGCGGGGCTGACCGCCGCGGGCGCGGCTGCCGCTGCCGCACTCTGTTCGTGCGTGCTCTGCGTGCTCTGTTCGTGCGTCTTCATAGGCACCCCTCGTCTCACAACGCCTGTCCTCACGCATTTCGTTCCGGAGCGAGCGCCGGGCGTCAGTCGGCCCCCAGGGCCGGCGCGGGCTTGCCCGGGTAGTCCGCCGGCGGGCTCAGCCGCTGACCGGGCTGACCGCCCATCTCGTACTTCAGCAGCTTCCTGGCCTTCTCCGGGTCCGTCTCACCCTCCCCGTACGCCGGGCAGAGCGGGGCGATCGGACAGGCGCCGCAGGCGGGCTTGCGGGCATGGCAGATGCGGCGGCCGTGGAAGACGACGCGGTGCGAGAGCATCGTCCACTCGCTCTTGGGGAAGATCGCGGCGATCTCGGCCTCGACCTTCTCCGGGTCCTCCTGCTCCGTCCACTTCCAGCGGCGGACCAGGCGCCCGAAATGGGTGTCGACCGTGATGCCCGGTACGCCGAAGGCATTCCCGAGCACGACATTGGCGGTCTTGCGGCCCACCCCCGGAAGCGTGACGAGATCGGCGAGCCGACCCGGCACCTCACCGCCGAACCTGTCCCTGATCGCCATGGAGAGGCCTATCAGCGACTTGGTCTTGGCCCGGAAGAAGCCGGTCGGCCGAATGAGCTCTTCCATTTCCTCCGGGACGGCCGCGGCCATGTCCTCGGGGGTGGGGTAGGCGGCGAAGAGGGCAGGGGTGGTCTGGTTGACCCTCAGATCGGTGGTCTGGGCGGAGAGGACCGTGGCGACGAGAAGCTCGAAGGGGTTCCTGAAATCCAGCTCGGGGTGGGCGTACGGATAGAGCTCGGCGAGCTCGCGGTTGATCCTGCGGGCACGGCGAACCATCGCCAGATGCGATTCCGGTTTCGCACCGGGCTTCGCTCCGGATTTCGCGCGTTTCGCGGTGGCCTTCTCGGTGGACTTGGCTGCGGCCCTTGCGGCGGACTTCGACGCGGGGTTCGCTGCGGTCTTCATTCCGGCCCTCGGGACCTGCTCACCCACAAGGCGTTTTGTCGCTTTTGTCGGGCGACTCGCAGCCTGTTCGCCCACAGCGGAATCACGGCCTTCCGACACCCCATCAGCCCCCTTGGCCTGCGCTCTCACCGGCGATTTGGACACCCGGCCAGCCTAGAGCCACGCGCTGACATCCGCCCCGGTCACCGCGTATCCACCCCCGATCGGCCCCCTGCCTCACGGTTCGGCACGCCCGTGCGTCAAACTGGTTTGTGATTGATCGCACTGTTTTACCGTCCGGCATGATGGGGACCACGGTTCCCTGAACAGGCCGACAAGGAGAGAACTCGTGGACGACGTTCTGCGGCGCGCCCCGCTTTTCGCGGCGCTCGATGATGAGCAGGCCGCGGAGCTCCGCGCCTCGATGAGTGAGGTGACCCTCGCACGCGGCGACGCGCTCTTCCACGAGGGCGACCCGGGCGACCGCCTCTATGTGGTCACCGAGGGCAAGGTGAAGCTCCACCGCACCTCCCCCGACGGGCGCGAGAACATGCTGGCGGTCCTCGGCCCCGGCGAGCTGATCGGTGAGCTGTCGCTCTTCGACCCGGGCCCGCGCACCGCCACCGCGACCGCGCTGACCGAGGTCAAGCTCCTCGGTCTCGGCCACGGCGACCTCCAGCCCTGGCTGAACGCCCGCCCCGAGGTGGCCACGGCCCTGCTGCGTGCCGTCGCCCGCCGACTGCGCAAGACCAACGACCAGATGTCCGATCTGGTCTTCTCGGACGTACCGGGCCGTGTCGCCCGCGCCCTTCTCGACCTGTCGCGCCGCTTCGGCGTCCAGTCCGAGGAAGGCATCCATGTCGTCCACGACCTGACCCAGGAAGAGCTGGCCCAGCTGGTCGGCGCCTCCCGCGAGACGGTCAACAAGGCGCTCGCCGACTTCGCCGGACGCGGCTGGCTGCGCCTGGAGGCGCGCGCCGTGATCCTGCTGGACGTGGAGCGCCTGGCCAAGCGGTCCCGCTAGCCGGCCCGCCGGTCGGCCCCGACCGGACGCCATCTCCGTACGCAAGGCCCTGCCGCACGGCGGGGCCTTGCGCATATCCGTTCCGTCCTAGATCAGCCCGTGCTCGCGCAGGTACTCCAACTGCGCCAGAACCGAGAGTTCCGCCGCGGGCCACAGGGACCGGTCCACGTCCGCGTACACCTGCGCCACCACCTCCGATGCCGTCCGGTGTCCGGCCTCGACCGCCGTCTCCACCTGGGCCAGCCGGTGCGCGCGGTGTGCGAGGTAGAACTCGACCGCGCCCTGCGCGTCCTCCAGCACCGGGCCGTGCCCCGGCAGCACCGTGCGCACGCCGTCGTCGACCGTCAGCGAACGCAGCCTCCGCAGCGAGTCGAGGTAGTCGCCGAGCCGCCCGTCCGGATGCGCGACGACCGTGGTGCCGCGTCCGAGGATCGTGTCCCCCGTCAGCACCGCCCGGTCGGCGGGCAGATGGAAGGAGAGCGAGTCCGCGGTGTGCCCGGGGGTCGGCACGACGTGCAGCTCCAGGCCCCCGGTGGTGATCACATCGCCCGTGGTCAGGCCCTCGTCGCCCAGGCGCAGCGCCGGGTCCAGGGCGCGCACCTCGGTACGGGTCAGCTCGGCGAAGCGCGCCGCGCCCTCCGCATGGTCCGGATGCCCGTGGGTGAGCAGGGTGAGCGCGATCCGGCGGCCCGCCCGCTCGGCGGTGCCGATGACGGCCCGCAGATGTGTGTCGTCCAGCGGGCCCGGGTCGATGACGACCGCCAGGTCGGAGTCGGGCTCGGCGACGATCCAGGTGTTGGTGCCGTCCAGCGTCATCGCCGAGGCGTTGGGGGCGAGGACGTTGACGGTACGGGTGGTGGCGGGGCCGGACAGCACCCCGCCGCGTGGCTGGCCGGGCAGCGCGGCCGCGTCGCTCATACGGCTTCACCTCCCGCGCCACCTGCACCTGTCGGCCCGCTCGGGATGTGCTTGGTGAACTCGTCGTGTCCCGGCCAGCTCAGCACCAACTCGTCACCCTCCAGCCGCGCCTGTGCCAGTACGGGCGTGAGGTCCTGGGAATCCGCCGCCTTCAGGGCCTCGGCGGCTGTTCCGTACGGCCTGAGCGTCCGCAGCGTCGACACGGTCGGCGGCATCATCAGCAGCTCGCCCCTGTCGTACCCGTCGGCGGCCTCCCCGGGCGCTGTCCACACCGTGCGGTCGGCCTCCGTGGAAGCGTTGCGGGTGCGCTGGCCCTCGGGGAGCGCGGCGACGAAGAACCAGGTGTCGTAACGGCGCGGTTCGAACTCGGGGGTGATCCAGCGCGCCCAGGCACCCAGCAGATCGGAGCGCAGCACCAGACCGCGCCGGTCCAGGAACTCGGCGAAGGAAAGCTCGCGGGCGACCAGTGCCTCGCGGTCGGCCTCCCAGTCGGCGCCGGTGGTGTCGCTGACGACCGTGTCGGCGGTCGGGCCGGCGAGGAGGACGCCCGCCTCCTCGTACGTCTCACGGACCGCCGCGCAGACGATGGCCTGCGCCTCGGCCGGTGTATCGACACCGAGCCGTTCCGCCCAGCTCTCCAGCGCGGGGCCGGCCCAGCCGACGAGCCGGTCGTCGTCGCGCGGGTCGACCCCGCCACCCGGATAGGCGTACGCCCCGCCGGCAAAGGCCATGGAGGCGCGGCGGCGCAGCATGTGGACGGCGGGGCCGCCCCCGGTGTCAGCGGCAGGATCCCGGAGCAGCATCACGGTGGCGGCCCGCTTCGGGGTCGCGGCCGTCAGCTCGCCTGCGGCGAGTGCCCGGATCCGGTCGGGCCATTCCGGTGGGTACCACTGACCATTGGACATGGCCGGAGGCTATCCGGAACCGCGACGATGTTCGAGAGGCACGTTGATCCGTACATGCCCCGTACACACATGATCCCGCCCGGTCATCACGACCGGACGGGATCGGAGAATCGACAGCGGACGGCAGCGAGCGCCCGAGGGCCACGGCGGGCGTACGGCTCAGGCCCTGAGGACCGCAGCGCACGGCAGCGAGCGACCGCCTGCGGCCCGCAGCAGACGCACGGCTCGGGCCCGGCGGACCACCCGCAGCAGACCTACGGCTCAGGCCCCGACCAGCTCGACCTGGACCTCGACCTCCACCGGCGCGTCCAGCGGCAGCACCGCGACGCCCACGGCGCTGCGCGCGTGCACGCCCTTGTCGCCGAGGACCGCGCCCAGCAGCTCGCTGGCGCCGTTGATCACGGCGGGCTGCCCGGTGAAGTCGGATGCCGAGGCGACGAAGCCCACGACCTTCACGACTCGTGCGATCCGGTCCAGGTCGCCCGCGACGGACTTCACGGCGGCCAGTGCGTTGAGCGCGCAGGTCTTCGCCAGTTCCTTGGCCTCGTCGGGCGTGACCTCCGCACCGACCTTGCCGGTGACGGCGAGCTTGCCGTCCACCATCGGGAGCTGGCCGGAGGTGTACACGTACACCCCCGACTGCACGGCCGGCTGGTAAGAGGCCAGCGGCGGCACGACGTCCGGCAGCGTCAGCCCGAGCTCGGCGAGCTTCGCCTCGACGGCGCCCGCCACTACGCCTTCTCCCGCTTCAGGTAGGCCACGAGCTGCTCGGGGTTGTTCGGGCCGGGAACGACCTGGACCAGCTCCCAGCCGTCCTCGCCCCAGGTGTCCAGAATCTGCTTGGTCGCGTGCACGAGAAGGGGCACGGTCGCGTATTCCCACTTGGTCATGGCCCGACTGTAATGCCTGGCACGCACAGCCTCGTGCGTAGCCCGCGGCCCGACTGGTTAGGCTCGAATACGTGAGCAGGTTCCAGGTCGTCAGCGGCAAGGGTGGTACCGGTAAGACCACGGTCGCCGCCGCCCTCGCGCTCGCCCTCGCGACCGAGGGCAGGCGGACCCTCCTCGTGGAGGTCGAGGGCAGGCAGGGCATCGCCCAGCTCTTCGAGACGGAGCCCCTTCCGTACGAGGAGCGCAAGATCGCCGTCGCGCCGGGCGGCGGCGAGGTGTACGCCCTCGCGATCGACGCCGAACGCGCCCTTCTCGACTACCTCCAGATGTTCTACAAGCTCGGCAGCGCGGGCCGGGCGCTCAAGAAGCTCGGGGCGATCGACTTCGCCACCACGATCGCGCCCGGTGTACGGGACGTACTGCTGACCGGCAAGGCCTGCGAAGCCGTACGCCGCAAGGACAAGCAGAACCGGTACGTCTACGACTACGTGATCATGGACGCGCCGCCCACCGGGCGCATCACCCGCTTCCTCAATGTGAACGACGAGGTGGCGGGGCTGGCCCGGATCGGCCCGATACACAATCAGGCGCAGGCCGTGATGCGGGTGCTGAAGTCCCCGGAAACAGCTGTCCATCTGGTGACACTGCTCGAGGAGATGCCGGTCCAGGAGACCGCGGACGGCATCACGGAGCTGCGGGCCGCCGAACTGCCTGTCGGCCGGGTCATCGTGAACATGGTGCGACCGCATCTGCTGGACGAGGACGCGCTGCGCACCGCCTCGGGCGGCCGCCGCAAGGAGATCGCCAAGGCGCTGACCCGGGCCGGCGTGACCGGCTCCGCGGGGCTCGTACGCCCCCTGGTCGAGCAGGCGGCCGAGCATGCCCAGCGGGTCGAGCTGGAGCGCGAGCAGCGCGAGGTGCTCGCGGGCCTGGAGCTGCCGGGGTACGAACTCCCGCTGATCGGCGAGGGCATGGACCCGGCCGGGCTCTACGACCTGGCGACCGAACTGCGCAAGCAGGGCACGGGTGACGGGGTGGGACAAGGGGTGGGTGGATGACACAGGGCACGGACGCGGACACGGCCACAGACACGGACTCGGACTCGGCCGCAGACAGGGCCACCGCACCCGCACCCGCGCTGGACACCGACGCACTGCTCGACGACCCCGGCATCCGGATCGTCGTGTGCTGCGGTTCGGGCGGCGTCGGCAAGACCACGACCGCCGCGGCGCTGGGCGTACGGGCGGCCGAGCGCGGCCGTAAGGTCGTCGTCCTCACCATCGACCCGGCGCGCAGGCTCGCCCAGTCCATGGGCATCGACTCGCTGGACAACATCCCGCGCCGGGTGTCGGGCATCGATGGCGAGGACGCCGGGGAACTGCACGCCATGATGCTCGACATGAAGCGGACCTTCGACGAGATCGTCGAGGCGCACGCGGACGGCGAGCGGGCCCGCGCGATCCTGGAGAACCCCTTCTACCAGTCCCTGTCGGCCGGTTTCGCGGGCACACAGGAGTACATGGCGATGGAGAAGCTCGGGCAGCTGCGCGCGCGCAACGAGTGGGACCTGATCATCGTCGACACCCCGCCGTCGCGCTCCGCGCTGGACTTCCTGGACGCACCGAAGCGGCTCGGTTCGTTCCTGGACGGGAAGTTCATCAAGCTGCTGATGGCCCCGGCGAAGATGGGCGGCCGGGCAGGAATGAAGTTCCTCAACGTGGGCATGTCGATGATGACCGGCACCCTCGGCAAGTTGCTCGGCGGTCAGTTCCTCCGCGACGTACAGACCTTCGTGGCAGCGATGGACACCATGTTCGGCGGCTTCCGCAACCGGGCCGACGCCACGTACAAACTGCTGCAGGCGCCCGGCACGGCGTTCCTCGTCGTCGCGACACCGGAGCGTGACGCGCTGCGCGAGGCGGCGTACTTCGTGGAACGGCTGGCCGCGGAGGAAATGCCGCTGGCCGGTCTGGTGCTCAACCGTGTCCATGGCAGCGACGCCGCCCGGCTCTCCGCCGAGCTCGCACTTGCGGCCGCAGAAAATCTTGACGGGGTCGGCATTGTGGATCAGACGGCCGGGAAGGCTGGACTTCGTGACCCGGCCGACCGGTCGGTCGCCTCTCCCGAAGCCGTTGCCGATCCCGATCCTTCCGAGCACGAGGCCATCGAAGACCGCGAGCCAGATCCCGAACCGGCTCCCGAAGTCGCAACCAGGACCGAGACCGTGACCGAGGCCGCTTCCGTCGAGCAGCTGACCGCAGGTCTGTTGCGGCTGCACGCGGAACGGATGCAGGTGGTCGCGCGCGAGCAGCGCACACGCGACCGCTTCACCGCCCTGCACCCCGAGGTCGCCGTGACCCAAGTGGCCGCGCTGCCCGGTGACGTACATGACCTCGCGGGGCTTCGGGCCATCGGGGGCCGGCTCGCGACCGGTTCCACCCCGGCCGGAGCTGCGTAGCCGCCCGTCCGCTCTACCCCACCGCGGCGTACCTCTCGTGCAGTTCGTCGTCGTCCAGTCCGATCGCCACGGGCAGGATGCCCGTGGACTGCTCGTACTCGCTGCGCGCGGTCTCCAGCAGCCGGCGCCAGGACGTGACAGTGGGCCGCCTGCGCAGCAGTGCGCGGCGCTCCCGCTCCGTCATTCCGCCCCATACGCCGAATTCCACGCGATTGTCCAGCGCATCGGCCAGGCACTCGGTCCGCACCGGGCATCCGGTGCACACCGCCTTGGCCCTGTTCTGCGCTGCCCCTTGTACGAACAGTTCATCCGGATCGGTAGTGCGGCAGGCTGCCTGCGCACTCCAGTCGGTTTCCCAGCCCATCACGGCGCCGTCCTCTCCCGAATCGAGGCTCCCCCACGGCGGTAGCGGCATATTCACCGCTGCCAGTTGAGGACGTTACGGAAGGCAGCGACAGCACAACACCCCCTTCGGGCCCAATCTTGAATGGCCCGAACGGACTATGCGTATGCGGCAGGTCACCCAGGGGAGTGAGGTGAGGACATACCTGAATGCCCCGGCAGAATCGCGACAGTTCACCTGGATCACAACGGACGTTCGATGACACAGGAGGTGAATTCGGGAGTGCCTGAACTCATGGCCGGATCGTGCACGGGGGTTGAGACGCAACGGGACCGCTGTGACAGTTGTGAGCAGCTTAGGCCAAGGCATATACGTGTGTCCGGCGAATGAGAACGTAGGCTGCCCCCATGCCAAAGAAGCGCTCGGGCGGGGGTCTCACGACGACCCAGCAGGCCGCCAAGTTCCTCGGTGTCGCCGCACTTTCCGGAGTTGTGCTCGCGGGCATCGCACTGCCGGCCGCCGGAGCACTGGGTCTCGCCACCAAGGGGACGGTCGAGGGATTCGACGAGATCCCGGCCAATCTCCGTACTCCACCGCTGAGCCAGCGGACCACGATCCTGGACAGCAAGGGCGGAATGATCGCCTCCGTCTATTCGCGCGACCGCACGGTGGTCGATCTGAAGGACATCTCGCCGTACATGCAGAAGGCGATCGTGGCGATCGAGGACGCCCGCTTCTACGAGCACGGGGCGATCGACCTCAAGGGCATCCTGCGCGCGCTGAACCGCAATGTGCAGGAGGGCGGGACCGCGCAGGGTGCCTCGACCCTCACGCAGCAGTACGTGAAGAACGTCTTCGTCGAGGAGGCCGGCGACGACCCGGACAAGGTCGCGCAGGCCACTCAGCAGACCATGGGCCGCAAGATCCAGGAGCTGAAGTACGCGATCCAGGTCGAGGAGAAGCTCGGCAAGAAGCGCATCCTGACGAACTACCTGAACATCACTTTCTTCGGGCAGCAGGCGTACGGCGTCGAGGCCGCCTCGCAGCGCTACTTCTCCAAGCACGCGAAGGACCTGACGCTGGAGGAGTCCGCGCTGCTGGCCGGCATCGTGCAGTCGCCGAGCCGCTACGACCCGGTCAACGACGCCGCCGAGGCGACCAAGCGCCGCAACACCGTGCTCCAGCGCATGGCCGACGTCGGTGACATCTCGCAGGCCGAGGCCGACAAGGCGAAGTCGAACCCGATCAAGCTGAAGGTCAAGAAGCCGCAGAACGGCTGCATCACGGCCGTCAGCGGAGCCGGTTTCTTCTGCGACTACGTACGCCAGGTCTTTCTCTCCGACCCGGTCTTCGGCAAGACCAAGGAGGACCGGGCCAAGATCTGGAACCGGGGCGGTCTGACGGTCCGGACGACGCTCGACCCGCAGTCCCAGCAGTCGGTGCAGAGCTCGATCAAGAGCCACGTCTACAAGTCGGACAAGGTCGCGACGGCCGTGACGCTGGTCCAGCCGGGCACCGGCAAGATCATGGGAATGGGCCAGTCCAAGCCGTACGGTTTCGGGCCCAACGAGACCCAGTACAACTACTCGGTCAACAAGAGCATGGGCGGCTCGAACTACGGTTTCCCGACCGGTTCGACGTTCAAGCCGTTCCTCGCCGCCGCGGCCATAGAGGGCGGCAAGCCGGCCACGCAGACCTACCCCTCCCCGTACGAGATGGACTACCCGGACACGGTGCAGTCCTGCGGGAAGCCATGGGTCAACGACGGCACGCCGAAGTATCACCTGGAGAACGAGAGCGAGTCCGAGAGGGGCCCGTACCCGCTGAAGGTGGCGATGGAGAAGTCCGTCAACACCTACTTCGTGCAGATGCTCCAGGACATCGGCATGTGTCCGGTCTCGAAGATGACCGACAAGCTGGGCGTGGTGCAGGGCGACGGCACCAAGCTGCCGCAGAACCCGTCCACACTGACCCTCGGTTCCAATGGCCTGTCGCCGCTGACGATGGCCAGTGCCTACGCCGCCTTCGCCAACCGCGGTACGTACTGCACACCGATAGCCATCGAGTCGGTGAAGACGGCGGACGGCACCTCGCTGCCCGTGCCGAAGACCACCTGCTCGCAGGCGATGTCGCAGACGACGGCGGACACCATCAACACCCTGCTGCGCGGCGTGGTCGACTCCGGTACCGGTCAGGAGGCCGGCCTCCAGAGCCGCGACAACGCGGGCAAGACCGGTACGACCGACGCCCGTAAGAACGCCTGGTTCGTCGGCTACACGCCGAACATGTCCGGCGCGGTCTGGGTCGGCAGCCCGACCCAGAAGGTCGAGATGGAGCACATCACCATCGGCGGCGTGTACCAGGACAAGGTGTACGGCGGACAGGTCCCCGGACCGATCTGGCGCGACGCGATGACGGGCGCCCTCAATGGAGTGCCCGCCCCCGCCTTCAACACCGTCAACATCCCGGACCCGCCGGAGCAGCACGGCGATGACGAGGACCACGGCAGGCCGGGCCCCGGGGGCAAGAAGCCCGGCAAGAAGCCCGGCGGCAAGAATCCGTTCCCCGGCATGAGCATCCCGCCGGACCTGATCGGCGGGAACACCGGCGGCCGCGGTGGTCAGACCAACGACGGTACGCAGGGTCCCTGACCCTACGGTTCACGCACATGAAGGTGGGGCGCCCCGGATCGGTCCCGATCCGGGGCGCCCCACTTCGTACATCCCTGTCCGCGCGCCCCCGCGACCTCAGCCCGCCAGGAGCTTCTTCACCGCGGCGGCCACCCGGCCGCCGTCCGCGAGCCCCGCGACCTTCGGGTTCACGATCTTCATGACGGCGCCCATCGCCCGCGGCCCCTCGGCCCCGGCGGCCTTCGCCTCCTCGACGGCGGACGCCACGATCGCACCCAGCTCGTCGTCGCTCAGCTGCTTCGGCAGGTACGCGTCGAGCAGCTCACCCTCCGCCTTCTCGCGCTCGGCCTGCTCGGTCCGGCCGCCCTGGGCGAAGGCCTCGGCCGCCTCGCGGCGCTTCTTCGCCTCCTTGGCGATCACCTTCTGCACCTCGTCGTCGGAGAGCTCGCGCGCCGTCTTGCCGCTGACCTCCTCCTTCGTGATGGCGGTGAGGGTCAGCCGGAGCGTGGACGAGGTCAGCTCGTCACGCGCCTTCATGGCCGTGGTGAGGTCTTCCTTGAGCTTGGACTTGAGCGTGGTCATGTGCTGATTGTGGCAGGTGCGGGGCGCCCACCGCCCGCCGGTTTTCTTCCCGCCGCACCGTGTCTGCGACGATGGGCGCATGCGCGCACGCTACGGAGTACCCCTGAAAGTCACGGCAGTCGGCGCAGCGGTCGGCGCTGTCGGCCTCGCCTACGCCGCCGGATTCGAGGCCCGCTCGTTCCGCCTGCGACGGGTCACCATCCCCGTACTCCCGTACGGGGCACGACCGTTGCGCGTACTCCAGGTCTCCGACATCCACATGGTGAGCGGCCAGCGCAAGAAGCGCGCCTGGCTGCAGTCGCTGGCCGGCCTGCGCCCTGACTTCGTCGTGAACACCGGCGACAACCTCTCGGACCCCGAGGCCGTACCCGAGCTGCTCGACGCGCTCGGTCCGCTGATGCAGTTTCCAGGTGTATACGTCTTCGGCTCCAACGACTACTACGGCCCCAAGCTCCGCAACCCTGCCCGCTACCTCTTCGAGAAGGCCCAGGGCAAGCACGGCCTCAACGGGAACGCCCCCGCGGTCGGCGTCGTCCACAACCCGTGGGAGCCGATGCGCGACGCCTTCGACGAGGCGGGCTGGCTGGGCCTGTCCAACACCCGCGGCCGCCTCAAGATCGACGGTCTGGAGATCGCCTTCACCGGCCTGGACGACCCACACATCAAGCGCGACCGCTACGCGGAGGTGGCGGGCGGCCCCGAGACGGGCGCCGACCTCTCCATCGGCGTGGTCCACGCCCCCTACCTGCGCTCCCTGGACGCCTTCACGGCGGAGGGTTACCCCCTGATCCTGGCCGGTCACACCCACGGCGGCCAGCTCTGCATCCCCTTCTACGGTGCTCTGGTCACCAACTGCGACCTGGACACGGACCGGGTCAAGGGCCTCTCCACCCACTCCGTCGAGGACCACCGCGCCTACCTCCACGTCTCCGCAGGCTGCGGCACCAACCGCTACACCCCGGTCCGCTTCGCCTGCCCGCCCGAGGCGACCCTGCTGACCCTGACGCCCCGGGACTGAGCGCCCATGGCCCCGTCGCCCTCCGCAGCACATAAACCGGATTTCGTCTGCGGGCGCGGGTGGGCTAAAGTAATCGATGTCGCCGGGATACCGGCGGCGATCGGGGTGTAGCGCAGCTTGGCAGCGCGCTTCGTTCGGGACGAAGAGGTCGTGGGTTCAAATCCCGCCACCCCGACAGCTGAAATACCAGGTCAGAGGCCTGATCCACTTAGTGGATCAGGCCTCTGAGTGGTTTCTGGAGATCGCTTGGGAGAAATCCGGGAGAAGGCCTCGGCCATGACGCGGCCGTGGCAAGCCAGGCGTTGCCGTGGCCGCCGGGTTTCAGGAGGTCCGCCACTGCCGCCGTGCAGCGGGATGCCGCCCGAGCAGCAGACACGGCGGTCACCCGTTCAACGCCGACGGTCGGCGTTGAACGGGCTGGGCCCGCCGCGCCCTCGGCCGGCGCTAAGCCCCGGCCACCCGGGAAGGCTCCGCCGACGGAGCGCGCGCGATCAAGCCGGTCCTGCGGCTCCAGGCCCGCTCTCCGAGCAGGGACATCGCTGCAGGCAGCAGCACACCACGTACAACGGTGGCGTCGATGAGGACGGCCAGTGCCATGCCGAGGCCCAGCATCTTGTACTCGATGGCGGACAAGGTCATGAAGACCGTGAAGACACCGGTCATGATGAGCGCCGCGCTACTGACGACGCCCGCACTGGCCGCTATGCCTCCGACGACCGCCTCACGCGGCTCCATGCCCGCGAGCCACCGTTCCCTGATCCGGCTGAGAATGAAGATGTGGTAGTCCATGCTCAGGCCGAACAGGATGATGAACATGAACAGCGGTAGCCAACTCACCACTCCCCCATAGGAGTTGAATCCCAGCAACGACTCCAGGTTGCCGTCCTGGAAGACCAGGGTCAGCACCCCGTAAGCAGCGCCGATGGACAGCAGATTGAGCAGGATCGAAGCCAGCGGGATGGTCCATGACCGGAACGTCACCGCGAGCAGGAGGAACGCGAGGCCGAGGACGAACGCGAAGACGATCGGGGTCCGGCTGTTCACCTGCTTCGCGAAGTCGTACGGCATGGCGGTCTTGCCCGCGACCGCGTAGTCGACACCCTGCACCGTGCCGAGAGTGGCGGGGAGAACCTGGTCGCGCAGGGTCGCCAGGGCCCGATTCGCAACGGGATCGGTGACGGCGCCCTCCAGCGGCACGCGTACCACCATCGCGTCGCCGACCGGCACGACCGTGATCGGTTCCCGCAGCGCACCACGGCCGACCGCGGCCTGTCCGTGGAGCCCGTCGATCGCCTCTCGTACCTCGGGCGTGTCGGCCGACACGCCGTCTGCACGGTCGATGACCACCTGGGCCGCGGTCGCGGCCCCCGGGAACTCCTGCTGCATAGTGGTCGCGGCGTCCACCGCGGTCGAGACACCGGGCGGCAGGCTGGCGGTCACTGCAGCGTCCTGCAACCGGATCCCGAGCGCGGGCAGCGCCATGAGCAGCAGGGCCACGGCTGCCGTAGCGCCGGCCGCCACGGGCCGCCGTACGACCGCCCGTGCCACCCGCCTCCAGAGGTGAGACTCCTTCGCCGCGATCCTGCGCCGGCCGAGCCAAGGGATACGAGCCTTGTCGACACCGTCGCCGAGTGCGGCGAGCAGCGCGGGCAGGACCGTCACGGAGCCGAGCACCGCGAGGCCGACCACCAGGACGGTGCCTGCGGTCAGGCCCTTGAAGACATCCACACCGGTGAACAGCAGGCCGATCAGGCAGACCATCACGGTCGGGCCGGAGGCCACGACGGCATGGCCCGAGGTGCGTGCCGTTATCCGCAGCGCCTCCCGCACGTCGTGCCCGGCGGCCCGTTCCTCCCGCACCCGACGTAGGTAGAACAGCGAGTAGTCGATGCCGACAGCCATGCCGATCAGCAACACGATGGCGGAAGCGGCGCTGTTGAACGGTACCCACTGGCTGACGAGTTGCAGCAGACCGAACGCGGCCGCCACGGTGGTCGCCGACAGCAACAGCGGGATGCCGGCGGCGATGAGAGAGCCGAAGGCGACGAGCAGGATCAGGAGCGTCAGCGGCAGAGAGGTCGTCTCGGCGCGTTTGAGGTCGTCCTTGATTCCGTCGTTGACCGCCTCGGAGAGGCTGTGGTCGCCCGCCTGGGCGAGCCGTACCTGCGGATGGCGCTCCTGCACCCGCTTCACGGCCTTCACCGCAGCCGTGTAGTTGGCCTCGAACTGCCCCTCGCTGATGGCCACTTCGAAGGTGACCAGACCGGAGCGGCCGTCCTGCGACACCCAGCGCTCACCATGCGCCACCAGCGGGGAACCGACATCGCGCACCGCGCCCGGTGTCCGGCGCAGCTCGGCCACCAAATCCCCCGCGACCTCGCGTAGTTCGGGGTCGTCCGCGAACCGGCGGTCGCCCCTGGCGTCACGCGACCGGATCAGCACGTTCTCCCGGATGGAGCCGCCGCTGTCCTGCGCCCGCACCATCTGCTGGGCGCGACCGGCCTCTCCGGGATCGACCGAGCGGGCACCGTCCCCCGTCGCAAGTGCGCTGGACAGTACGGCGACCACTACGAGTGCGAGCCACCCGGTGATCACCAGGGCGCGGTGCCGGGTGGACCAGTCCGCGACAGCAGCTATCACGCCGGAGCGGTCGGGCCCGGCCGTATCGGAGTGGGGCGGTAAGCCCCCTGCGCCCGTATCGGGGCCGTCGGGCGGGCGGGGGACGGACTTGCTCTTGGGCAGCATGAGCTGCTCTCCTCTTCATCGGTGGGGTGTTCCTGCGCAAACTCGCCTGCGGCGAGGTGGTTCGTCTCCCCATGCCTGGGCCGTCGAGTTGCCGCTCGACGGCCCAGGGCTCTACGAGAGCCCCCGCGCGGGGTTACTCGACGTCTTTGAGGACCCGCTCGATCGAGTCCGTGCGGCCCTGCAGCTCCGAGACCTGGCCACCGATCTCGGCCAGTTTCCGCTCGATGTTCTGCTGCCCGGCGACAGCGGCTTCGGCGAGCTGCTTGTACTCGCTCTCGCGCGCCAACTGAGCCTTGGCCCGCCAGCTGATGGCGCCCTGCCAGATGATCGTGACAACCACGGCGGTGAGCAGGACGAAGATGCCGATGGTTCCGATGACTTCCTGCCACTCGTGATCGTTCATCGCTGTGATCCCCTCTCGATGGTCAGCGTCTCTACGGCGCTCTCGATGCACTGCGGTGTCAGGTGGACCGAGAAAGGGCTCACCTCGTAGAACTTCATTGCCTTTCCGTCCTCCGACAGCTCCAGCTGCGAGGAGACCAGACCGGCCGCCTCCAGCTTCTTCAGATGGACCTGGAGCAGCGCCCTGCTGATGTCCAGCTCGCGCGCCAGTTGGCTCACGTAGTTCCGTCCCCCCGCGAGGGCGGCGACGACCCGCAGCCTGTGCGGGTTGGACAGGGTGGCCAGCACCCGCACCAGGTCGTCGCCCGTCGGCGCGGGGTCTCTCATGTCAACATCCAGCACATGCCAAAAAATATTAGCAGGTGCCTTCACATCTAGGCATGCCCCGAAGGTGCGCCGCCACGAGCCGACGCTCACTCCGGGAACGCCGCCAGTCCCTGACCCGACCAGGACCCGCAACGTCCCAGGTGATCCGTACCGGAACCCGATCCTCGCGGCTGCCGGGCGCGCCACCGGCGGCGAACCCTGTCCGATGTGTGCGGAGCCCGTACCGAGGAGCGCTCACTGGGAGCACCGAGACCGGCACGTCTGCTCCAGCTGGTGCAACAACACGCTCAAGCGCCGTACGGCGGCCGGGATCCGGCGAGGGGAGATCGATCTCGCGTCGATACCGGATCACGGCGATCGTTCCTCCATCGACGCGGACCAACGCGCGCTTCAGCGAGGAGCGTCAGCCGGGGGTCTTTCGCACAACGCACACACCGGTTCGGCCACTCGTTCCTCTCCTGTTGACCATCGCCCACCCGAGACCACGGCCCTGGACTTCGCCACGCATCCTGCAGCGCTCGTGGAGCCGCTGATCAGGCGGAGCGCAGCCGATACCCTGCCACGGCCCGACCGCGCCACCCGGATCTCTTCGCCTCTGGTCTTCAAGCGGGATTGTTCTCCTTGCTGTCCTCGGCCGAGCGCCGCGCAGGCAATGTGCCGGGGTTCTCGAGGATGCCTGCCCGAAGTCCGAAAGAGCGTCGCCGTTGAGAATGCGTGTGGCCGTGCAGTGGGCAGGGCTCCGCGACACCTCAGGTGACGGCACCCGTCGGTGCTTGTCGGCGTACCGGAACGTCAACGTGGATTCGTCTGTACCCCGCGGCGGATGGGTTCAACGGTCTCTTTCTCGTCACCACCCGGTCCACAGCAGGTGGTTGACGAGCAGGGCGACGACGGCCTGTGCGGTCAGCCAGCCGCGCCGGGTGCCGGTGGGCAGAAGGGCGGCGGCGGGCAGCAGCCAGAGGATGAAGGGCTGCCAGATGCGTTCCGTCTCCGCCTTGCTCATCCCGGACAGGTCGGCGGCCAGGAGTGCCAGGAGCGCCATCAGGGCGAGCAGAATCAGCCGTTGGGGTGCGCAGGTGGTACCGGTGCGCAGGGCGCGTACGGCACCGGGGGTGCCGGCCGCGGCGCGGCGGAGCCCGGCCACCGTGGCGAGGCCCGCGGCGATCGTGGTGCAGGCGAGATTCGCCCAGACCCAGTAGGAGTACGGGCGGAAGCCACCCGCGCCCTGGTAGTAGCGCTCGACCAGCAGCCGGTAGCCCTCCCACCAGTTGTAGCCCGCCAGGGTGAAGAGGACCGGGACAACCAGCGCTCCGGCGAGGAAGAGGGGGACGGGGCGGGCGGTACGGGCGAGGACGAGGACGGCCAGGAGCAGGAACGCGATCAGCGTCAGACCGTAACTGAGGTAGCAGGTCAGCCCGTACAGCAGACCGGAGGCGAATGCGGCGGCGCGGGGGAGGCGGACCGTGTGGGTCGCTGCCAGGGCGAGGAGGGCCACGGACCAGGCGGCGACGGCGGCGAAGTAGGCGTCCGCCGAGGTGCCGGTCCACACCGCGACCGGTGCGAGGACCAGGAACGGGGCGGCACGGCGTGCGAGGCGCTCGTCGGCCAGGGCACGGAGCGCGACCAGGGCGGCCGGGACGGCGGAGCTGCCCACCACGATGCACCAGACCCCGGCCCAGGCGCCGCCGCCGAGCCCGATGCGGTCGAGCAGGACGAAGGTGAGCGTGGCGCCCGGCGGGTGCCCGGCAACATGGGTGGGCCAGTTGTCCGGGGAGCCGAGCAGGATGTGGTCGTCGAAGCCGCGCAGGGCCGCACCGATGTTCTGGAAACGGTCGATGGCCTGCAGATATTCATGCTTGGTGGTGAGCCGTTCGGCGATGCCCCGGCCCCAGCCGTCGATCAGCGCCAGCGAGAAGACCCAGGCGAGCGACGCCGCCCAGGCGGCCGGGAGCAGCGCCCGCCGACGGATACGGCCGGCCAGCGGCGGCCCGTACGCGACGACGGCTGCTGCCACGACGACGGCGGCCGGGGTGCCGGGGCCGGTGTGCGGGTACCAGGACGCCAGCAGGGGAGGCCAGTGGACGTAGAGGCTTCCGTCGGCGTCCTGGATCGACCGGCCGACAAGCACGGCGACGGTGACGAGCAGAACGCCCGCGGCGGCGGCGATCAGGTCGCGGCGGCGGCCTGTGCGGTGCCCGATGTCGTCCGTGGTGGGATGTGCTGTGCGGTCCTCGGTCTTCACGCAGGAACGCTATGCACAGCAGGGCGGTTACGCGTGATGCCACAGGATCGTGTCACCGAACCGTCAGATCTTGCTCCGGCTGCCCGCTCCGGGGTGTGACGTCAGAGATTCGTCAGGAGTCGTACGCCCTGCGCTCAGGCGTCCCGGGCATAGCTTCGGGACATGGGTGACAGACGTTTCGGAAAAGGCTTCCCCTTCACGCTTCCCGGCTCGGCATCGGGTCGTGGCCCGGCCTTCACCGGGCGGCTTCCCTCCGCGCCCGGGTTCTGGCGTAGCCCGGTGCGCGGTGTCCGGTTCACGGCGCAGGGACACGAAGGGGCGGCCGTCCGCCTCCCACTGATCGACGGGCTGCCATCTGTACGCCTGCGCGTACCGCAGCAGGGCCGGTGTGCCGAGCCGGGCCCAGGGGAACAGTGAGGCGGTCGCGGGTCCGGAGGCGCCAGTGCCGGCGGGCGCTGTGCCTCGTCCGTCGTCCAGCCGGACCTGGAGTCTCTCGTCGATGTCCTGTGGTGTCGTCTCGGCGATGAGCAGACCGCCCGGGGCGAGCAGGTTGGCCGTGCGGCGCAGGAGGAGAGGTGGGTTCCCGCCGATGCCGATGTTGCCGTCGAGGAGCAGGACGGTGCCCCAGCGGCCCTCGCCCGGCAGCGGGTCGAAGACGGAGCGGTGCAGCGCCGCTCCGCCGAGTCGAAGGGTGTGGGCGACTGCGGTCTCACTGATGTCGATGCCGAGTGCGCGATGACCGCGGACGGCGAGCTCGGCGACCAGCCGGCCGGGCCCGCAGCCGATGTCCAGAACGGGGCCTTCGCAACGGCCCAGTGCCGACAGGTCGGCGGCATCGGCGTTCGCGCACCAGCGTTCGACGTCCAGGGGCAACAGCCGGCCGTCGCTGCGGCGGAGGAAGAGCGGTCCGTGACCGTTGCGCAGCGCGTCGGCGTACGGATCGGTGCCCCAGGACGTGGTGCCACGGTCGGGGGACGGGGGTGACGTGACCAGCCTGCTGCGGTGAGGGACCGGGGTCATCGGGCCTCCGCCGGGGTCAGCAGGGCGAGCGTCGCGGCGAACCGGCCGTGCGGCGCCGCGGCGGCAACGGCGACGGCGTCCTGTGCGGTGTCCACATCACGCAACTGCGGAAGGTCGCGCACGGTCAGCCCGGCGTCGACCAGGCGTCGGCGCTGGACCGCGCCGGTCTCGGGTACGGACATGGGGACGCCGAGCAGGAGTTCCGGGGCGGGGACGGCCAGGCCCAGCGCCCAGAAGCCGCCGTCGTCGGCCGGTCCGAACCAGGCGTCGCAGCCGTCCCAGGCGGCGGGACGGAGCGCGGCGGCCAGATGGGCGGCGGTGATCTGAGGGGTGTCCATGCCGATGAGGAGAGTCGGCCCGGTACAGCAGGCGAAGGCCGCGGCAAGCCGTTCGTCGAGGCGGCCGGTGCCCTGCGGCAGCACCTCGATGCCGGGCGGCAGCCACGGTCCCGGCCGTCCTTCGAGGACGACGGCGCGGCGCCGGGCGGGCAGGGTGCACACGGTCCGCAGAGTGTCACCGAGCGCCGCCTCGGCAAGCCGGGCGGCCTGGGCGGGTGTGAACGGCGGTGTGAGCCGGGTCTTGACCCGACCCTGCAGCGGTTCCTTGGCGATGACCAGCACGGTCGTCGGGCCGGACAAGCCCTCGGCCGCACCGGGGCCGGCTGGGGCGCTCACCGGGGCACCCCCGGGCGCACGGTCCCCGGTGCCGTCCCGGCCGGTGGCTGAAGCAGCACCGCGCGCATGTCGCGCACCGCCTGCCAGGTACCCCGCCAGGTGCCGGTGACCTTCGACTTTCCGCTGCGAGGGAGATACGGGACGTCGGTCTCCGTGACCCGCAGTCCGGCGTCCGCCGCGCGGACCACCATCTGCAGCGGGTAACCGCTGCGCCGGTCGGTAAGACCGAGCGCCAGCAAATCCGCCCGGCGCCCGGCCCGCATCGGGCCGAGGTCGTGCAGCCGCAAGCCGGTGCGGCGGCGCAGCATCCGGGCCAGCGCGAAATTGCCGGCGCGGGCGTGCAGCGGCCAGGCACCGCGGCCCTCGGGGCAGCGGCGGCCGAGCAGCAGGTCGGTCTCGCCGTCGGCGATCCGGCGTACGAAGGCGGGGAGCAGGCCGGGGTCGAGGGAGCCGTCGCAGTCGCAGAAGCAGACGAACTCCGCCTCGGCGGCGAGCAGCCCGGCGTGGCAGGCGGCACCGAAGCCGCGCTGCGGCTCGTGCACGACAGTCGCACCGAGCGAGCGGGCCAGTTCGGCCGAGCCGTCGGTGGAACCGTTGTCGACGACGATCGCGCGCCAGCCGTCCGGGACGGCGGTCAGCACCCGGGGCAGGGCCGCGGCTTCGTCCAGACAGGGCAGGACGACGTCGGCACTCGGCGTAGGGATATGGGCGGACGGAGGGTCCGCCAGGGGGGAATCGGTCACGCCGCTCACCCTACGGAGCAGAAACCGACATTTCGGGCTCCATTTTCTTACGAAAAATGGATGTCGGCCCAGTAGCAGCGGACGGGTGCCGCGCGTGCATGCCTGGGTGGTGAAGTGGAGAACATCCCGGACGATTCAGGCCCAGGTACTCACTCCTGCCCCGGTACCGAACGCGGCCACGTCCTCGTCGTCGACGACGATCCGACGGTCGCCGAGGCCGTCGTCAGCTACCTGAACCGGGCGGGGTACGACGTCGAGCGGGCGGACGACGGTCCGACGGCGCTGGAGTGCTTCGCCGGACGCCGGCCGGACCTGGTCGTCCTCGATCAGATGCAAATGCTGCCCGGCACGGACGGGTTCGAGGTCTGCCGCCGGACGCGGGCTCATGGTTCCGTGCCGGTTCCGATGTTTGGGCGCATTCCTCGCAACGGGGCTGTCGCAAACTCCGCCATTCCCTTCGCGAACCCTTCTTGCGGTTTCCAGCCCAGCTCGTCTCGCAGTCGTCGTGAGTCCGCGGTGACATGGCGTACATCACCGAGCCGGTATTCGCCGGTGACCTTCGGAGCAGGGCCACCATGTGCCGAAGCCAGTGCCGAGGCCATCTCGCCGATGGTGCGGGGATCCCCACTCCCCGTGTTGTAAACAGCAAAACTGCCCGGCCCGTGACCTTTGACGGCTTCCAGTGCCAATACGTTCGCGGCCGCCACATCCCGTACATGGACAAAATCCCTCCGCTGGCAGCCGTCCTCAAAGACCTGGGGGGCCTCTCCACGGGCCAGCGCCGAGCGAAAGAAAGAGGCGACACCGGCGTACGGTGTGTCGCGCGGCATCCCCGGCCCGTACACGTTGTGGTAGCGCAGCAACACCGCGGACCCGCCCGTCGCGCGCGCCCAGGCCGCGGTGAGATGTTCCTGGGCGAGCTTGGTGGCCGCGTACACATTACGCGGGTCCGTGGGCGCGTCCTCGGTGACCAGGCCAGGCGCCAACTCCGCGCCACAGCATGGACAGTGCGGCTCGAACCGGCCCGCTTCCAGGTCAGCCGCCGCCCTCGGTCCCGGCCGGACCGTGCCGTGGCGAGGACAGTCGTAGCGTCCTTCGCCGTAGACCACCATCGAACCGGCCAGGACCAGGCTTCGCACACCCGCCTCGGCCATCGCCGCAAGCAGCACCGCTGTCCCGAGATCATTACACCCGACGTACTCGGGCGCGTCCGCGAAGTCATGTCCCAAGCCGACCATCGCTGCCTGATGACACACGGCGTCGATGCCCCGCAGGGCCCTGTCCACCGCCTCCCGATCGCGGACGTCCGCGATGATTCGCTCGGCGTCGCAATCTGCGGGGGCCACGGCCGCGCCGTGTACCGAAGACAGCAGCGCGTCGAACACGACTGCCTGATGCCCGGCCGATGTGAGGGTATGGACGATCTCCGACCCGATGAATCCGGCTCCACCGGTAACCAGTACGCGCATGGCACCCACGCTAGGCCGCCGGCGAATCACATGGCCGGATCCGGCGCGGCACGTCACGGGATCGTAAGAGATGTCCTACGGACGCCTGCAGACGAGACGAACGCGAACTCGGGAACATGGAACTCGACTGCCACGGCGCCGAACTCCGATTCCAGGACGTGACCGAACGCTTCTGGCGCTAGTCACGAGCCGCTGACCAGCACTTGTCCCCGATCTGACCTCCTGGGACCCCGACTGGATACGGAAGCCCGGCTTCCCGCTGTGGGTCAATTGGCGTAGACCCACAGGACTTCGGTGTCATACAACTGGGGCGACTGATCGAGTAGTTGCTGTCTAAAGCCCTTGGGGAGATCGCCATGTCTGGTGAAGCCACGCACTGCTGGGTCGTGGTGCTGGACATAGAGAACTTCAGTTCCCGGCCCGATCCGATCCAGCGTTCCCTGCGAAGCGGGATGTACGAGGTGCTCCGTGAAGCGCTTGTACGGGCCGGGCTGTCGGCCGATGGCATCGTCACCGAGGACCGTGGCGACGGGGTCCTGATGATCGTTCCTGCGGCCGTCTCACCGATCGTTCTGGCCGGACCGTTCGTACGCGCCCTTGACGACGAGCTCAAGCATAAGGCGGTCGTCTACAGCCCCGCTCACGCGATGCGGTTCCGGGTCGCTATGCACCAGGGGCTTGCCTCGCGAGACGGTGAGGGCTGGTCCGGAGACGCCGTCAACACCGCCTGTCGGCTGGTCGACGCGGGGCCGTTGCGCGAGGTCCTGGCCGCGTCGGCTTCGTCGCGGATGGTCTTCGTCGTGTCGGACGAGATCTACCGGGCGGTCGTCCGGCACGGGCACCGCTCCATCGACCCCGCCGCGTATCTGCCGATGCCGTTCCGGACCAAACACGGCGAGCTCATCGAGAGCTGGGTAACCGTGCCCGGATCTCCGGCCCCAGCCGGTCTCCCCGCGGCGGCACTGGATCCTCCCAGGCAGGCCGGGCCCCCGGAGACGGGCGGACCCGAGGCCGGCGGTCCTCAGGCGGCCCCGGACGGGCAAGGGGGAGCAGCAGCCGGCCCGGGCGACCGGGTAACGCCGAACGGAGCCGGTATCAGCGTCGGAACCGTCCACGGTGATGTGTTCCAGGGCAACAAGACCGTCAATGTCAACACGAACGGCCCAGTCCGGCCATGACAACACCGACGGGGGGAACGCCGGCCGCAGGCGGCGCCGCGGGAGCAGCACCGCCCGCGGCCGGTACGGGGGGCGGGGCCGGGGGGGGGGGGGGGGGGGCCCCCCCCCCCCCCCCCCCCCCCCCGGGGGGGGGGGGGGGGGCCCCCCCCCGGGGGAGGGGCCGGCCCGTACCCGCCGCCCCCCGGGCCCCCCCCCCCCCCCGGGGGGGGGGGGGGGGGGGGGGGGGGGGGGGGGGGGGGGTACCCCCCCCCCCCCCCGGCCCGGCGCAGGCTGCAGGTGAGGGACAGCCCCAGTCCGCAGACGGCGCGTCGGGTGCGCAGGGCAACGGGGAGGGCGGCGTCCAGGGCGAGCCTCCGCGTTCCGGCCCCGGAGCCGAGTCCTTCGAGGCCACCGGCCGGATGGGGCAGGGGTCTCTGCGCCACGACCGGGTACGCAACGCCTTCGCCAACGTCGAGGGCGATGTCTTCGGCGGCGACAAATATGTCCTGCTCCTGGGCGGCGCCCAGCGGCGCCTGCGGACCATCTCGCCGCTCCTGGACGAACGGGTGCGCTTCGCATACCAGGAGCCTCCTGGTCTGTCGGCCGCCCGGGAAGCGCTGGCGGGCCGGCATCTGCTGATCCTGCGCGGCGCCCCCGGCCACGGGAAGACGGCCATGGCCGTCCGCCTGCTCCAGGCCATGGGTGCCACCGCCAAGTACCACCTGGACAGTGATGTCGACTTCGCCTCCCTCGTCGACCTTCTGGAGCGCGGTGGGGACTCCATCGAGCGCGGTGCGGCTTTTCTGCTCGACCAGCCGTCCGCGGTCGCCGGGCTGCGCGGAGAGGTGTACGAGAAGGTGCAGGGCGCACTCGCCCTCGCGGGCGCGTGGCTGGTGATGACCGTCTCCAGCACCGAGGTCGCGGACAGCGAACTCCTGACGGCGGTCGTCGACGTCACCGAGGCGCCCGACCAGCGCGGCATCGTCTCCTCGCATCTGCGCTGGCGTCTGGGCGACGCGGTCCGCGACCGGCTCCTCGCCGACGACGGCATCGGGAAACTGCTGGACGAGCTGCTCGACGGCGACCCCGCCTGCAAGCAGGCAGCCGATCTCGCGGCGGCGATCACCGAGGAGTGGGAGACCGGACAGCTGGACCCTGAGGGCATCAAGAAGCGCCGTGCCCGCCAGGCCGACGAGGACTTCGACATCTGGGTCGAGAGCCTGCGGGAGCCCGCCGCCCGGAGTCTCGCGATCGCCCTCGCCGTGCTCAACGGCCTGCCGCAGGAGTACATAGCCACCGCCGCCCGTGCCCTGCGCGAGCGGCTGGAGGACGACCGCCCGCATGTGCTGATGGCCGGGCCCAACGGTGAACCGCCCCGCATCAAGGACCCCTTCGCTGCCCCGCGCCGCACGCAGCTGACCCGGCTGCGTGCCCGTGACATCGGCAAGGAGAACGGCGAGCCGGGCCGCGCGCTGGAGTACAAGGACCCCTCCTATCCACGACGGATCATCCGGCACGCATGGATCCAGTACGAGATCCAGAACGAACTGCTCGACTGGCTGTCGGCTCTGGTCGTGGACCCGGCCGAAGAGGTCCGGGTCTACGCGGCCGCGGCCCTCGGGGTAATCGCCGCGGAGTCGTACACCTACCTCTGCGACCAGGTCTTCCATCAGTGGGCGCAGAGCGAGAACCCGCTGCGGCGCGACGCCGTCGCCTATGCCCTTCAGATCGCCTCGCGCGACCCCTGGATCAGGGAGCAGGCTGACATGCTGGTGGAGGGATGGTTCGCCGATCGGAGACGGCCCTATGCGCAGGCAACGGCGGCACGGGTGTACGGCATGGGTGAGGACCCCGAGCTCGCCGTTGCAACGCTGGCCCGCCTCACCGTCGTCGACCGGGCAACCGTGGCCGTGGCCGTCGGTCGCAGCCTGACTGATCTGCTCGCGCAGAACACCGACTCGGCGGGGCTGGTGCTCCGCACCCTCCACGAGCGGTCCGCCGACCACCGAAGGCGGCCGACAGCGCTGCTCTCGTTCCTGATCGTGGCGGCCCAAGTAGTGGTGGGCAGGGGCGAGTCGGGGACCGACGGTTACATGGAGCAGTGGCCGGCCCTCCTCTATCTGGCGCACCACCGAGAGGAGTTGCGTGCACCGTTCATCGCCCTGTGGCGTGAGTCGCTCAACCAGGCGGAATTCGCTGAGGAGGCCCAGCAGGTGCTGCGCAATTGGGCCGCGGTCGCCGAACGCGATCCGTCTCTGCGTGCCATGTTCCAGCTGATGGTGGGCGCAATCGCGTACGGGGACCCGAGGACCGGCCGGATCCTGCGGCGGTGCGCGGCCGACTGGGTCGACCCGGACGAGCTGGCACCGCTGCCCCTGACTACTGCCGTCGTCCATGCTCAGCTCGATCTGGAAAGGGTGTGACATGACAGTCTCACTGATCCTCAACAACCGTCCGGTGTCACGCGGTCAACTCGCCACCCTGCCCAATCTTCCGCCGAACTTTGCGGTCGTCTATCCCCTTGACGGCGGTGGCTGGGAGGTCGAGTCGCCCAAGCACCGGACGATGACTCAGCGGTGGCTGGGCAAGAACAAGCTCTGCTACGTCGTGGACCTGGGTGATCACCGGCGAACGGCCAAGCTCACCAAGACCCCGTTGACCTGCAAGGACCAGGCGCACCGGTTCGAGGCGACGATCGACGTCGGATTCCGGGTGCATGATCCGGTCGCGGTGGTGCGGAGCAATCTCCCCGATGTGCTCAGCGCCGTCTATCCGCATCTGGTCAGCAAGATCCGGCCGCACGCGGCGCAGTTCGCGATCGAGGAGGCCTTCGAGGCCCAGGCCAGGATCAACGGGGCGCTGGCGCTGCCCATCCCGCTGCCCGAGGGCATGACGCTGTACCACTGCGATGTACAGCTCGAACCCGACCAGGCGGCTCGTGAGTTCATCCGCAGCCGCACCAAGGCGGGCCGAGACTCGGAGATGGGCCGCATGCAGCACAAGGCTGCCGTCGGGAACACCCGCCACCAGGAAACGATCAAGAACATCGAGCAGGAGGCCCGGATCGAGCGGGACAAGAGGGAACGCGCCGCCCTCGCCTCCGTACAGCTCGACTTCCGCAGCCTTGTCCTCGAACACCTGGCGAAGCACCCGGACGACACCGAGAAGGCTATGGATCTGCTGATGCGCTGGGAGGAGGGACGACAGCTGCGAGCCCTGGACCAGGAGCAGCGGCAGGTCGAGATGGTCCGGTACATGATCGACAAGGGCATAGTGCGGGAGGTGGATCTGCCCGGCCTGCGCGAGGGTGTGCTCGGGCCGTCGGCCAGTGTCTTCGGCGGGATGCTGCCGCCCGCTACCGGGGCGCTTGCGCAGACGGCTTCGGTGGCCCCGCAGGCGCTACCGCCGGTAGCGCAGACGGCACCGCCCGCGCCCCAACCGTCGGCGACCCCGCCGTGGGGCGGGACCCGTCCCGACGCCGCGCAGCGGTCCGGTGGCATCCCGTCTGCCCCGCCGCCTGACATCCGCCCGACGACGGTCGGCCTCGCTCCGGTCTACGTCGTCCTGGACACCTCCGCGTCCGCCGCCGGCTGTGTCACCGAACTCCGCGACTCGCTCCGGTCATTGCAGACCCTGCTCGCCAACAGCCCGGATGTGACCTCGGCCGTACGGCTGTCCGTACTGACCTTCTCCGACACGGCCGACGTCCGGATGCCGCTTACGCAGGTGTCGTGGCAGACCGGCGTCCCCGACCTCCAGGCAGGAAACGGCTGCCGGTATGAACCCATCTTCCGCCGCCTGCTGGAGCTCGTACCTCTGGAGACGGAACGGCTCAAGCAGCAGGCGCCGCGTGTGAACCGCCCCACCGTCTTCCTCCTCGCCGCGGGCGACCCGGAGGACGGCGGCCAGTGGCAGGCCGCACACCAGCAGCTGATGCAGCACCAGTACCGGCCGAACATCGTCGCCTGCGGCATCGGTGCGATCAACCGGCGGACGGTGGCACGGATCGCCAGCCCCGCCGAATTCGCTGTCGCGGCGAACGCACACGCGGACCTGGCGGAGTCGGCAGCGCAGTTCTCGATGCTCCTCCAGAACACCGTGCTCCACCTGGGGCGGAGTGCAGTCGCCGGCTCCTCCGAGCTGCGACTGGAACGCCCGCAGGGACTGAGCCCCATCGAAGATGTCGAGTAGAGAGAGTCGAACGAAATGGCCGAAACCCTCGGGCAGTTGCTGCCGGTTTATGTACTGGCGGATGAGTCCGGTTCCATGCATCCCTACGTCGGTGACCTCAATGCCGGACTCGCCTCGCTCCACCGGGCGATGCTCGGCGAGCCGATGGCCGCGGCGAAGGTCCGCTTCTCGGTGCTGGGGTTCGCCAACAGTGTGACCGAGCGGCTGATACTCGCCGATCTGCGGGCCGAGAACGAGCTGCCGCGCCTTACGGCGAGCGGCGGCACGAGCTACGAGGCGGCCTTTACCGCCCTGCTGAGACGGCTCCCGCAGGATGTGGACACGCTCAAGAGCCAGGGTTACCGCGTTCACCGGCCCGCGGTGTTCTTCCTCAGTGACGGACAGCCGAACTTCGGAGAGGCGTGGCAGGACAGACACCGGGAGCTCACCGACCGCTCGGTGACCAAGGCGGCGCCCAACATCATTGCCTGCGGCATCGGCCAGGCCGAGGCCGAGACGATACTCAGCGTCGCCACACAGTCGGAGTTCGCCTTCATCTCGGTGCCCGGTGCCCAACTGGGCGAGTCCATCGCTCAGTTCTTCACCGCGCTCACCAAGAGCGTGGTGGAGTCGGGCAATGCGATGGCGTCGGGCCAGGCGGAGCTGGTGGTCGAGCGGCCGGAAGGCTTCCGGCTCGCGATTGACGAGGTGTGAGCGTGGCGCGTTTCTTCGGGCGGCGACGGGAGGACGAGGGGGAGCCCTCCGAATCCTCCGGCGCCGCCGAGTCCCCGGCGGGGGACCCAATGCCGGACGCCCGGGCCTCGGCCATATCCAGGGACGGCCGGCCCCCCGCTCTGCCACCGGCTGACAGACCGCATTCCGGGCCGCCGACGCCGGGACACGGGTCGGCGCCGGGACACGGGCCCGCGTTCCCGGCGCGTCACGCGCCTCCGCCAGGGCAGGGAGTATCCACCGGCTATGGGCCGTCGGCCGGTCACCGGCCTCCGCCGGGCCAGGCGCAGCGGGCGGCGCCCGTCCTGCCCCACCAGCATCCCGACCGCGGTTCCCCGGTGCCCGCACAGAAAACACGGGAGCCCCGGCTCCCAGGGGCACAGCCGCCGGCCTGGGCCCGTTTCGTGCTCGGCCGGCCGACCGCCCGGTTCGAGCCGAAGCCGCCGCCTGCGGACCCCTATCGCCCCGACACGCTGTTCGACGGCTGGTCCACACGGGGGCTCACCGTCCGGCTGGCCTCCGTACGCGGTGACGCGCACCGCTTCGGTGGGCAGCCGCGCCAGGACGACATCGTGGTGGCGGCGCACGAGCCTACCGATGCGGTGGTGTTCGCGGTGGCGGACGGCGTCTCAGCGGCTCCTCAGTCGCATGTGGGCGCCGCGCTGGCCTGCCGTACCGCCGTCGCCGACGTGCTGAGGCAGCTGGACGAAGGACGGCCGCAGGTCGACTGGAACCGGGCCGTCGCTGCGGCCGCGTACCAACTGTTCATGCGGGTGACCCGCGGTCCGGAGCCGACCCGGGAGCAGAAACAGGAAGCCCAGGCCCTGCTGGCCACGACCCTGGTGACGGGCGTCGTGCGGCTCACCGGGAGCGGACAGCTGGAGGTCAATCTGGTGCACGTCGGGGACAGCGGTGCCTGGATGCTCCATGAGAACCGATTCCACCAGCTGCTGGGCGGCAAGGAGGAGCGTGCAGACGGGGTCTTCTCCTCCGCGGTGTCGGCACTGCCGTGGGTGCCGCCGCAGATCGAGGGGACCTGGTACACGGTCCCCGAGGACGGGGTGCTGCTGATCGGGACGGACGGGTTCGGCGATCCGCTGGGCGACGGCACGGGGAGGATCGGGCAGGTTATCGCGTACGAGTTGGGCCGTCCCCCTCGTGAACCGCAGGCCGTCGCGCAACTGCTCGACTTCTCCCGCGAGACATTCGACGACGACCGGACACTGCTCGCGGTCTGGCCGCGTCACTGCCTCGACGAGAGCGGCGGCCCTGGAACCGCGGCGGCCCGGACAGGCGGAGCGCCGGGATGAGCGGGGCGTATCCGGGAGCCATGGACGCCGGCCGGGTGGTGAAGGGGCGGAAGTTCAACTCCGGCGGTCAGGGCTCGGTGTGGGCGGTCAAGGACCGGACCATCAACGGGACCTGGCCGGTGGCCTACAAGGAGTACCACACCAGGATCCGCCCCGAGCTCAAGCCCGAAGTCCTCGCCTCAATGGTCGACTTCATTCCGTCCCTGCCGCACGGCACCGGCCAGTGGCTCGCTGAGTGCACCGCTTGGCCGGCCATGCTGGTGACGGATTCCGCCGGGTTGAGTGGATTTCTGATGCGGCAGATCCCCGAGCGGTACTTCCACCGCTTCGACTTCGCGCCGGACGAGTCGCGGCCCGCGGGCTTCCAGTACCTGCTGAACCCCCCGGACTACTTCCAGAAGGCGGGCTTCAGCATCACACCCCGCCAGCGGTTCGAGCTGCTCCTGGACTTCGCCCGCACGCTGGGGCGGCTGCACGCCCTCGGCGTCGTCGTGGGCGACGTGTCGCCGAACAACGTGCTCTTCTCCCTGGACGGGACACCCAGTTGCTTCCTCATCGACTGTGATGCGATGGCGCTGCACGGCAAGTCGGCGCTCCAGACCGTGGAGACACCCAACTGGGATCTGCCTTCGGGCGAGCAGCTGGGCAGTGCGACGGGCGACGCGTACAAGTTCGGGCTGCTCGCCGCACGGCTCTTCGCAGGCGAGCAGGACGGCCAGGACCTGACGGTTCTGCGTGCTGCCGACCCGGCCGTGGGGCAGCTGGCCGAGCGGAGCCTGTCCGCCGATCCCGCCCGGCGGCCGTCGGCGGAGGAGTGGCTGAGCGCCCTGGCCGACGCGGCTACCACGGCGCCCGCGACGCTTCCGCAGGCCACACCGCCGCGAACCTCCGTACCGCGGAACACGGCGGGCACGGCGTCAGCACCGCCGGGTGCCGCACGGCCACAGCAGCCGCCGCGGACCGTGCCCAACACCCCGCCCGTGGCCCCCCGAACCCCCTATATGCCAAGGCCGACGCCACCCCCGCCGGGCAAGTCCAAAGCCGGCCGGCGGTTCGTCGCGATCGTGCTGATCATCCTGGCCTTCGTCTACGGTCCCGATCTCTACGAGAAGATTGAGAAAGGGTTCCAATCCGACAGCTCCGGCCAGTCGGGTCAGGGCATCGGGTCCAACAGCTCCGGCTCGTCCGCTCAGAACTCCGAAGAAGGCCAGGCACGTAGCCTGAACGGCCTGCTGCAACGGAACGAGGGGAACCGTGGCGGTGTCGGCGAGGCGGTCCGCCGGATGACCGCCTGCCCGGGCCGCTCCGGGCTCCAAAAGGCCAAGGGGGTGTTCGAGGACGCGGCGACGGAGCGGGATGAACTCGTGCAGGATCTGGAAGCGCTCGACCATGATCTGCTGCCTACCTCCATGACGAAAAGTCTCGAATCCAGCTGGCAGGCTTCGGCCGACGCCGATCGTGCCTACGCGCGGCTGGCCGGCGAAATGATGAGCGGCTGCACACCCAAGGCCGTGCTGTCCTCGTCGCAGTGGCAGGAGGCATCCCATGCGAACACACAGGCGACGCGCGCAAAGAAGGATTTCGTCTCCGCCTGGAACCCGATGGCTGAGAAGCACGCGCTGACCACGATGTCCTGGGACGAGTTGTGACCGCGCCCCGTACTGTCCGACGGCTCTCGACCGGCGCCGCGCCGTCAGGCACCTGCTAATACCCGGAGCTGCTCAGCCGTTTCAGTTCATCCGGCCGGTCGATAGTCAGCTTGTTGCGTCCCGTCGTCACCCAGCCGCGCCCACGCCACTGCTCAAAGACACGGCTGACCGTCCGCCGGGAGCTGAGGACGAGTCCGGCGAAGTCGTCCTGGGACAGCGGCAGGGTGATGAGGACGGATCCATTCCTCTCGGGGCGCCCGTACTCCCCACCGAGCTCCAGCAGCAGTGCGGCGAGCCTGGCCTGGACGGCTTCGGAACCGGCGGCGGCCCGGTGTCCGTCCGCCTCGCGCAGGCGCTCGGAGAGCACCTGCTGGAGCGCGAACGCGATGACAGGCGTGGACCGGGCGGCAGCACGGAACAGGGACGAGGGGATCATCAGGGCCTCGACCCGAGTCAGCGCGGTGAGTGTGGCGGAGCGCGGTCCGCCGTCCAGTGCGGCCTGCTCGCCCAGCAGGTCCCCGGCGTTGCGGATGGCGAGCACAGCCTGGTAGCCCCCGGCGGAGTTGGCGGCAACCTTGGCGCAGCCGCGCCGGACAACAAGCAAATGGTCAGTGAGGTCGTACTGCCGCAGCAGGATGTCCTTGGGCGGGAAGGCAACCATGCTGCCGATGTCACGCAGTTGGACCCTGGCGTCGTCGTCAAGCAGCGACCAGAAGGGCATCCGGCGCGGGCGGTGGTGGGGTGCGCTGTCCACAAAGGCCGTATCAGGCGAGAGCGACAACGACGGCGACCGACAGACTACCGATGACGGCCAGCAGCAGCGATTGCTGGACACGCCTGTGCTTCGTCCAGGCGATCGCGCTCATGACAACGAGCTGGCGGCTGAGGGTGGGCAAAGGATCGGCGCGGGCGAGCCGCTGGGCGAGGTCGTCGGGGGTCCAGTGGCGCAGATGGCCGTAGAAGAGGAACTCGTCCTCGCCGGGGTTGGGCGAGCGGCCCTGGCCGTTGTGGCGAGGGATGACGACGAGAACGGCGAGGACCGCAGAGAGCCCGATGAGGGCTACTCCCAGCCAGAGGATGACCTCGGCGACGCCGGTCACGCGGTCGAGGGAGCGGCCACTGCCGGACAGCGCGGCAATTCCGGCGAGGGCGGCGGACTCCATGGCCAGGGCGAAGGACGCCTTGGCATCCACCGTGCGGGTCGACTCGTGGAGCGAGGCGTGGATCTGCCAGGCGATCT
Organism: Streptomyces sp. NPDC088246; assembly: GCF_044741025.1. Taxonomy (NCBI): domain Bacteria; kingdom Bacillati; phylum Actinomycetota; class Actinomycetes; order Kitasatosporales; family Streptomycetaceae; genus Streptomyces; species Streptomyces sp. NPDC088246. The sequence continues at coordinate 172,398 of NZ_JBIURV010000017.1, forward strand.
TCGCCGCCTCAGCCCGGGACTCTTCCCGCGACACTGGAGCACCCCCCGATTCTCGACACCCCCGCCACTATAGCCACGGCCAGGCCGGGCCAGCATTCCATCCACCATGTCAATTGCCGCTGGTCCAGCCGGAATTGAACTGAAACGTCCGGGGATTGACCAAGACTCCGGACTGTCCCGACCGAACCCGGAACGATTCAGCGGCCGGCATGTGACGGTCCCCGCCCACCGAGGGCCTGCTCATCTCGCTCTCCTACCGGCCGTACGCGCGCGAGCCGCGGCTGTCCCGGCCGGCCCGCCGCACGCCGAGCGCGGTGGGGTTTCAGGGAGGCTATTGCCTTGAACATCCGCCCCCTCCACGTCGGACGTGCTCCGCCGGGTCCGGGAGAGAGCCCATGTGCGATGCAGGTCCTGTCCGGCGGATCACTCGAATATTGAGATGCGGGCCTGTCGGGGTGGACATAGGGTCGATGCCCGTGGAACCACTCAGCGAGAAACAGATCCGCTCATCCTTCGTGAATTGCACCCAGGGTGAGGCGGCGCGGCTTCGGCTGCCGCTCGACTTCGCCGAACTGCCCTGGGAGGACCTGGACTTCTTGGGATGGGTGGATCCGGGAGCGCCGCTGCGGGCACATCTCGTGGTGCCACGGGCACAGGGTCCGCTGGGGATATCTCTGCGCATACCCTCCGTGAGGCGAACCAGCGCCGCGAAGTCCAGCATGTGCCAGATCTGTCTGACAAATCACGCCTCCTCCGGGGTCACCCTGCTCGCTGCCCCCTTGGCGGGCGCCCGGGGCCGCGAGGGCAACACGGTTGGTATCTACACCTGCGCGGACCTCGCCTGCCCCCTGTATCTGCGGGGCAAGCGACAGCCGAAGCTGCGTTCCGGGCGGTACGAGGAGTCCCTGACGCTGGACGAGCGCCTCGAGCGCATGGCGGGCAACCTGGATGCCTTCACGGCCAAGGTCACCGACACGTAAGCCCTGGCGAGCACAGCCCGTCACCCCGTAAGGAGGCGGAAACGTCCGACGGGGGGTGGAAGGCTGTCGACCTCATCGGAGCACTCGGCGGACCCGAGCAGCGCCTGCGCGAGGCCCTCTCCATCCCCGACGCCACCGCGGAACGCCTGTCCCCGCTCCGGCCGGTACGCCCAGGGTCGCCGCCCACCCTCGCCATGCACGGCACCCAGGACCGTGTCGTACCCATCGACCGGGCACGCCGCGTCCGCGACCGGGTGGCCGCCGAGGGCAACCACTGCCGCCTCGTGGAGTACGCCCCTGCCGCCCGCGTCGGCACAAGCGCGCTCGACAGCGAGAGCCCGAGATGCACCTTTCGCACTCACATGCGAATCTGGTACTGGCCCATCGTCCGATATCCGCTACAGGAGGCACGATCGTGGGCAAGAAGCAGAGTCGGCAGAACCGAGGTGCCCGCACCGGCGGCCACGAACGCAGCGCTGCTCCGGAGACGAAGGAACAGCCGACGCGGCCAACGGCTGCCCAGGACACGGTGCACTCGATCTCAGAACAGGTCTCCCACCGGAAGCAGCGGAGGTTCGGCCACAACTGACCCTCGTCGATCTACGACAACCGCCCTCTGTGGTGGCAACCCCGCGTCGGGGTTGCCACCACAGAGGGCGGTTGTCGTCAGGGCCTACGGTCGGCCGTCCGCCGGCCCGGAGCGGTCCCGGAACAGTTCTTGATGGCTTCTCCCTAGGTCCTTCATGGGCGCGGTCCTACATTCGTCGCCGTCCGGCCGGAGCGGGAGCCGGGCGACGGCCAATGTGCGAGGAGCCCACGAGCACGAGTTCGCGTCGGTGGTACGGGGGAAGGCTGCTGATCGGGGTGGTGTCGGTGGCGACGTTGACCGTGACCGGCTGCGGAGGCGGCGGAAACAGCGGGAGCGAGGTCGCCTCGGCGTCGAACGGCAAGAGCGGCGCTACGGCCTCCACGAGCAGTTCCAGCGAGCTGGCCGACTATGTCGAGGGGCGGCGGAAGTGGGTCGAATGCCTGCGCGACGAGGGGTTCGACATCTCCGATCCCGACTCCAAGGGCAAGGTCGAGTTCGGCGAAAATTCCAAGTGGAAGCGTGATCCGAAAGCCCTCAAGGCTCAGGAGAAGTGCGCCGCCCTCAGTCTGCCCATCCCTGAGAGCGTCCTCGCGGACCAGCGGCCCGCACTCTCCGAGGAGGAGATCGGGAAGAACCGGCAGTACGCGAAGTGCATGCAGGAGCACGGGGCGCCCGACTTCCCCGACACCGGTGCCGACGGCCACTTCCAGGAATCCCCCTGGGACTCGGCGCCGGCGGGTGCCGAGCGGGCCGCGCGCGCGTGCGCCCCGGTCACCGGCATCCCGGACGACGCACCCTCACCCAAGGGCTGATGGAACCGGGCGCCGTGAACGTCGTGAAGGGCACGGGCGGGCAATCAGCCGACAGCAGTGGGGGCAGACGTGACGGAGAGGGGCGCGGACGACCGGGGGGTCGGACGGCGCAGGCGCGCACCCGTCATCCCGGCGTCCGGGATTCTGTTGGTCGCCGCGGTCGGCGTGGTCGGAGCCATGGGGCTGGGCGGGGGCGGCGTGGGTGCTGACGGTGCGGGCGGTCGGGGGACCGGCGGCCAGGCCGTGCGGGTCGCTCGGGGCACGCTGACCGACCGGACCGAGATCGATGGCCGCCTCGGGCACGGACCTGAGGTTCCGTTCCAGATCAAGGCGAGCGGAACGGTGACCTGGCTGCCCGAAGCGGACAAGATCGTGTGGCGCGGCGAGACGGTGCTGCGTGTCGACGACCGCCCGGTGGTGCCGCTGTACGGCAGCCTGCCCATGTATCGCGGCCTGGGCATGACGGAAGCTGAAGGTGCGGCCGCCGGAAGCACCGCCGGCTCGGTGCGCCCGGCCGCCTTCGACCGGCGCAGCAGCGCCCTGACCCGAGTTGTCAGCTCCCTGGGGCTGTACGGCTTGGCCATGTAGTCGTCGGCTCCCAGGTCCAGCCCCAGGAGCATGTCCTCCTCCGTGGTGCGTGCCGTGAGCAGCAGGATGGGGACCTGGGATTCGGCACGCAGGATCCGGCATACGTCGAGGCCGTCGACGTTCGGCATCATCACATCGAGCACGATGAGGTCGGGCCGGGAGGACCTTGCCCGGTCGATCGCCGAGCGGCCGTCGGCGACGATCTGGACCTCGTTCCCCTCACGCTCCAGATAGATGCCTATCAACCGCGCCTGCTTCACGTCGTCCTCGGCAACCAGTATGCGTGCGCTCAACGAGACTCCTCGTCCGGGCTCCGTCGTGACATGGGCACCAGTATCCGTATGAGCCGCTGCCGCGGAGCCGGGACTCCAGCAGCAGATACCGGATCTCCCCCTACGCCTGCTGGCCTGTCATATGACACCTCTCGCCGGACCGTTCAGGCACCTACGGCCAGTCGCACGGGGCCGGGCCCCGCACCACAGGGGCCGTGGCACGGGGCCCCACCGCCACCCGAACACACAGGTCTCGCACGGAGATTCAGGCACCCCGAGAGGTTTATCTACGCGCGGAGCTATCGCGACCGAACGATCATTCAGGCATATCAGACCAGTTCTCACGCAGCTATTACCGGCGAGTACCAACAGCTGCTAGAAACATGGCGCTCACTCAACCCCCCACCCACCCCCCACACTTCGGAGGGCTGACAGCCATGTCAGTACGGAGATTCTGGACGTCCGCATCCACTCTGGTCCTCGCCGCCGTGGCCGCTCTGGGCGTCGCCCAGCCGGCCTCGGCATCCTCGGCCGCCGCCGGCGGGTACGTCGCACTCGGCGACTCGTACTCGTCCGGCGTCGGCGCGGGGAGCTATCTCTCCGACAGCGGCGACTGCCGCCGCAGCACCAAGGCCTACCCCTACCTCTGGGCAGCTGCGAACTCACCTTCCTCTTTCGCCTTCGTCGCCTGTTCGGGCGCCACGACGAGTTCGGTGGCCGGCAGCCAGCTGGGCGCACTGAGCTCGTCCACCGGCCTGGTCAGCGTCACGGCGGGCGGCAACGACGTCGGCTTCGCCGATGTCATGCAGGACTGCGTGCTGTCCAGCGAGGCCACCTGCCTGAGCAGCGTGAGCTCGGCCGTGTCGCAGATGCAGAACTCACTTCCGTCCGGCCTGCGTTCGCTCTACGGATCCATCCGGTCACGGGCCCCGCAGGCACATGTCGTGGTGCTGGGATACCCGCGCTTCTACCAGCTGAGCGGCAGCTGCATCGCCGGGCTCTCGGAGAAGGAGCGGGCGGCCATCAACAACGCGTCCGACGTCCTGAACGGTGTCATCGCCAAGCAGGCGGCCGACGCCGGGTTCACGTTCTCCAGCGTGGTGGACGAGTTCACCGGGCATGAGCTGTGCTCCGGTGACGCATGGCTCAACAGTGTGACGCTCCCCGTCTACAACTCGTACCACCCCAAGGCCGCCGGACAGTCGGGCGGCTATCTTCCGGCCTTCCGCTCGGCCGCGTAGGACGCGGACGACGGAGGTACAGAAGCGCGGCGGGCCGCCGGGGTGTTCCGGCCGCCCACCGCGCTTCTGTTGCGTTCAGGCACGGGCATATTGTCTCAGGCGCGGGCGTGTCGCTTCAGGCGCGGGCAGCGGCGGGCCGCCGGTGCAGGGCAAGGGCGGTCGCAGCGGCGACTAGGGCGGTGGCTGCGGCCACCCACCATCCGTGCCGGAATGCGTCGAGCGCCTCGGCCGGTCCGTCAGAGGCGCCGAGCAGCGTGACCATCAGGGCGACACCCAACACCGAACCGGTCTGCCGTGCCATCGTGGTGACCGCTGATCCGGTGGCGAAACGCGTGGGCGGGAGAGCCGCAGCGGCCGCGCCGACCAGGGTGGGGAGGGCGAAGCCGACGCCGATGCCGGTGATCACCATGCCGGGGAGGAAACCGCTCGCGTAGTACGGAGCCGTATCGAGCGCGACGGCCCACCAGGCCAGCCCGACAGCGAACAGCAGGCAGCCGAGTGCGGCGGTGCGGCCCGCTCCGATGCGGCTGACGACCGGACCCGAGAGGACGGCGAGCGCGGGTACGGCCAACGGCCCCGGTGCGATGGCGAGTCCCGTACGGATCGCCGAATACCCCCACACCTGCTGGCACCAGAGCACCGACGTCAGCAGCATCGCCGCGAACGCGGCGGTGAAGAGCAGAGCTGCGAGGGTGGCCGTCGCGAAGGCCCGGGTACGCAGCATCGGCAGTTCGACGACCGGGGCCGGGTGCCGGGCGGAGCGCAGCCAGAAGCCCGCGGTGAGGACGGCGGTCGCGACCAGCGTGCCGAGGACACCCGGCGAACTCCAGCCCCAGGCATCGGCCTTGACCAGGGCGAGCGCCAGTGCGCCGATGGCGAGGGTGAGCAGAACGGCACCGAAGAGGTCCGGAAAGGGACCCTCGCGGTGCGGGCGGGCATCGGGCAGCCACCGGGCGCCCGCGATCAGGCCGATCGCACCGACCGGCACATTGACGAGGAAGACCCAGCGCCAGTCCGCTTCCACGAGTACGCCACCGACCACCGGCCCCAGACCGGCCGCGATGCCGCCGATCGCCGCCCAACTACGGATGGCCCGGGGGCGGCGCTCTGCCGGAGTGTTGACGAGCAGGAGGGCGAGCGACGTCGGCATGAGGGCGGCGGCTCCGACGGCCTGCAGGACGCGGGCGGCCACCAGCCAGCCGACGCCGGGGGCGACTGCGCAGAGCGCGGAGGCGGCGGTGAAGACCGCAAGACCGAGAAGGAAGCCTCGGCGGTGTCCGTACCGGTCGGCGAGCCGGCCCGCGACGACGAGCAGAGCGGCGAAGACGATCGCGTACGCGTTGAGCACCCAGGACAGCGAGGCGAGCGAGCTGCCGTCGAAGGCGTCGCCGAGGGCGGGGACCGCGACATTGACGATGAACAGGTCGAGATTCACGACGAAGACACCGGCCGAAATGATCCAGACGGTGGCACGTGAGGAGGCCGGGGCAGCCGCGCGGTCAGTCGCGGAGGCAACCACGGAAGGTGGTGCGTTTGATTCTCCAACTGTCATGACGGCAAGGTAGCGCCGGTGAGTTTGAGATGGCAACCTTGTAGTGATGAGTACTGCACAGGAACCCCACGCCCCCACCGTCCCGGCGTTCTCGCTGCCCGGCCGGCCGTGCTCGGCCGCCGCCGCGCTGCATGTGGTGGGTGAGAAATGGGCGCTGCTCGCGGTGCGCGAGATCTTCTTCGGCAACCACCGGTTCGAGGCGATCGCCCGCAACACCGGCGCGCCCCGGGACCGCCTCGCGGCCCGGCTGCGCTCACTGGAGCAGGCAGGGGTGGTCGAGCGACGGCCCTACAACGAACGGCCGCCGCGCTACGAGTACCACCTGACCGAGTCCGGTCGTGACCTCGCACCGGTGATCCGGGCCCTGCTGGACTGGGGCGACCGGTGGGTGCTGGAGGAGCAGCCGGTGGTCATGATCCATGAACCGGCGGCGGAGGCCGGTCGCAAGGACTCGCACGCGCACGATCTCGATGCGACGTGGATCTGCCGCACGTGCGGCGAAGAGGTCGTGATGAACACGCTGACGGTCGATGTCCGCGCCCCCGGGTGGGACCGCGCAGGGCCCAAGGAATCGAGCCCGACCGGCAATTGAGGGCGACGGGGGCGAAAGCAAGGGTGAGGAAAGGGCAACGCCGAAGGCAGAGGCGAGGGGGCGACCGGAGGACCCGCGGCCCGGCTGACGCCCACCGCCGCCATCACGTTCCCCGTTCCCCGTCTCCCGTCTCCCGTACCCCGTTCGTCCCCCGCCCCCGTCCGATCGGCCTCAGTACCGCTCGACGAGGTGCTCCCGGCCCGCCGGGGGCTCGTACGGCTCGGGCCGGAAGTCGGTGATCTCGCTGATCCGCCCCTCCGCGTCGAACGTGAAGAAGTGGATGGCGTGCAACTCCTGCGGGCCGGCCGTGAAAAGCGTCCGGACAGCGACCTGCTGCCCCTCCCGGTCGGCCACGACCCGTTCGAAGCGGACCTGCCGGTCCCCCGGGTACTCCCGGTTGAACCGCACGTACCGCTCCTTCCCGCGGATGCGTTCGCGAATCTGCGGCAGGTCGTACAGCACCTCGTCGGCGAGCGTCGTGGCGAAGGTGTCCCAGTCGCGATTGCCGGCCGCGGTCCAGTACGTCTTCACCGCGGTGCGCAGATCAGCAGTCGTGGTCATGGTTCGAGTCTCACCCCCACCACTGACAACGGGCCTTGAGTGCCGGCCTTCGGTCAGGAGCCGGCCGGGCGCGACGCCTTGACCGAGTACATCAGCGGGATGCGCGGACGGTCCGCGGGGAAGCGGTAGAAGCCGTCGCCGTGCCGCTCCAGCGCCGAGAAGCGGGCGAAGAGCGAGACGTCGTGCTCGTGCAGGAACTCGATCCGCAGCCCGGCGGCGGCCAGCGCCGACACCACGTCGCCGATCGGGTGCTGCCATTCGACGCTGCGGTTGTGGACGGTCGGTGCGTCGAAGTCCGCGTAAGTGCCCGGCGTCTCGTCCACCCATGCGTCACGGCTGAAGTAGTCGTGGACGACCTTCGCGCCGGTCGAGTCGTCGAGGCAGTCCGTGAGCGGATGGAACTCCGCGAGGTAGAGGAAGCCGCCGGGCGCCACGAGCGATGCGGCGGTCTCGGCCCAGCGCCGGGTGTCGGGCAGCCAGTTCAGCGCGCCGACGCCGGTGTAGACGATGTCGTACGACGAGTCCGGGACAGCCTGCGCGGCGTCATGGACATCGGCGGCGACGAACGCCGCCCGGTCCTGGGTGAACCCCAGCTCGCGGGCCAGGCCGCGCGCGGTCTCCACGGCCGGTTCGGAGAAGTCCAGACCGACGACGTGTGCGGCGCCGTGCCGGGCCCAGGAGAGGGTGTCGACCCCGATGTGGCACTGCAGATGCAGCAACGACTTGCCCGTGACGTCCCCGACCTCGGCGAGTTCGAAGTCGCGCAGGGCGTCCTTGCCGGCGCGGAAGGAATCCAGGTCGTAGAAGTCGCCCCCGGCGTGGATGGGGACCCGCTCGTCCCAGTGCGCACGGTTGGCCTCGTGCCAGTCGGCAGGGGTCGGTGCATTCATGCCCGGGAGGTTATCCACAGGCTGCGGGCGACGCGAACGAATTGTCGGCGTTCCGGCGCAGAATGGGGGACATGACTGAGATCACTGGCTCGACGGCCCCCACCGCACCGCCGACCGATTCCGCTCCGGCGACCGCTTCCGTACCGGAGTGGGAGCAGCGTTTCCGGGCGCCTCGGGTGTCGTTGCCCGACTGGGCGGAGGATGCGCCGGACCGCGCGCTGTTCGTCTCCAATGCCACAGGGACGTACGAGCTGTACGCATGGGACCGCGCGACCGGCAAGCAGCGCCAGGTGACCGACCGGCCGAACGGCACGACTGACGGCGTGCTGACACCGGACGGCGAGTCGATCTGGTGGTTCAGCGACACCGACGGGGACGAGTTCGGCGTGTGGATGCGCCAGCCGTTCCACGGCGGCGAGGGCGAGGAGGCGGTGGACGAGCCGGCGGCACCCGGTCTCGGTGCCTCGTACCCGGCCGGCCTCGCGATCGGGCGTGACGGTACGGCGGTGGTCGGCCGGTCGACCGACGAGGACGGGACGACGATCCATGTCGTACGGCCCGGGGCCGCGCCCGTCGAGATCTACCGCCACCGCGAGTCGGCGGGCGTCGGTGACCTGTCGTACGACGGGACGCTGATCGCCCTGGAGCACACCGAGCACGGCGATGCGATGCACTCCGCACTGCGCGTGGTGCGGCCCGACGGGTCGACGGTCGCCGAACTGGACGACACCGAGGGCGGCACGAAGGAGCTGGGCCTGTCCGTGCTGGGCTTCGCCCCCTTCCCTGGGGACACGAGGCTGCTGGTCGGGCATCAGCGGCGGGGCCGCTGGGAGCCGATGATCTGGGATCCGATGACGGGCACGGAGACGGACCTCGCGATCGACCTGCCCGGTGATGTGGGCGCCGAGTGGTATCCGGACGCCTCCGCGCTGCTGATCGTGCACGGCTTCGAGGCCCGCAGCGACCTGTGGCGGTACGAGCCGGGAGCGGGCAGCGCTCCCGTCCGGGTGGATACCCCCGCGGGTTCGGTGTCGGGAGCCACGGCCCGGCCCGACGGCACGGTGGAGTACCTGTGGTCGTCGGCCGCGCAGCCGCCCGTCATCCGGTCCACCTCGGGTGCGGTGGTGCTCGATCCGCCCGGCTTGAAGGCTCCGGCGTCCGTGCCGGTGGAGGACGTGTGGGTGGACGGGCCCGGGGGCCGCGTCCACGCTCTCGTGCAGCGGCCGGCCGCCCCGGCGGAGGGCCCGCTTCCCACCGTCTTCGAGATCCACGGCGGCCCTACCTGGCACGACAGCGACGCCTTCGCCTCCGGCCCCGCCGCCTGGGTGGACCACGGCTACGCGGTCGTCCGGGTCAACTACCGCGGCTCCACCGGATACGGCCGCGCCTGGACGGACGCGCTCAAGCACCGGGTCGGTCTGATCGAGCTGGAGGACATCGCCGCGGTACGGGAGTGGGCGGTGAAGTCGGGGCTCGCGGACCCGGAGAAGCTGGTCCTGGCCGGTGGCTCCTGGGGCGGCTATCTGACTCTGCTCGGCCTCGGTACGCAGCCGGACGACTGGACCCTGGGCCTGGCGGCGGTCCCGGTCGCCGACTACGTCACGGCGTATCACGACGAGATGGAGGACCTGAAGGCGATGGACCGCACGCTGCTGGGCGGCACGCCGGAGGAGGTTCCCGAGCGCTTCGAGGCCTCGTCCCCGCTGACGTACGTCGACGCCGTGCGGGCGCCGGTCTACATCTCGGCGGGCGTCAACGACCCGCGCTGCCCGATCCGCCAGGTCGAGAATTACGTGGACCGGCTGAAGGGCCGTGCCGCGGTGCACGAGGTCTACCGGTACGACGCGGGACACGGTTCGCTCGTCGTGGAGGAGCGGATCAAGCAGTTCCGGCTGGAACTCGACTTCGCCCGGCGCCACCTGGCCCCGGGCAGCGCCCCCGCCTCTTCGAGCCTGTCCGGCGAATAGGGGCGTCTGTCCCCACCTGCACGAATCCCGCACGAAACCGCCGCCACCGCCCATCGTGAGTCCGTCCGGCGACCGAGGAGGAAGAGGTGACCGAGGACGAAGAGGTGACCGGCGAGCAACGCTGCGCGGCGGGGCGCCGAGCCGGACGCCGCCGACAGCCGGCAGCCCCGCCGGCACCGCGGCCGCACCCCACCTGGCTCCGCTCGCTTTCAGGAGCAGCCTTTGTCCACCGCCTCGGGAGACGAGGGCAGGTCGGAGCGTCCGCGATATTCACGAGAAATGGTTCCGCACACATTCCGTGACGCGGGCACTGTGCGTGACGGTCGGGGCCGTGTCGGCTTTCGGGTCGTCCGTCCCGGCCGCCGTCCGTGGGCCGTGCGGGTCATCGAGTGCCGCCGTTCGACGGATGCGGCGGTCCGGTCCGATGGGGCGGTCGTCCGGCTGGGACACCTTCCTTGCGGGGTACCGGGGGATACGCCCCGGCCCGAAGAGGAACCCGGTGTCGTGCGGGTTCCGAACCGCTTGCCCGTCGTTCACCCGGGTGGTTTCAGGAAGGACCCTCGACGTGTCTGATCCCGTTGTCCTTATCACGGGCGCGCTTACCGGTATCGGGCGCGCCACCGCCTTCGCCTACGCCCGTCAAGGCGCGAACCTTGTGGTCTCCGGCCGCCATGAGGACGTGGGTGGGCAGCTTGCCGGGGAGCTGGCCGCACTCGGCGCCCCGGCCGAGTTCGTGCGTGCCGACGTCCGCTTCGACGCCGAGGTGAAGGACCTTGTCGACCGTACGGTGGCACGGTTCGGGCGGATCGATGTCGCCTTCAACAACGCCGGCACCGAGGGAACACCCGGCCCTGTCACCGAGGTGACCGACGAGGCTTACCAGGCCACCTTCGATACCAACGTCAAGGGAACGCTGCTGTGCCTGAAGCACGAGTTCCGGGTCATGAGGGAACAGGGCGGCGGCAGCATCGTCAACGTCAGCTCCACCTTCGGCCTGATGGGTTATCCCGGGGCGACCTTGTACGTGGGGAGCAAACACGCCGTCGTCGGCATCACCAAGGCGGCCGCACTCGAAGGCGCCGCTCACGGCATCCGGGTCAACGCGGTCGCGCCCGGCTACACCCGGACCGCTATGTACGAGCGGTTCACCGGCGACGACACGGCTCGCGCCGAGGTCGATTCGGTGCTGCCCATGCACCGGGCGGGTACCCCGGAGGAGATCGCCGAGGCCGTCCAGTTCCTGGGTTCGGGCAAGGCGAGCTACGTCACCGGGCACATCCTCCTTGTCGACGGCGGCCTCATGGCGGGCGGGCCCCTGTTCCCGAGCTCCTGAATCGCGAGGTCGGCGCAGGCCGTGTCGGCCTCGGTGACGCGGTGCCCGCTTGACGAGATGTTCCGGGGCAGTGTGAGGCCGGCGACAACTGCACCGCGGTGACGGTCGATGCCTGCGACGAGGGCGCCATGGAACACCTCGAGTCCTACCTGACGGCCGACGGCATCGGCCTCTCCAACGACCTGCTCGATCGCATCGACGAGATCGTGCCCCGGACACACGGTCAACATCGCCGACAACGTGTGGACATCAGCACGTCCACGCTGGACGCCGCATTCCGCCGCCGGTAGACCGACATCGCCCCACCGTGGATCCGGAGCCGGCCAAACCCCTCTACAGGTGACTTCACGACTCGTGAACAAAGCCACCCACCCGGCACCCCGCTCGGAGCGACCGGAGCGGGGACCGTACCGTGGAGGGGTGTACCGGTTCCTGCTGACCCCGCGATGGTGGGGAATCAACCTCTTCGTCGTGCTGGCCATCCCGTTCTGCATCTTCATGGGCACCTGGCAGCTCGGCCGCTTCGAGGACCGCGTGCAGACGCACGACGCCGCCGAGGAGCAGCCCGCCCCGGGCACGAGGGCCGCCAAGCCGATCGACGACCTCCTGCCCGTCGACACGGTGACCTCGGGCCGCCCCGCCACCGCCACCGGCCGGTACGCCGACCAGTTCCTGGTACCCGGCCGGGAGTTGGACGACAAGAGCGGCTTCTATGTCCTGAACATGCTCCGCACGGACAGCGGCAAGGCCCTGCCGGTGGTACGCGGCTGGCTGCCCGGCAAGCCCGGCCAGACCGCCGTGCCCGCCGCACCGACCGGCGAGGTCACGGTGACCGGCGACCTCCAGGCGTCCGAGAACGCCGGCACCGCGGGCGTCGACGCGGCGGGTGGGCTCCCGGACGGTCAGCTCGGCATGATCAGCGCCGCGTCCCTGGTCAACCTCGTCCCGTACGACGTCTACGACGCATGGGTGACGCTCCAGGACGCCGGCTCCAGCGGCGCGCTGCGTCCCGTACCGGCCGCCGCACCACAGGGCACCGGGCTCGATCTGAAGGCCTTCCAGAACCTCGGCTACACCGGCGAGTGGTTCGTCTTCGCCGGGTTCGTGCTCTTCATGTGGTTCCGGCTGGTCCGCCGCGAGGCCGAAGCGACGCGGGACCTGAAGCTGGGCCTCGTCGACGGCGCGGATTCGACTGCGGACACGGATACAGATGCAGATGCGGGCAAGGACGCGGGCACGGACACCGGCCCCACCGATCCCGCCGACTCCAACGTGAGCGCCGGCACGGCCTGAGACAGACACCTGAGACACGCATGCGTGAGGGGCCCGCCGAATCGACCGGCGGGCCCCTCACGCATGCGTCGTACGCCGCCGCCCCTGCGTCACGTCGCGGGGGCCAGCACCCCGGTCCGGTAGATCGTGCCTGCGCAGGCGTTGGCGATCTTCGTCTCCGCGACCGGCGCCCCCGCCTCCGGCGTGTGCGTCACGGCAACGCTGCCGTCCAGCGCCCCGCCGCCGTCCTCGCTGCCGAGCTGCGCAGCCGTATCCGAAGTCCCGTCAGTGGTACCCGCACCGGCACCGGCGGCAGCGGCACCGCCCGCGCCGCCCGCGCCGTCCGTCGGTGTCGGGCTCGGTGAACCTCCGGAGGTCGGACATGCGTCCTTCGGCACCCAGGCGAACTTCACCTCGTACGCCATGGACGGTTTCAGCAGCACCGTCCCCTGCTCCTGCGCGGGGTCGGGCAGCCCGGCCGCCGCGTCACCCGCGGTGTGCTGGACGACCGTGATCTTGGCCGGGTCGGCCGCGCCCATCGCCTGGAAGCCCACGCTGCCACTGCTGCTCACCGAACAGTCCGTGCCGGAGACATTGGCGATCCGGAACGTGCCGTACACCGTGCCGTCGGCCCCCGCCGCGCCCGTCTCGGCCGAGGCGACACCGAGCTGCCCCGGGTCGCAGGTCGGCATGGAGGCCGCCGCGGAGTTGGCCGGGTCGGCGGCCCCGCCGACCAGGTTGCCGTCGGCGCCCTGGCCACGGCTGTCGGACGGACTGCTCGTGCTCGTCGGCTGGTTCCCGGCGCCGTCGGCCTGCCCGTCGGTGCTGCCGCCGCTGCTCTTCCCGCCGGCTCCGGAGCCGTTGTCGGTGCCGCTGCCGCCCTGCGCCTGCTCGCCGTGTCCGGCTATGGCGGGGTCGGCGGTGCTCGAACCGTCGGAGTTCGCGACATGGACGAAGGCCGGCACCGCCGTGCCGATGAGCAGCGCCGCTGCCGCCATACCGACGACAGCCTGCCGCCGCCTGGCACGCCGGGCGGGCACCGCGCGGTACAGATGGTCGAGGGTGCCGTCGCGGGGTTCGATGTGCTGGACGGCCCCGCGCAGCATGCGGCGCAGCACGACCTCGTCCATGTCCGGGCCGCCACCGCCCCCCGAACCGGAACCCGCGCCCGGGCCCTCGCCGAAGAGGCTGCTCAGCCCCCCGAGCTCGGCCGTCTCAGCGGCTGCGTCGCCCTCACAGAGGTCACCCGCACCTCCCACCGACGCGAGGTCCCGATCCCCGAGGTCCCGATCCGCTTGATCCGTATGCGAGTTCGCGTCCGACTTCACGTCCGGGTTCACATGCGAGGCGCTCTCCGGCCCGTCGTTCACAATTCCGTTTCCAGTCCGGTCAATCCGATGCTCACGCTCGTGGCTGTTCTCGTTCCTGCGGTAGCGCCAACTCATGCCTGCGCCTCCATCACGACGCGCAGCGCCGCGATCCCACGGGAGCCGTAGGCCTTGACCGAGCCCAGGGATATGCCCAGCGTCTCGGCCACCTGGGCCTCCGTCATATCCGCGAAGTAACGCAGCACCAGCACCTCCCGCTGGCGCCGTTGCAGCCCCCGCATCGCTTTGATCAGCGCGTCCCGCTCCAGCTGGTCGTACGCGCCCTCTTCCGCGCTCGCCATGTCCGGCATGGGCTTGGACAGCAGCTTCAGCCCGAGGATGCGGCGGCGCAGCGCGGAGCGCGACAGATTGACGACGGTCTGGCGCAGATACGCGAGTGTCTTCTCGGGGTCCCGTACCCGGCTGCGCGCCGAGTGCACGCGGATGAAGGCCTCCTGCACGACGTCCTCACATGAGGCGGTGTCATCCAGGAGCAGAGCCGCGAGACCCAGCAGCGAACGGTAGTGGGCCCGATAGGTCTCGGTGAGATGGTCGACCGTGGTTCCGGCAGCCACGCTCTCCTCAGCGCCCTCGCGCTGTGACGGCAGCCGTGTGGGACGTGCAGCGGGCATGGGCGCAATCACCGGCATACCGCCGGGTGCGCGGGGCCGTCTGAGCGGACGCACCGAAGCGCCACGCAAGGGGCCCACCACTGTGATATCGAGAACCTCTGCCACGCCAGTTGGACACGTTTCCCCCCGTCAGGGTTGTACGCGCGCGGCACCGCGTTCGTCGCAGTGCGACATGCCCTCATACGTACCTGCTCTTCCACAAATGCCCCGAATATGCGCCGCCGTGCAAGACGTGACCGCATAGACGCGTGCCCTCCGGCCGACGGTTGCAGCAGGCCGAAAGGTCATCGTCGGATACCCCGACACCCCAGCTCAAGAGGTTCAGACCTTCAACTTGCTCACAGGGCATTCACAGAGAGTACAAAACAGGTTCGAATCAGACCCGGGGAAATTCGGCAGCCACCGATTCGGCGATCTGCGCCACGTTCAACGCCGCTCCCTTGCGGAGGTTGTCGCCGCAGACGAACAGTTCCAGGCCCCGGGGATCGTCCAGCGACCTGCGCACCCGTCCGACCCAGGTCGGATCGGTGCCGACGACGTCGGACGGTGTCGGGAAGTCCCCCGCCGCCGGGCTGTCGTAGAGCACCACGCCCGGCGCCGTCGCCAGAATCTCGTGGGCCCGGTCGACCGCGATCTCGTTCTCGAACCGTGCGTGCACGGACATCGAATGCGTCGCGATGACGGGTACGTAGACACAGGTCGCCGCCACCCGCAGGCTCGGCAGGTCCAGGACCTTGCGGCACTCCTCGCGGATCGCCAGTTCCTCCGACGACCAGCCGTCCCCGGCCTCGGTCCCGGCCCAGGGCACCACATTGAGGGCCACCGGCGCGGCAAAGGGGCTGTCTTCCGTGTCCCCCAGGGCCCGGCGTACGTCTCCGGGCTTCGTGCCCAACTCCGTACCGGCCACCATCGACAGTTGTTCGCGCAGCGCCGCGACACCGTCCCGCCCCGCCCCGCTCACCGCCTGGTACGAGGAGACGACCAGTTCCCGCACCCCGAATTCGGCGTGCAGCGCGCCGACCGCGACGATCAGCGAGAGTGTCGTGCAGTTCGGGCTCGCGACGATGCCGCGCGGCCTGATCCGCGCGGCATGCGGATTGATCTCGGGCACGACCAGCGGAACGTCCGGGTCCAGCCGGAACGCGGCGGAGTCGTCGATGACGACCGTGCCCTTGGCGGCGGCGATCGGCGCCCACTGTGCGGAGACGGCGTCGGGTACCAGGAACAGCGCCACGTCGACGTCGTCGAAGACGTCCTCGGTGAGTTCGAGGACTTCGCTCTCCTCGCCGCGCACGACCAGCTTGCGTCCGGCCGAACGCGTCGAGGCGATCAGTTTCACCTCGCCCCAGACATCCGCGTGCTGCGAAAGGATCTGGAGCATGACGCCGCCGATCGTCCCGGTCGCTCCGACGACCGCGAGCGAAGGACGGCGGGCGGTCATCGGCCGGTGCCCCCGTAGACGACGGCCTCGTCGGAATCGCTGTCGAGACCGAAGGCGGTGTGCACGGCGCGCACGGCCTCGTTGACGTCGTCGGCGCGGGTGACCACCGAGATGCGGATCTCGGACGTCGAGATGAGCTCGATGTTCACACCGGCGTCCGACAGCGCCTCGAAGAAGCCCGCCGTGACACCCGGGTTGGTCTTCATACCGGCGCCGACCAGGGAGATCTTCGCGATCTGGTCGTCGTAGCGCAGCGACTCGAAGCCGATGGTGCCGCGGTTGCGCTCCAGGGCGTCGATGGCCTTGCGGCCCTCGGACTTCGGCAGCGTGAACGAGATGTCGGTCAGACCGGTCGACGCGGCGGAGACGTTCTGCACCACCATGTCGATGTTTACCTCCGCGTTCGCGATGGCGCGGAAGATCGCGGCGGCCTCGCCCGGCTTGTCGGGCACGCCGACGACAGTGATCTTGGCCTCGGAGACGTCATGGGCGACTCCGGAGATGATCGCGTGCTCCACCTTCTGGTCCCCTTGCGGCTCGTTGCTGACCCAGGTTCCGCGCAGTCCGGAGAAGGACGAGCGGACGTGGATCGGGATGTTGTAGCGGCGTGCGTACTCCACGCACCGGTGCAGCAGCACCTTGGAGCCGGACGCGGCCAGCTCCAGCATGTCCTCGAAGGAGATCCAGTCGATCTTCCGGGCCTTCTTCACGACCCGCGGGTCGGCGGTGAAGACACCGTCCACATCGGTGTAGATCTCACAGACCTCGGCATCCAGTGCGGCCGCGAGCGCGACCGCGGTGGTGTCGGACCCGCCGCGGCCGAGGGTGGTGATGTCCTTCTTGTCCTGGGACACACCCTGGAACCCCGCGACGATCGCGATGTTCCCCTCGTCCAGCGCCGTACGGATACGGCCCGGCGTCACATCGATGATGCGCGCTTTGTTGTGGACCGAGTCGGTGATGACGCCTGCCTGGCTACCTGTGAACGACTGGGCCTCGTGGCCCAGGTTTTTGATCGCCATCGCCAGCAGGGCCATGGAGATCCGCTCTCCGGCGGTCAGCAGCATGTCGAACTCACGCCCGGCAGGGATCGGGGATACCTGCTCGGCGAGATCGATCAACTCGTCCGTCGTGTCGCCCATCGCTGACACCACGACAACCACCTGGTTGCCGTTCTTCTTGGCATCGACGATTCGCTTGGCGACGCGCTTGATGCCTTCGGCATCGGCTACGGAGGAGCCTCCGTACTTCTGCACGACAAGGCCCACGTGCGCTCCTCGCTCAGTCCATTACTGCGGTCGACTCAGTTTAACGAGCAGTCCGGAAACGCCCCGCCGATACCACATGGTGAGATGTCCCGCTCAACACGTGATCATCGGTGTGCCGCCCCGAACCGCTCGTACGGGGCTGCTGCCCGCCGATCGGGCCCTTACTCCCGTATGTGGCCTGGCCCACACGCGCGGTGCGCCGGGTCCCCGATTCATGAGCCACCCACCTCCAGCGTGGACCGGAACCTTACGGTCCGCCCTTCGGAGGCCCCCGCCATGCGTAAGCCGCTCCGCGCGCTCCCCGTAATCCTGGCCCTCTCCGCCGTCCCCTGGCCGCCGCCCCCGCCCACGCGGGCGGCACCTGCTTCGCCACCCATGCCGACGCCCCGATCAGGGCACCCCGGTGAACGGCACCCGCCAGGGCGCGGACGAGCTGTGGCGTGTGTCGCGCACGGACAACGGTGCGCAGCTGGGGTTCATGCGGGCGGGTGATCTGCGGTGCGACGGGGGCTGACGACAGGGAGGCGAAGGCGGGCTACTCGGTCCGGTCCGCCAATCCGGGTTCGACGACCCAGCGGCGCGGATGCCCGGTGATCTCGGCGATCCGGTCGTAATCCTCGTCGTAGTGCAGGACGGTGACGCCGTGCCGCTGCGCGGTCGACGCGATCAGCAGGTCCGCGAGCGAGAACGCCAGAACGCGCGCACGCTGTGACGCAAGCAGATCACGGAACGTCACCCGCACGTGTGTGCAGGGGACTTGGGAGGGCGGGTGGGATCGAACCCAACCACCCATTCCTAAAGAAAAGGGCTCGGAGCCCGAGGCTTGAGCCCCGGGCCGACCTGCGACGATTCAGCCGCGAGCGACGGCGAAGGCGACGAATGGAGCCCCCGCTGCTCCCGCCGGAGGTTGTGCGGGTGGTCGTCCGGATCGCGCCCGCGCGCGGTGGCACTGCCACAGACCGGACAACGTGACACTCGGACGTCGAGTGTCACGTTGCCGTGAAGGGTGGGTGGGCGCCGGGCGTTACTGCACCGGTCGCAGCCCCAGCGGGCCCGCGATCTCCTCGGCCATCACCCGGCCCGCCTCCTCGGCCAGCTCGTCGTCGGCGGTCTCCGAGTCCGTGTCCAGGCCGTCCAGCTCCTGGAGGGGCTGGTTGAGGCGGATGTGGGCGATGAGGGACTGGAGGGCGCGCAGAGTGGCGGATGCGGTGGAGCCCCAGTTGGAGAAGTAGGAGAACTGCCACCACCACAGGGCCTCGGTCGTGCGGTCCTCTTCGTAGTGGGCCAGGCCGTGGCGCAGGTCGGTGACCAGGTCGGCCAGGTCGTCGGAGATACGGGCCGGCACCGGGGCCTTGCGGGGCTCGTACGGGTCGAAGACCTCGGAGTAGACGTCGATCGGCTCCAGCAGGGCGGCGAACCGCTCGCGGAGGCCGTCGGCGTCCGGCTCGGCGCCCAGATCCGGCTCGTAGCGCTCGTCGGGGACGATGTCCTCGTACGCACCGAGCCTGCCGCCCGCCAGCAGCAGCTGGGAGATCTGGAGCAGCAGTACGGGGACGGCCTCCTCCGGCTCCTCGACCTTGGACACCTCGGTGACCGCGACAATGAACGTCTTGATCTGGTCGGCGATCTGGACGGCGAAGTCGTCCGGGTCCTGCGTGACGGAGTTCAGCGTGGCGTCAGACATCGAGGGGACCTCCCGTGGGCACGGTCGCGAACGGTGAGTAGAACATAGCGTCGCTGAACGTAAAGCCGTCGTGAGCCGATGCAAGAACATCGGACGTCGTCATCGTGAAGGCATCAGACATCGAGCAGGCGCCTCCCCTCGAAGGCGCGGCCCAGGGTGACCTCGTCCGCGTACTCCAGGTCGCCGCCCACCGGCAGGCCGCTGGCCAGCCTGGTGACCCGCAGGCCCATCGGCTTGACCATCCGCGCCAGGTACGTCGCGGTGGCCTCGCCCTCCAGGTTGGGGTCGGTGGCCAGGATCAGCTCCGTGATCGAGCCGTCGGCGAGACGGGCGAGCAGCTCGCGGATGCGCAGATCGTCGGGGCCGACGCCCTCGATCGGGCTGATCGCGCCGCCGAGCACGTGGTACCGGCCCCGGAACTCACGGGTCCGCTCGATCGCGACGACATCCTTCGGCTCCTCGACCACACAGATGACCGTCTGGTCGCGGCGCGCGTCGCGGCAGATGTTGCACTGTTCCTGCTGGGCGACATTGCCGCAGACCGAACAGAACCGGACCTTGTCCTTGACCTCCAGGAGGGCATGGGCAAGGCGGCGCACATCGGTCGGCTCGGCCTGCAGGATGTGGAAAGCGATCCGCTGCGCGCTCTTGGGACCGACGCCGGGCAGCCTGCCCAACTCGTCGATGAGGTCCTGAACCACGCCTTCGTACAACGGAACGCCTTCCCGGAATGAGCTATGAATACAACTTACGAGTTCGGATCGCAGGCCAGAAGAGATCTGAAGGATCAGAAGCGTCAGAAGGGGAGGCCGGGCATGCCGCCCAGACCCTGGGCCAGCGGGCCCAGCTTCTGCTGCTGGAGCTGCTGCGCGTTCTCGTTCGCTGCCTGGACTGCGGCGACGACGAGGTCCGCGAGCGTCTCGGTGTCCTCCGGGTCGACGGCCTTGGGGTCGATCACCAGAGCACGGAGCTCGCCGGAGCCGGTCACGGTCGCCTTCACCAGACCACCACCCGCCTGACCCTCGACCTCGGTCCTGGCCAATTCCTCCTGGGCCGCGGCGAGATCCTGCTGCATCTTCTGTGCCTGCTGCAGCAGCTGCTGCATATTGGGCTGACCACCACCGGGAATCACGGTCACTCCTGGCAATTCGACGACAAAATGTTTCGGTACGCCGAGCCTACGTGGTCGCCGCGCAGCGCGCCCCACCCACTGGCGAGCAACTCTTTCGAGTGAGTTCCAGGCAACGTCGGCGAGAGTCCTATACCTGATCACAGACCCTGGACACCCGGGAATACCGCGATTTCGACCCCACGGCCCACCATTCGGCGGTAGGAAGGGCATGCGCTCAGGACACACAGGCGCACCGCTCGTCACGCAAGGTTACGTACGCGGGACAGTCGGCCGCGCCGGAGAGCAGTGATCAGCCCACCGTCGAACACACCGCCACACATCAGGTGTCGCTACGCAGAATGCAGAGGAGTACCCCGGTGAGTCAGCCGGAGATGCAGCCCGAAGGGCCGCCCCGCAACGAGCCCGGTCCGACCGGCTCGGGCTCCGGCACACGCGGCCGGGGCGCACGGGGCCGGGATCTGACCGGCACGCCGTTCCCGCTCGGCGACTGGGGCGAACCCGCCGAACGCCTCGACGAGCTGTACCGCTGGGTCGAGGCCGATGCGCTGCACACCGCCGGCTGGTATCTGCGCGACCGGGTGTGGAAGCGGCGCGGGGCCAGGGCGCTGCGGATCGGTACGGCGGCCGGGGCGGTGGCGGGCGCCGCGCTGCCGTTGCTCGATCTCACCGGGGCGCTGGGCGGGGCGGCGGGCTGGGGCTATCTGTCGCTGCTGCTGGGCGCCGCCTGCATGGCCTGCGACCGGTACTTCGGCCTGACCTCGGGCTGGATAAGAAACCTCGCCACCGCCCAGGCCGTGCAGCGGCGCCTTCAGGTGCTGCAGTTCGACTGGGCGTCGGAGTGCGTACGGGAGGTGCTCGGACCGACCGAGGGGACGGCCAGCGAGGCCGCCGAACGGTGTCTACAGGTGCTGCGGCGGTTCTCGGAGGACGTCACGGAGCTCGTACGGACCGAGACCGCGGACTGGATGGTGGAGTTCCGGGCCGGGCCCGCACCGATGGGGATGCAGGCGCTGTCGTCGGGCAGCGGGGGCGGCGGCCGCACGGACCAGGGGGCGCCGCCAGGGCGGTTCCCGATGCAGACGATGACCAGGCCGAACATGCCACGGCAGCGGCCCCCGGAGTCCCCCCGGTGATCCCACCGCGGTGACACCGGAGGCGCGTGACCGCCTCGGCACCCGTACCGGTAACCGCCCCGACTGCCGGCTTCAGCTGAAGATGATCATGGAGCCTTGGGCGAGACTGCGGGTGGCCGCCGCGTGCAGGCCCAGCCAGACGTGCCGCTCACGGGCGAACGGACTGTCGTCGTACGGAATCGGGCCCGCCGGCTCCTCCAGGGAGGTCGGTGCGGCGGGCGGCAGCGGGGCGGCCGGCGGGTTCGCCGGGTCGATGCCGATGGACCAGGCGACGAACTCCAGCTCCCGCAGCAGCCCGTGCGCGGAGCCGAGCGGGCCGCCGCCCTCCAGCAGGTCGTCGTTGGAGAGCGGGACGGCGAAGTCCAGCGGAACGTACGCCCCCGCATGGTCGTAGTGCCAGACCAGGTGGGATTGCCGGGCCGTCGCCTCGAACATCTCCAGCAACTGCTCGTAGTCCCCGCCCAGTTCGTCGACGGGCGTGACGGCGAGGCCGCTGAGCTGGAGCAGATGGGCGCGGCGCAGGAAATGCAGTGCGTCGTAGTCGAAGCCCGCGACCGGGGCGACCTCGCCGGTCAGGCCCGGCATGTAGGCGTACACGGGGACGGGCGGCAGTCCTGCCTCGCCCAGTGCCTTGTCGTAGACGGCTATCTCTTCGGCGAACGGGTTGTCGGGGCTGTGGCACAGCACATCGACGAGGGGGACCAGCCACAGGTCACAGGCCACGAAGTCTCGCTCTCCCACGGGTGCGCATCGGAATATTCACAACGGTCGGGACAGCGTAATGCGGCGGGCTCGTCGCGCACAGTGGCCGAGGGTTGCGGGTAGGGGCCGGTCGTGGCCCGTGGCCCCGGCCGGCATGCTCGGCGCTTGGGGGCTATGGCTCCTGACGTGCGGTCAGCGCGTCGGAGACTCCAACTCCGACGCCCCGGGGGCCGGTGCCTGCCCGGCCGGTTGCGGCCCGCGGCCCGGGTGCGAGAGGTTTCCGGCCGCGAGCCGGTCCGCCCAGTTCAGCGCGTGTGCGTTGAAGTCGTCGATCACCGCGCGCACCGCGTCGTGGCTGCCGAGCGTGACCGCCGCGACCAGTTCCGGATGGCCGTGCCAGAGCCAGTCCCGGGCGCCCGTGTCATGGCGCAGGTACGGCACCGCGAACACCCAGGCCTGGACGCGCAGCCGGTGCAGGAAATCGTTGATGTACGTGTTGCCCACGAGCGCGCCCAGTTCGCGCCAGAAACGCAGGTCGTAGCCGATGAGGATGTCGAGGTCGCCGCCCTGCGCCGCCCGTGCGGCCTCCTGGGCCCTGCGGCGTACGGAGACCAGGCAGTCCGGGTACGCCGCCGTCTGCGCGGACGACAGCGTGGGCCCGTGGAAGATGCCGCGGATGACTCCGTCCATGACCAAGGTGCGGGCCTCGACCATCGACCGGTAGTCGGCGACGGTGAACTCACGCACCCGGAAACCGCGGTGCTGATCCGATTCGAGCAGGCCCTGCGCGGAGAGATCGAAGAGCGCCTCGCGTACCGGAGTCGCCGAGACACCGTACTGCTCGGCGATCTGCTTGACGGTGAACTCCCGTCCCGGCTGCAAACGCCCGGCAAGCACTTCGTCACGCAGCGCGTCCGCGATCTGCTGCCGCAGCGTACTGCGGGTTACAGCTCCGCTCGCGCCCATGGCGCCCCTTCCCCTTTTTCGGCTTGGGTCACCTTAAGCCAGGGTCGCCGTGCCCGGATCCGGGCAGGGGAGGGGCGCCGTACTGCTGGGGTGCGCGGGCCCGCCGCTACACGGTGTACTCGTCCGCGACCGACAGCGCCGCGTCGAGAGCCGCGAGGCCCTCCTTGGCCTCGGCCTCGGTGACGTTGCAGGCCGGAACGGCGTGGGTGCGGTTCATGTTGATGAAGGGCCACAGACCGTTCTTCTTCGCCGCCGCGCCGAAGGCCGCCATGGCCGCGTTGGCCTCGCCCGCCGCGTTGTACGGGACCAGCGGCTCGCGGGTCTCCTTGTTGCGGACCAGGTCCAGCGCCCAGAACGCGCCGAGGCCGCGGACCTCGCCGACCGACGGGTGGCGTTCGGCGAGCTCGCGCAGGCCGGGGCCGAGGACTGTCTCGCCGATGTGGGCGGCGTTCTCGATGACCTTCTCGTCCTCCATCACATGAATGGTGGCGACAGCGGCGGCGCAGGCCAGCGGGTGACCGGAGTAGGTCAGTCCGCCCGGATAGGGGCGGGTCTCGAAGGTGGCCGCGATCTCGGCGGAGATGGCGACGCCGCCGAGCGGTACGTAACCGGAGTTGACGCCCTTGGCGAACGTCATCAGGTCCGGCACCACGTCGAAGTGGTCGGCGGCGAACCACTTGCCGGTGCGCCCGAAGCCGGCCATCACCTCGTCGAGGATGAAGACGATTCCGTACCGGTCGCAGATCTCGCGTACGCCCGCGAGGTAGCCGGGCGGCGGCGTCATGATGCCCGC
Source organism: Streptomyces sp. NPDC088246 (assembly GCF_044741025.1). NCBI lineage: Bacteria > Bacillati > Actinomycetota > Actinomycetes > Kitasatosporales > Streptomycetaceae > Streptomyces > Streptomyces sp. NPDC088246. Next base: position 196,165 of record NZ_JBIURV010000017.1, read on the forward strand.
CGTGCCGGGGATCGTCTCCAGAACGATCGCGGCGATGGTGGCGGGGCCCTCGAAGGCGAGGGTGTCCTCCAGGTGCTGGAGCGCGCGGGCGCACTCCTCGGCCTCGGTCTCGGCGTGGAACGGCGAGCGGTAGAGGAACGGGGCCCAGAAGCGGACGACGCCCGCCGAGCCGTTGTCGGACGGCCAGCGGCGCGGGTCACCGGTCAGGTTGATCGCGGTGGAGGTGGCGCCATGGTACGAGCGGTAGGCGGAGAGCACCTTCGTACGGCCGGTGTGCAGCCGGGCCATCCGGACGGCGTTCTCGACGGCCTCCGCACCGCCGTTGGTGAAGAAGATCTTGTCCAGGTCGCCGGGGGTGCGCTCGGCGATGAGGCGTGCGGCCTCGGAACGCGCCTCGATCGCGAACGCGGGGGCGAAGGTGGCGAGCTTGCCCGCCTGCTCCTGGATCGCGGCGACGACGGTGGGGTGCTGGTATCCGATGTTGGTGTAGACGAGGCCGCTGGTGAAGTCCAGGTAGCGGTTGCCGTCGTAGTCCCAGAAGTACGCCCCCTCGGCGCCGGCGACGGCGAGCGGGTCGATCAGACCCTGGGCGGACCAGGAGTGGAACACGTGCGCGCGGTCGGCGGCCTTCACGGCCGCACCGGCAGCGGGGTCGACATGCGGGGCATGCGGGGCATGAGGGGTCATGCGGTGAGCGTAGGTCGCGCCGGGAGCGGCTCGACATGGCCACCTTGTATGGCGTGGGGCGCTTTGGTGGGCAGGGTGTCGGGTCGGCGCCGTGGGTGGGGGCGGGCAGCGGGAACCGGGGGCCGTCCGGTGACCGTCTCTGTGACGGGCGCCGAATCCGGCCCGCCCGGCGATTGAGGACCGAGCAGGAGGCAGGACCGGGGGGCACCCCACGGGCGGGCCTGGAAACCACGCCCGCAGGGGCACACCGCGCGCCGCTATTCTCAACGCGTTCCGGCGTATCGCCGCACGGGGGAGGACGCACACCATGGAAAAGCTCGCGCCCACCGACCCACAACGCATCGGCGCCTACCGCCTGCTGGGCCGGCTCGGCGCAGGCGGCATGGGCCAGGTCTATCTGGCCCGCTCCGACCGCGGCCGCACCGTGGCGATCAAGCTGGTACGCGGCGAACTCGCCGAACAGCAGGAGTTCCGCGACCGCTTCCGCCAGGAAGTGCACGCCGCCCGCCGGGTCGGCTCCGCCTGGACCGCCGCCGTGCTGGACGCCGACACCGAGGCCGCCGTGCCCTGGGTCGCGACCGGATACGTCGCCGGGCCCTCCCTCCGGGCCACCGTCTCCGGCCGCGCGGGCGCCCCCGTGGGACCGGCTTCCCGTGCGTACGGCCCCCTGCCCGAGCGTTCGGTCCACATCCTGGGTGCCGGTCTCACCCACGCCCTCCAGGCCATCCACGCCGCCGGGCTCATCCATCGCGACCTCAAGCCCTCCAACATCCTGCTGACGATCGACGGACCGCGCGTCATCGACTTCGGTATAGCCCGGGCACTCGACACCGTCGCCGAAGGCGGCGGCCTCACCCGCACCGGGGCCCTGGTCGGTTCGCCCGGCTTCATGGCGCCCGAGCAGGTGCGGGGCGAGCGGGTGACCCCGGCGTGCGACGTGTTCTGTCTCGGATCGGTGCTGGCGTACGCGTCGGCCGGCCGACTGCCGTTCGGGGCGTCCGACAGCGGCGTGCACGCGCAGATGTTCCGGATCGCGCAGGAGGACCCGGACCTGACCGGCGTCCCGGTGGACCTCGTCGAACTGGTCAGGGACTGCCTGCACAAGGACCCTGCCGCCCGCCCGACGACGGACGCGATCCTGGAACGCCTGGCCGACGGCGACACGACGGAGCCCTGGCTCCCGGGCGTGCTCATCGCCCAACTCGGCCGCCACGCCGTGGAACTGCTGGACTCCGAGGACCCGGAGGAAGCGGACGCGGCACCGGCAACACCCGCAGCGCCCCCAGCTCCCGAGGCGCCCGAAGCACCCACGGACCGCCCCGCCCCGCAGACACCCGGCGCCGGCCACACGCTCCCCCCGATGACCGGCACCCCGACGACACCCGCCCCCACGCCCGCCCCGCCCCACGGGCCGCCCTCCCCCGCGTACGGCTATCCGCAGCTGCCCGCCCAGCAGCACCCCGGCCAGGCCTTCGGCACCCAGCAGAGCTACGCCGGTTACGGATATCCGCAGCAGCAGCAACAACCCGGCTTCGGCTCCACACCCCTGTACGGTCCCGGCTACCCCGCCGCCCCGCAGCCCGGCCCCGAACCTGCCCGCCGCGGAAGGGGTTCGACCATCGCCCTCGTCGCGATCGCCGTGCTCGTCGCGATCGGTGCGGGCGGCTCCGTCTACGCGCTCATGAACGACAAGGGGCCGACGCCCAACCCGTCCCCCACCGCCTCGGACTCCCCCGTCACCGACGATCCGTCGTCCCCGGAGGCGGATCCCTCCCCCTCCGACGAGAAGAGGAACAGCGACGGCCCCATACCCGCCGGCTACCTGGGCACCTGGTCGGGCTCCATCGACAACGCCGCGGGCCACTCCACCCGG